>DATDKF010000315.1:0-18631 GCA_036520135.1 Solirubrobacteraceae bacterium
TCCGGGTCCTCGTCGAGGATCGAGCGGGCGCGCATGCGGGCCCGCTCGAGCAGCTCGACGTCCTCGGGCAGGCGGGCGAAGCGGAACGCCTGGATGCCCGACTGGCGCGTGCCGAGCATCTCCCCCTCGCCGCGCAGCTCGAGGTCGATCTCCGCGAGCTTGAACCCGTCGCGGTGCTGAGCGAGCGCGCGCAGCCGCGCCGACTCCTTCGGCCCGAACAGCAGGCACAGCGACTCGTGCTCGCCGCGCCCGACGCGCCCGCGGAGCTGGTGCAGCTGCGAGATGCCGTAGCGGTCGGCGTCCTCGACGAGCATCACGGTCGCGTTCGGGACGTCGATGCCGACCTCGATCACTGTCGTGGCGACGAGCACGTCGGCGCCGCCGGCGGCGAACGCCGCCATCGCCTCCTGCTTCTCGCGCGGGCGCATCTGGCCGTGCAGGAGCACGACCTCGAAGTCGCGCAGCTCGCCGGCCTGCAGCCGCTCGTACTCGGCGGTCGCCGCCCGCGCCTGCAGCGCCTCGGACTCCTCGACCAGCGGGCAGACGACGAACGCCTGGCGCCCGGCGCGCAGCTCCTCGCGGATCCGCTCATACGCCCGCGTGCGCTCGTTCTCGGTGGCGCAGACATACGTGGTGATCGGGCGCCGGCCGGCCGGCAGCTCGCGCAGCACGGTCACGTCGAGGTCGCCGTACGCGGTGAGCGCGAGCGTGCGCGGGATCGGCGTGGCGGTCATGTGGAGCACGTGCGGCGCGAGCCCGTCCGGCGCCTTGCGGTCAAGCGCGCGGCGCTGGTTGACGCCGAAGCGGTGCTGCTCGTCGACCACGACGACCGCCAGCCGGTCGAACTCCACGGCCTCCTCGATCAGCGCGTGCGTGCCGACGAGCAGCTTCAGCTCGCCCGAGGCGAGCTTGCCGAGGAGGTCGGCGCGGCGGCCGCCGGGCGTGGACCCGGTGAGCAGCGCCGCCTGCACGAGTTCGCCCGGCATCAGCGTCTGGAGGGTCGCGAAGTGCTGCTCGGCGAGCGTCTCGGTCGGCGCCATCAACGCCGCCTGGGCGCCGGACTCGACCGCCCGCAGCATCGCGTACAGCGCCACCACGGTCTTGCCGGAGCCGACCTCGCCCATCAGCAGCCGCTGCATCGGGCGGTCGCGCTCGAGCTCGGCGTCGATCGTCTCCATCGCCTTGCGCTGGTCGCCGGTCGGCGCGAACGGGAGCGACTCGGCGAGCCAGCGAGCCGTGATGTCGCCCGGTGGATCGAGCGCCTCGGCGCGGGCGCCCTCGCGGCGGCGGGCGCGCCGGCGCAGCAGCGCGATCTGCAGCAGCAGCATCTCCTCGTAGGCGAGCCGGCCGCGGCCCGCCTCGTGATCGCCGAAATGGGCGGCGAGCAGCGCGCCGGCGCGGTCGGGCAGCCGGTCGCGCGCGCGCAGCCGCGCCGGCAGCGGCTCCAGCGCCTCGTAGGCAGCGCCCTGCCACTGGCGCACGAGCGCGAGGATCTGGGTCGAGGACAGGCCGTCGGTGGCCGGATAGGTGGCGACGTCGGAGGTGAGCGCGCCAACCGCCTCGGCCGACTCGGCGTGGCCCTGCACGCGGAAGCGGTTGCGGCCCTCGTACTTGCCGCTGAGCAGCAGCCGCGTACCGGGCTTGTACTTGCGCTGCAGCCACGGCTGGTTGAAGAACGCGACCTTCATCGTGCCGGTCTCGTCGGCCACCACCGCCTCCACCAGCGGCTTCATGCCGCGCCGGCGCACAGGCCGGCTCGTGATCGAGCGCACCTCGACGACCACGGTGGCGGTCTCCCCCGCCGTCAGCTCGACGATCGTCCTCGCCTCCTGCTGGTCGCGCGGCAGGTGCTCGAGCAGGTCGCCGATCGTCAGCAGCCCGAGCCGCTCGGCGCCGGCGGCGGCCTTCGCGGGCTTGACGTCGAGCGGCGTGGCCAGGCGCGACGGCCGCGGGTAGCGCGGCGGGCCGACGGCGTGCAGGTCGTCGTCCGGCAGCGGGTCGGAGCTGGCGAAGGCCGTCGGCACGGCCGTTAATGATGATCTGGGGACCGGTCGGCTACTCGGCAGCGATGAGCCACCAGTACGCCGGCTGGTCGCCGCGCGAGTACTCGACGTCGACGCCGCCGGGCGCGAGGCCCGCGACCGTGTCGCCGTCCATCGGGGCGCCGTCGCCCTCGATCAGCGTCAGCAGCTCGGCCTCGCGGCCCAGCTCGCCGAGCACGACCTCGAGCGTCTCCCCCGGCTCGCCCCACGCCACGAGCTGCTCGTCGATGAACCCGACGGCCTCGCCGCGGCGGAAGCGGCCCTCGGCGTCGTCGCGCGCGGCGCCGGTGACGGCGCCGGTGCGGATGTTGGCGAGCGCGGCCCGCATGGCTTCGGCGTTGTCCTTGGAGCCGCGCGACGAGTCGAGCGCGACGGCGGCGATGAGGCCGGCCTGCATCGAGCGCGAGGCGAGCACGTGGACGGACTTCTCGGCGAGCTCGGCGGCCTTCTCGGCGGCCATGATCACGTTCGGCGAGTTCGGGAGCACGACGACCTCCTCGGCGGGGACGTCGTGGATGCCGGCAAGCAGCTCGTAGGTCGACGGGTTCAGCGTGCCGCCGCCGTCGAGCGCGACGGCGCCGACGCTCTCGAACAGCTCGCGCACGCCCGCTCCCGCGACAACGGCGAGCACGCCGCAGGTCTCGATCGCCTCGGCGAGGCGTTCGGTGCGGTCGGCGACCTGCTCGGTCATGTTCGCGACGTCGAGGTGCGACAGCTCGCCGATCTCCGCGAACAGCGCGGTCACGCGCTCGGGCTCGTCGGTGTGCAGGTGGACCTTGAGCGTGTGGCTGTCGCCGACGACGAGCACGGAGTCGCCGAACCGCTCCAGCGGGTCGTTCCACTGGGCCGGGTCGAGGTTCTCGCCGGTGACCGCGAAGTTGGTGCAGTAGCGGAACGTCGAGGACTCGTGCTGCGGATGCGTGATGCGCGCGGGCGAGTGGTGGGCCAGCTCCGGCGCCGCGCTGCCGCGCAGCGCGGCGATCACGCCGGCCAGCATCACGGTGAGGCCGTAGCCGCCGGCGTCGACGACCCCCGCCTCACGCAGGATCGGCAGCAGCTCGGGGCCGCGGGCCACCGACAGCTCGCCGGAGCGCAGCGCGTTCTCGAGCACGCCGGCGATCAGCGCGTTCTGGGTGTCGTCGTCGACGTGGTGCAGCAGGCGCGGCTCTTCCATGTGCGCGATGTCGGACGCGACGCGTGCCGCCATCTCGCGCACGACCGTGAGGATCGTGCCCTCGGCCGGCTCGCGCACGGACCCGTAGGCGCGCTCGGCGGCGCGGGCCATCGCGGCCGCGACGAGCACCGGGTCGATCAGCTCGCCGGGGCGGGAGATCAGCTCCTCGGCCGCGCCGCGCAGCAGCTGGCTAAGGATGACGCCGGAGTTGCCGCGGGCGCCGAGCAGCGCCGCGCGGGCCACGGAGTCGACGATCTCGTCGCGCCCGATCTCGTCGATGTCGCCCTGGGCCGACAGGCGGTCCAGCTCGTCGAGCACGGCGCGCAGCGTGAGCGCCATGTTGTCGCCCGTGTCGCCGTCGGCGACCGGGAAGACGTTGAGGTCGTTGACCTCCCGCCGACGTGTCTCCAACTCGGCGAGTGCGCCCTCGACGACAGCGCGGAAGCGTATGAGACTTGGGTCAGCCACGATGTGGATCGTCGCCGCCGCCGGCGCTGCGGCTCAGGCTTTGGTGACCTTGCCGGCCTTCAGGCAGCGCGTGCAGACGTACACGCGCTTTGGAGCCCCGCCCTCACTGATGCGGACCTTCTGCAGGTTGGCGTCGAACCGCCGCTTGGTGGCGACCATCGAGTGCGACCGGCTCTGACCGAACGCAGGGCGCTTTCCGCAGGAGTGACAGATACGGGCCATCGGGCGCGAAAGCATAGCGGCCACACCGGTTGGGTACCGTCTAACGGGTGCCTCCGGTCAGCCCGGCTCGTATCTCCCTGCCCGATCGCTACCGCATCGTGCGTCACATCGCGAACGGCGGGATGGCGGGCGTGTGGGAAGCCCACGACGAGCTGCTCGGCCGCTCCGTGGCGGTCAAGGTGCTCGCCTCGCACCTGTCCGAGGACGACCGCGCGCGGCGCCGCTTCGAGCGCGAGGCGCGGGCCGCGGCGGGTCTCTCCTCGCATCCGCACGTCGTGACGATCTACGACGTCGGCGAGCACGACGGCCGCGCCTTCATGGTTATGGAGCTGATGCGCGGCGGCACGGTCGGCGAGCGGCTGAAGGCCGGCCGCGCGATCGCCGACGAGACCGCCCTGCGCTGGCTGCGCGAGGCCGCCGGCGCGCTCGACGCCGCCCACGGGGCGGGCGTCGTGCACCGCGACATCAAGCCCGGCAACCTGCTCCTCGACGACGGCGACCGGCTCGCGATCGCCGACTTCGGCATCGCCCGCCTGGCGATGGAGGACCAGCTCACCGCGACCGGCCAGGTGCTCGGCACCGCCGCCTACATCTCGCCCGAGCAGGCGGTCGGCGAGGCGGCCACGCCGGCGTCGGACCGCTATGCGCTCGCCGTCGTGGCGTTCGAGCTGCTGACCGGCGCCAAGCCGTTCCAGGCCGAGCACTTCGCCGCCCAGGCGCGCGCCCACGTCGAGGACGCGCCGCCGCTGGCCACCGAGCGCGACCCGTCGCTCCCGCGCGGCGTCGACGGGGTGCTCGAGCGCGGCATGGCCAAGGACCCGGGCGAGCGCTGGGCCAGCGCGACCGCGATGGTCGACGCGCTCGACCGCGCGATGGGCTCCGCGCGGCCGCCGACCGAGGCGACCCGGGCGATGGCCCCGACGGGCGCCACCGAGGCTCCCGCGGCGGTCGGCGCCGGCGGGGAGCCGCCGGCCGCGCCTGGCGGCGCGACCGGCACCGACGGCCCGCATCGCCGCAACGGCGCGCCGCTGCTCGCCGGCCTGGCCGGGCTGCTGCTGATCGCCGTGCTCGGCTTCGTCCTGCTCTCGGGCGGCGACAACGGCCGTCCGGACGGCGGCACCCAGGCCGACAGCCAGCAGCCGAGCAAGCCGCGCAAGCGCGAGTCCACCCCGACGCCGACCGCGAGCGCCGAGCGCACCGCGACGGCGACGGCGACCGCTACGGCCACCGCAACGCCGTCGCCCGACACGACCCCCACGTCGGGTCCGGACCTCGCCGCCGCCCACAGGCTGCAGCTCCAGGGCTTCAACGCCCGCCACGCCGGCGACTACGAGACCGCGCTCAACGCCTCCACGCAGGCGCTGCAGGCCTGCGGCGACACAAAGGCGCTCGACCCGTGCGGCTACGCGCTGTTCGAGATCGGCGCCGCGCTCAACGGGCTCGGCCGCGGCGACGAGGCGGTCCAGTATCTGCAGCGCCGGCTCGACGAGTACGGCGACAACAGCTCGGGTGAGGTCAAGGCCGAGCTCGACAAGGCGCAGGGGAAGAAGCCGAAGAAGGCGAAGGGCCCGAAGGAGCCGAAGGACTAACGTCGGCTGGGTAGGGAGGCGGCGGGATCGGCCGCGGCGGCGACTCCCTGGCGAGTTGACCTGCATAACGCAGGCGAACTCGCCAGGCGCCTCGCGACGGGCCGGACCCGCCTCCCTAAATGCCCGAAGTTCGTGCCTCGGCCAGCGCCGGGGCCACCCGTGAAGCCGCGGCCCGCCGCCGCCGCGCGGGCAGCTGCAGCATGACCACCGCGCCGAGCACGAGCGCGCCGCCGGCGAGCTGCGCGGGCGCGAGCCGCTCGCCGAGCACGAGGAACGCCAGCACGACCGTGACGACCGGCTCGAAGGTCGACAGGATCGCCGCCTCCGACGGGCCGACGCGGCGCAGGCCGGCGAAGAACGCCGAGACCGCGATGACCGTGCTCACGAGCGCCATCAGCGCCAGCCACAGCCACGCGTCGGCGGGCAGCGCGAAGTCCAGCGAGCCGGTGGCGATCCCCACCGTCGCGAAGCTGGCGGTGGCGCCGGTGAGCACGAGCGTCGCGAGCGCGAACGGGTCGACGGCGCCGATGATCCGGTCCGAGATGAGGATGTACGTGGTGTACGTCACGGACGCCGCCAGCGCGAGCATTGCGCCGGCGAGATCGAAGGCGCCGGTCCCCGCCGCGAGCAGCACGAGCGCGAGCCCGGCCGACGCCACCACGAGCGCCACGCCGATCCGCAGCGACGGCTCGGCTCGGCCGAGCGCGAGCGCGGCCACGGTCACGAACGCGGGGTAGGTGTAGAGCAGCAGCGAGACCAGCGACACGTCGAGGCGGTCGATGGCGGCGAAGAAGAACGTGGACTGCAGGCTGTAGCCGGCGGCGCCCAGCCCGAGCCCGACGAGGACGACGCGGCGCGGCAGCCGCCGCAGGCCCGCCCACCCGCCGGTCGCGCGCAGCAGCAGCCAGAACGCCACCGCGGCGAGCCCGAAGCGCACGAGCAGCAGGCTCGGGATGTTCGCGCCGGCGTCGGTCGCGAGCTTGCCGAAGACCCCGAGCGTGCCGAAGCAGGCGGCTGAGAGGAGGCAGAGGAGGGCACCGCGCATGGCCCGATCATGGCCCGCGGAAGCATCGAGAGCAACGGAAGTCTTCGCCGATGATCATGCGATGATCTCGAACGATGCTCGACCTTCGCCGGCTCCGCCTCCTGCACGAGCTGCACCGCCGCGGCACGGTCAGCGCGGTCGCCGAGGCGCTCTCCTACAGCCCGTCCACGGTGTCCCAGCAGCTCGGCGTGCTCGAGCGCGAAGCCGGTACCACGCTGTTCGAACCCGCCGGCCGCCGCGTGCGGCTGACCGACGCGGCGCTCGTGCTCGCCGCCCACGCCGAGCAGTTGCTGACCGCGGTCGAGCGCGCCGAGGCCGACCTCGCCGTGGCGGCGGCCGGCGCCGTGCAGGGCGAGGTGGTGGTCGGCTCGTTCCAGACCGCGAGCCTGCACCTGCTGCTGCCCGCCATGGGCGCGCTGCGCGAGTCGCATCCCGGCGTGCAGGTGCGGCTCGTCGAGGCCGAGCCCGAGCCGGCGCTCGAGGCGCTGCGCTCGCACCAGCTCGACCTCGTGCTCGCCGACGAGTGGACGGGCGCGCCGCGGCCGCGGCTGCCCGGGCTCGACCGCGAGGACCTGTTCGAGGAGCCGGTGCAGATCGCGCTGGCGGTCGATCACCCCGCCGCGGCGCCCGGCGGCCCGGTCGATCTCGCCGGGCTCAACGACGCGCCGTGGGCGGTCGGCGAGCCGGGCGGCGGCATGGCCGACCTCACGCGCCGCGTCTGCAACGGGCACGGCGGCTTCGAGCCGCGCGTCCGCCACCACACGAACGAGCTGTCGATGCTGCTCGCGCTCGTCGAGCACCGCGAGGCGGTCACGCTGCTGCCCGCGATCGCGCTCGTCGGGGCGCCGGCCGGCGTCGCCGCCCGGCCGGTCGCCGGCGCCGACCTCGCGCGCACGGTCTTCACCGCGGCCCGCGAGGGCGCCGACCGCCGCCCCGCGCTGGCGGCGGTGCGCGCGGCGCTGCGCGACGCCGCGGCCCTCAGGCCGGGCGCGTGAGCCGGCGGACAGCGGCGATCACGCCGGCGCCGCGGACCATCGCAGCCCGCTCAGGCGGCACGTGTCCACGCGCTCGCCGTCCTTGTCGGTCACACGGACCCGCACCCTGAAGGTGCCGCGCCATTCGCTGGTGCCCAGGTCCAGCGAGCCGACGATGTGCACCCAGATCCGCGCTCGGTAGCCCGTCGGGTGGCCGCGGTAGCTGCCCTCGTCCGCGAAGGCCGTGGCCGTCGCCGAGTCGAGCGAGCGGAACAGCGTCTGGCTGGAGTACCGGCCCTTCTCGCAGCGGGCCTTCCAGCCGATCCGCACGCGCGAGACGTTGCCGTCGTCGCCGGTTTGGACGACCACGCCGCGACCCTGCCGGGTCTTGCCCTTCCACGTCGCCGCGCTCGCGGCCGCGGGCAGCGCGGCCGCCAGGACGGTTGCCGCGACGATGACGAGCAGGGCGCGCATCACCGATCGAGCTGCGCGCGCATCGCCGCGAGCGCCATCACCGCTTGCGCGGCGTGCTCCCCCTGGTCGCGCTTGCCGCCGCCCGTGCGGGCCAGCGCCTGGTCCATGGTCTCGACCGTCAGCACCCCGAACGCGCACGGCACGCCGGTGCTCAGCTGCACGTCCTGGATCCCGCGGGCGGCCTCCGAGCAGACGTACTCGTAGTGGTCGGTCTCTCCGCGGATGACGGCGCCCAGGCACGCCACGCCGGCGTACCGCCCGCTGTCCGCCAGGTAGCGCGCGGCCAGCGGCAGCTCGAACGCGCCGGGGACGTCGAAGACGTCGGCGGGCTCGTTACCGGCCTCGGTGAACGCGCGCTGGGCGCCCGCGACGAGCCGCTCGGCCAGCTCGGCGTAGAAGCGGCCGACGGCGATCGCGTAGCGCTCGCTCACCCGCGGCCGGCCTCGCGGTCATGGATCTGCTCCTCGTGGACCATCTCCTCGTCGAGCGCGAGACCCTGGTGGTGCAGCGAGTGCCCGAGCCGGTCGCGCTTGGCGCGCAGATACGCCTCGTTGTGCGGGTTGGGCGCATGCTGGATCGGGATCTGGTCGGTCACGGACAGGCCGTAGCCCTCGAGGCCGCGGATCTTCTTGGGGTTGTTGGTGAGGATGCGGATCGAGCTCAGGCCGAGGTCGGAGAGGATCTGCGCGCCGATGCCGTAGTCGCGCAGGTCGACCGGCAGGCCGAGCTCGAGGTTGGCGTCGACCGTGTCGAGCCCCTTGTCCTGCAGGTTGTAGGCCTTGAGCTTGTTGAGCAGGCCGATGCCGCGGCCCTCCTGGGCGAGGTAGAGCAGCACGCCCTGGCCCTCGTTCTCGATCATCGCCAGCGCCGACTCGAGCTGCTCGCCGCAGTCGCAGCGCAGCGAGTGGAAGACGTCGCCGGTGAGGCACTCCGAGTGCACGCGGACGAGCACGTCGCGCTGGCCGGCGACCTCGCCCTTGACCATCGCGACGTGATGCTTGTCGTCGACCAGCGAGCGGTAGCCGACGACGTCGAACTCGCCGAACGCGGTCGGCAGCCGCGTCGTCACCACGCGCTCGACGAGCTTGTCGTGCCGGCGCCGGTAGGCGATCAGGTCGGCGACCGTGATCATCTTCAGCCCGTGCCGCTCGCAGTAGCGCTCGAGGTCGGGCACGCGCGCCATCGTGCCATCGTCGTTCATGACTTCGCAGATGACGCCGGCCGGGTTCAGGCCGGCGAGCCGCGCGAGGTCGACGGCCGCCTCGGTCTGGCCGGTGCGCTCGAGCACGCCGCCCGACTTGGCCTTCAGCGGGAAGACGTGGCCGGGCTGGACGAGGTCGCGCGGCGCGGACTCGGGGTCGATCGCCACCTGGACCGTGCGCGCGCGGTCGGCCGCCGAGATGCCGGTGGTGACGCCCTCGCGCGCCTCGATCGAGACCGTGAACGCGGTCTCGAACGGCGACTCGTTCTTGGCCGCCATCAGGTCGAGCCCCAGCTCGTCGCAGCGCGTGGGCGTGAGCGCGAGGCAGATCAGCCCGCGCCCCTCCTTGGCCATGAAGTTGATCGCCTCGGGCGTGGCGAACTGGGCGGCGAGCGTGAGATCGCCCTCGTTCTCGCGGTCCTCGTCGTCGCAGACGACGACCATCCGGCCGGCGCGGATGTCCTCGAGCGCCTCGTCGATCGTCGCGAAGCGGCTCACCGGACCACCGCCAGCCGCTCGATGTACTTCGCGAGCACGTCCACCTCCAGGTTGACCGCCTGCCCGACGCTCACGTCGCCGAGGATCGTCCGCTCCAGCGTCTCGGGGATCAGCGAGACCTGCAGCCAGTCGTCGCCCAGCGCCGACACGGTGAGCGACACGCCGTCGATCGCGATCGAGCCCTTCTCGACCACATAGCGCATCAGCTCGGCCGGAACGCCGACCGTCACAACGCGCGAGAAGCCCTCGTCGCGCATGTCCCAGACTCCGCCGACGCCGTCGACGTGGCCCTGCACGAAGTGGCCGCCGAGCCGGTCCGCCGCCCGCAGCGGCAGCTCGAGGTTGACCTTCGATCCCGCCCCCAGCCCGGCGAGCGACGAGCGCCGCAGCGTCTCGTTCATTACGTCGGCCTTGAAGCCGCCGTTCGCGACCGCCGTCGCGGTCAGGCAGACCCCGTTCACCGCGACCGAGTCGCCGTCGGCGAGCTCGAGGCCGGTGGCGACGGTCAGCCGCGCCCCGTCGTCCGAGGCGTCGACCGCCGTGACCGTTCCGAGGTCCTGGACCAGCCCGGTGAACACCGTCACCACTCCTTCAGGCGCGCGGAGATCAGCACGTCGCCGGCCACCCGCTCGCACTCGAGCGTCAGCGCGCGCGTGGCCTCGGCGATGCGCTCGACGCCCTCGCCTTCGAGCGGGTCGCGCGCATGCGAGCCGCCGAGCACGACCGGAGCGACGAACAGGCGGATCTCGTCGAGCTCGCCGGCGTCGAGGAACGCGCCCGCCAGGTGCGGGCCGCCCTCGAGCAGGATCGACGTGATGCCGGCCGCGCCGATCTGGCTGAGCGCGTTGCGCACGCGGGCGGGCTCGTTCTCGCCGGTGGCGACGATTACCTCGGCACCGGCGACTTCGAGCGCGTCGGCGGCCAGCCGCGGGGCCGCGCGCGAGATCACGACGGTGAGCGGGATGTCGCCTGCTCCGCGCACGAGCTGCGAGTCGAGCCGCAGGCGCGCCTCGGAGTCGAAGATGATGCGGCGCGGCTGGCGGTGGACGCCTTCCACGCGGGCGGTGAGCAGCGGGTCGTCGGCCAGCGCGGTGCCGATGCCGACCGCCACCGCGTCGCACTCTGCGCGCCAGTGGTGGGCCATGCGGCGCGACGCCTCGCCGGAGATCCACTTCGAGTCGCCGGTGCGGGTGGCGACCTTGCCGTCGAGCGTCATCGCCGACTTGAAGAGCACCCACGGGCGGCCGGTGCGGGCGTGCTTGCGGAACGGCTGGTTGAGCTGCCGCGCCCTGGCGGCGAGGTCACCGCCCGCCACGACGACCTCGAGCCCTTCGTCGCGCAGGATGCCGAGGCCGCGGCCGGCGGCCTTCTCGGTCGGGTCGTCGGACGCGACGACGACGCGGGCGATCCCCGCCTCGAGGATCGCGTCCGTGCACGGCGGCGTCTGGCCGTGGTGGCAGCACGGCTCGAGCGACACGTACATGGTCGCGCCGCGCGCGTCGGCCGTGCAGGCCGCGAGCGCCTCGCGCTCGGCGTGGAGCTTGCCGTAGGCGGTGTGGAAGCCCTCGCCGATGACCTCGCCGTCCTTGACCACGACGGCGCCCACGAGCGGGTTCGGGGTCGTGCGCCCGCGGCCGCCCTCAGCGAGCGCGATGGCGCGCGCGAGGTGCACATGGTCGGTCTGCAGCAGCGTGGTCACAACGGCGTCACCAGGAGAATATTGATGCCAGTTTCGCCAACCGTCCGAAGGACCAGCCGCGGACGGTTGGCGACGTTACCGGCATTGCCCCCCTCGCAGCCGCCGGATGGTGATCTCCGGCCCCAGGCGATCGTACGCGAGCGGATAGGCGTTGTAGGAGAAATCGAACGAGAACGGGCGCGCGGCACCCGGGCCGACGCGGTACAGCACGTCGCTGCGGCGCTCGAGCGCGCGGTAGTAGGCGATCGCGCCCGGCACCGCGTCGGGCTCGCGCAGCGCGCGGCCCATCTGCGTCGACCCGGTGAGCACGTAGCAGTAGCCGCGGCGCGCGTAGCGGTCGAGCATCGGGGGGCTCAGGGTCCGCTCGTAGTCCTCGAGCTTGATCCGGCGGCCCTGGTAGTTCGAGGTCCGCCACTTGTCCCAGCGCCGGCCCTCGTCGGTCAGCCGCGACGGGTGGCCGACATCGGTCGCCCACTGGTCGGGCGCGATCGGCTCGATCACGATGCGCGTGCCCTCCGGGATGTTGCGGACCATCCAGGCGCGAGCGAGCGTCCACGTGTCGGTGCGCGCGAGCAGGGCGTCGTTGTGGACCGAGAACACGAGGCCCTGCGCGCACAGGGCGGCGCCCGCGGCGATCACCCGCCAGCGCACGCGCCCGGCCAGCTCGACGGCCGCCCACGCGGCGAGCAGGCACAGCATCGGGTAGACGGGCAGCAGCCAGCGGGCGAAGAAGCGATCCTGCAGGCCCATGAACACGATGAACGCGACCGGCGCGGGCACGAGCACGAGCGCGAGCCGGGAGCGGCGCACGGCCAGCCACACGGCGCCGCCGAGCGCCGCCAGCGCGGGCAGCCAGCCAAGCCCCCACGTGGTCGTGCCGAGGTAGTACAGGACGCCGCTGTCGGCGACCAGCCCGAGCTTGCCGCCGCCGTCGCCCGACGCCGCCGACTGCGTGCGCAGCCCCTCGCGAAACGCGTCGAGGTCGAACAGCGCGTACGGGTTGGCGACCGCGAAGCCGGCGACCGCCAGCGCGCCGGCGAGCGCGAGCCCGCGCCGGCGGTTGGGCGCCCCGGCGGCGGCGCCGAGCAGGCACAGCAGCACGATCCCGGCCGTGTACTTGGTCGCGCACGCCACGCCGAGCGCTGCGCCGGCGAGCGCGTAGTCGCGCAGGCGGCCGTCACGGTAGACGCCCGCGGCGCCCACGAGGCTCAGGCACAGCGGGGCGAGCGCCGGCACGTCGTTGACCGCGAAGTGCGCGTAGTGGACGGGGAGGAACGCGACCGCGAACAGCGCGCCGGCGAGCAGGCCGACACGGCGGTCGGCGAGCCGGGCGCCGACCCACACGATCAGGCCCGCAGCGGCCGCGCCGAGCAACGCGACGAGCACGCGGGCGAGCGTGAACGCGATCCCAGGGTCGGCCGCGAACGCGTCGCCCACCGCCGCGCGCGAGCCCCAGCGCGTCCAGAACGCGACGTGCAGCAGGTACGTGAAGGCGGGCGGGTTGACGAAGTACTGCGGGTTCAGCGAGTGGCCGAACATGCCGATGGCGCGCGGCACGAAGTGCGCGTTCTCGTCGGCGCTGAACACGTACGGCAGCCCGTGGCCGACGCCCCACAGGCGCAGGAGAAGGGCTCCGAGGACGACGGCGGCGGCCGGGAGCGCCAGGCGCTCAGCAGCGCGCATACGCCGCGTAGAAGTCGCCCGTGACGATCCGGCGCCACCCGGCGGGCGGCTCCTGGATGAGCGGCGAGTCGATGTCGTTGCTCCAGGAGTGCTTGAAGATCGCGAAGCGGCTGGTGACCACGAGCGCGACGCCGCGGCGCGGTTTCGGCGCGCCGGGCTCCGCCCGCGGGATCACCCGGTCCTCCGGCAGGTCGAGGATCCAGCGCGAGTCGGGGACGAGCTTGTGGTTGGGGACGCTCAGCGGCCCGCACTTGAGCCCGGCCTGCACCTCCGGCGACTCGAGCACGCGCACGAGGTCGTCGTGCGCGGCGCCCCGGAAGGTCAGCTCGGAGTCGAAGTAGTCGAGCCGGACGTGCGTCGCCGTCAAGACGATCCCGAACACGACCAGCGCCGCCGAGAGCGCCGTCCAGGCGGTGCGCAGGCGCCCCCGGCGCAGCATCGTGAACCCGGCGACGGCGACCGCGGCGAAGATCAGCAGCGCGACCGCGGCGACGGCGAGGTAGCGCTCGATCACCGACGCGCCTGCGACCCCGATCAGCACGAACGTAAAGACGCCGGAGACCAGCAGCGCGAGCGGCATCGCGGTCCGGCGCGGCGTGAGCGCCAGCGCGAGCCCGAGGCCCGCGACGGCAGCGACCATCACCGGCAGCTTGACGATCGACGTGAAGAACTCGGGGACCGCGGCGGGCAGCTCGCCGAGCGTCCGCTGGCGGCCGAGGTCCTCGGCCGAGGTGCTCGTGTAGAGCAGCGAGTACAGGGGGTCGCCGGTGACGATCAGGTCGACCAGCGTCCACACGAGCGGCCCGAGGGCGGCCAGCGCCGCGTACAGGACCCGCTGCCGCCACGTCGCCCGCGGGAACAGCCACAGCCAGTAGACGCCCGCGAGCACCCACGCCTCGGGCCGCAGCATGCCGGCCAGCGCGAGCGTGATCAGCACGGGCACGCCGCGGCGCGGCCGGCCGGCCTCCAGCACGGCGGCCCACACGACCAGCGCCATGTACGGGATGTCGATGTAGCCGCGCGCCGCGAGGAAGCCGAAGTCGAAGCGCGTGAGCGTGAACGCGGCCGCGACGGCGCCGACGAGCGGCGTGAACGCGATCCGCCCGAGCCGGTAGACGCCCCACGTGAGCCACAGGTACGACGCGAGGATCAGCGCGATGAACATCCGGTCGCCGTGGCGGCCGAACGCCGAGACGAACGCGCCGACGGCGATCGCCAGCGGATGCTCGGTCGGCACGCGGAAGCCCTCGATGCCGGGCAGCTGCAGATCCAGCACCTCGCGGCCCCACAGCATCGAGTAGTAGGAGTCGTAGTTCGGGTACGTGGGGTACACGAGGAACCCGATCACGCCGGCCACGCACAGCAGGACGAACGCGATCCGGGCGATCGCGTCGCCATCGAGCGAGCGGACGCGCGACAGCGCCGGCCGCCGGGAGACGGTCACTCCTTCCATGAGCGAAGACAGGATGACGACCCAAAGCCGCCTGGATGGCGGCCATCGCATCAAAGCGCCGGCCGGATGCCGGCAAGGGCGCTACGTTCTAGGGGCCGCGAGATGAAGCTGATCATCCAGATCCCGTGCCTGAACGAGGAGGAGACCCTCCCGATCACCCTTGCGGATCTGCCACGCGAGGTGCCCGGGTTCGACACCGTCGAATGGCTGATCATCGACGACGGCTCGACCGACCGGACGATCGACGTCGCCCGCGAGCACGGTGTCGACCACATCGTCCGCCTCACCAACAACAAGGGCCTGGCGTCGGGCTTCCAGGCAGGGCTCGACGCGTCACTCAAGCTCGGCGCCGACGTGATCGTCAACACCGACGCCGACAACCAGTACCACGGGCCCGACATCGTGCGGCTCGTGGAGCCGATCGTCGCCGGCAACGCCGACATGGTGGTCGGCGACCGCGAGCTCAAGACGATCGAGCACTTCTCCGCGCCGAAGAAGCTGCTGCAGCGGCTCGGCTCGTGGGTCGTCCGGCAGGCGTCGCAGACCACGGTGCCGGACACGACGTCGGGCTTCCGGGCGTACAACCGCGAGGCCGCGCTCGCGATGCAGGTCGTCTCGAAGTTCACCTACACGCTGGAGACGATCATCCAGGCGGGCAAGATGACCGTCGCGGTCGACCACGTGCCCGTGCGCACGAACCCGAAGCTGCGCGAGTCGCGCCTATTCCCGTCGATGTGGACGTACATCCGCCGCAACGGGATCTCGATATTCCGCATCTACGCGATGTACGAGCCGCTGCGCGTGTTCCTCACCGCCGCGTTTGTCATCGGTGTCGCCGCCCTGTTCGTGTGGGGCCGCTTCTTCTACTTCTTCCTGCAGGGCGACGGCGCGGGCCACGTGCAGTCGCTGATCCTCGGCGCTGTGCTGTTCAACGCGGCGATGGTGCTCGCCGCGCTAGGCATCCTCGGCGACCTTCTGTCGGGCCAGCGGATCACGCTGCAGCGGATCTTCGAGCGCATCCGCCGCGTCGAGCTCGAGCTCGGCGTGCCGCCGTCGCATTACGAGCCCGGCCAGCCCACGTCGGGCCACGAGCCGACGACGGGCGCGCGCTCCGGCGGCCGCGGGAAGACCGAGGAGCGCGAGGCGCTCAAGGTATGAGCACGGCGATCACGCGCGACGCCGAAGGCACGGTCACCGGCAACACGTACGACAAGTACGGATCGACCAACCCGGTCGTCCGGCGGCTGATGGCAGGCTTCGAGCGCACGCTCGGCGAGCTGCTGGAGGCCGCCGCGCCGCGCTCGGTCCTCGACGTCGGGTGCGGCGAGGGCGTGCTGACCCAGCAGTGGGCGAAGCGGCTCGAGGGCCGCGTCGTCGGCATCGACCTCGAGGATCCGGCGATCCAGGCCGAGTGGGAGAAGCGCCGCGAGCCGAACCTCGAGTACCGGGTGATGAAGGCCGAGAACCTGCCGTTCGTGGACGGGGAGTTCGACGTCGCGACGGCGATCGAGGTGCTCGAGCACGTGCCCGATCCCGAGCACACGGTGGCCGAGATGGCGCGGGTCGCGAGCGGGCACCTGATCGTGTCGGTCCCGCGCGAGCCGCTGTGGCGGGCGCTGAACATGGCCCGCGGCGCCTACCTGCGCGATCTCGGGAACACGCCCGGCCACCTGAACCACTGGTCCAAGCGGAGCTTCGCGCAGCTCCTCTCGCGGCACGGTCAAGTGGTAGAGGCACGCAGCCCCTTCCCCTGGACCATGCTTCTCGTGAATGTAACGTCGCCGTAGCGGTCCACGCGGAGCTTGCGGACCGTGGCCGCGGAGGCGAAAGGCGTATCCCGGTCGTACGGGCGTGGCGCGACCGTGTTGTCGGTCGGCATCGCGACGACCGGCCTGGTCACGTTCGCGTACTTCTCGCTGGCCAGCCACAGCCTCAGCGAGGTCGACTACAAGGGCGTCTCGCTCCTGTGGTCGATCCTGTTCCTGATCATCTCGATCATCTACCGGCCGGTCGAGCAGCTGCTCTCGCACACGATCGCGTCGCGCCGGGCCCAGGGGCACGAAGCGCATCCGCTGCGGATCGCGTTGACGATCCAGATGAGCGCGGCGGTCGCGTTCCTGGTCATCGCGCTGGCGTTCCGCGCGCCGATCCAGGACGACGTGTTCGACGGCTCGGCGGAGCTGTACTGGGTGCTGGTGGTCGCCGTGCTCGCCTACGCGGCCAGCTACTTCGCGCGCGGCTGGCTGGCCGGCCATCAGTGGTTCGGCCTGTACGGCGGGCTGGTGCTCCTGGAGTCGTGCTCGCGCTGCCTGTTCGCGCTGGCCGTGGCGATCGGCATCGCCGAGGGGCAGGGCACGGTCGCGCTCGGCATCGCGGCGGCGCCGCTGGTGTCGCTCGCCGTCGTCCCGTGGGCACTCCAGCGCCAAGGCGCCCGCGCGACGACGGCGGAGCGGGGCGCGATGCGCGAGGGCGCGGGCTTCGCGGGCGCCGTGCTGGCGATCATGGTCGCCGAGCAGGCGCTGCTCAACGGCCCGGTGCTCGTGGTTGACGCCACCGCGGCCGACGCCGTGCTGGCCGGCTTCGTGTTCAACGTCCTGCTGATCACGCGGGCGCCGCTACAGCTCTTCCAGGCGATCCAGACGTCACTCCTCCCCCACCTCTCCGGCCTGCACGTGACCGGCGGCGGGGACGACTTCCAGCGCGCGATCCGGACGACCGTGCTGGCGATCGCCGGCTTCGCGGGCCTCGTCGTGCTCGGCCTCGCGGCGATCGGCCCGTGGGCGATGGGCGTGCTGTTCGGCGGCGACTTCGACTACGGCCGCGGCGGCCTCGTGCTCGTCGGGCTCGGGATGGGGTTCCACCTCACGGCCGGCACGCTCAACCAGGCGGCGCTGGCGCGGCGGCGCGGCGGCCTGGCGGCCGCCACCTGGCTGGCCGCGGCCGCCGTGTTCATGCTCTGGCTCCTGCCGTCGCCCCTCGACGACCCCCTGCTGGAGGTCGAGGTGGGCTACTGCGCCACGACCGCGCTGCTGGCCGTGGCGCTGTGGCTCATCGAGCGTACTTCCGGACCTGCGCCTTGAACGTGTTGAACAGCGGGCGGGGCTTACCCGTCGGCCCGAAGAGGCCGGAATCCCACTGCGGCTTCTTCTCGCCCGGCGCGAACCAGTTGTAGTAGTAGATCCGGGTCACGCGGCGCGGGTTGAGGCGCTGCAACTTGAAGATGTTGCGGATCGCCCGCTTCGCGGTCTTGTGGTTGTACATCTTGACCCTGTCTTTGCGCCCGCTGCTGCGCGTGATCCAGCGGTTCCAGATCCCGCCGGCCTCGGTGAACCACACCTGACCCTTCGTGTTCCGCAGGAACAGCTTGGTCGTGCTCTTGTTGCCGAGCCGGTTGCGGTTGGCGTCAATGTGGTTGTGCAGGCTCCAGATCGTGACCTTGTGCTTGGCCGCCTTGCGGAACTTCTGGATCCAGCGGATCGTCGCGATGCCGTCGTCGAGCACCGACGGAGCGGACACGACGCACTTGCGGCACGAGCTCTTGATGACGTCGAAGAACTTCGCCGCGGCGGCCGGCTTCTTGAACGTCGGCTGGGTGCCGTGGTTGCCCTCGTTCCAGGTCTGGAACGTCGTCACCCACGGGTAGCGCTTGCGGATCGCCTTGAACTGGGTCTTGAACTGCCGCTTCGTGGGCAGCTTGAGCTCGCGGCCCTTCCGGCGCGAGTGGCCGAAGGACAGCAGCACGCGCGCGTTGACGCCCTCCGCCCAGGTCAGGTACCAGTCGGCGGACGCCCGCTCGTTCTTGAACTTCATGGCGTCCCACGGGATCACGTAGCGGACGTCCGGCTTGTCGAGACCCAACCACCGCTGGTCGCGGAAGATCATCGGGTTCTGCTCGCCGATGCCCACGAACGGCTTCTTCGCCTGGGCGGGGACGGCCAGGCAGAGCATGGCTAGGAGAGAGAGAAATACGACTCGTTTCACAAAGGTCCTCAATGCGGTCGGGCGCCCGAAGTTGCGGTCAGGCGTGCGAAGCGGCCGCCGCCGACAGCTGCGCGGCGTTCGCTTCGGCCTCGCCAGGCCGCCATTGCGTCTTGGGCGCGATGGCACGG
>DATDKF010000316.1:0-8430 GCA_036520135.1 Solirubrobacteraceae bacterium
GACTGCGAGTCGAATCGGGGCATCTGGGTCGAGGACGTGAAGGGAGACCCCGAGAACCTGCGCCTCCTCGAGACGAAGCTTCTGGGGCGGTGCCTGGCGGAGGACGTCAAGCTCGCCGACGGCACGACGCTGCCTCGCAACACGGAGATCGACGAGGACGAGCTGCGCCAGATCGCCGGCGATCCCGACGTGAACCGCGTGCGGGTGCGGTCGGTGCTCACGTGCGAGTCGCTCCAGGGCGTGTGCCAGTACTGCTACGGCACGATGCTGGCCACCGGTTCCATGGTGAACCTCGGCGAGGCGATCGGCATCATCGCCGCCCAGTCGATCGGCGAGCCGGGCACGCAGCTGACCATGCGGACGTTCCACACCGGTGGCGTCGCCGGCGCGGACATCACGCACGGCCTGCCGCGCGTCGTCGAGCTGTTCGAGGCGCGCAAGCCGAAGGGTCTGGCGAAGATCGCCGAGGTGGGCGGCGTGGTGTCGATCGAGGACACCGACAAGTCGCGCACCGTGGTCATCACCGACGACGCCGGCGAGGAGCACCGACACACGTTCCCGCGCCGGACGCGCCTACACGTGATCGAGGGCGAGAAGATCGAGCCGGGCACGCAGCTCAACGAGGGCTCGCTGTACCCGCACGAGCTGCTCGCGCTCCGCGGCCGGACCGCGACCGAGGTGTACCTCGTCAAGGAGGTGCAGGAGGTCTACAAGTCCCAGGGCGTCGACATCAACGACAAGCACATCGAGCTCATCTGCCGTCAGATGCTCAAGAAGGTGCGGATCGACCAGAAGGGCGATACCGACCTGCTGCCGGGCCAGTTCGTGGACCGGCACGAGCTGCGGCGGATCAACGACGCCGTCGAGGCCAAGGGCGGCGAGCCCGCCCAGTTCGAGGAGATCATCCTCGGCATCACCAAGGCCTCGCTGGCGACGGACTCGTTCCTGTCGGCGGCCTCGTTCCAGGAGACCACGAAGGTGCTCACCGACGCGGCCCTGGAGGGCAAGATCGACCGCCTGGCCGGCCTGAAGGAGAACGTGATCATCGGCAAGCTGATCCCGGCCGCCACCGGGCTCAAGCGCTACCGCACGATCGAGATCGAGCCGTCCGAGCCGCTTCCGCGCGGCATCGACGACGTCGGGCTCCTGGAGGGCGACGACCTCGCCGCCGAGCTGGGGTTGGAGGACGGCGAGGGCCTGCAGGGCTTCGGCCCGGCCTTCGACACCGCCGAGCTGGACGAGATCAACGCCGGCTTCGGCACCAGCGGCGGCTCGTTCGACGACATCGGCTCCGACCTCGACATGGACGGGGACGACAAGAAGTAGCTCGTTCGTTTGCCGGTCTCGTCGCGCGTGCGGCGGGGCCGGCGAACGTTCGTCGGCGCCCTCGCGCCGGCTGACAGCGAATGTGGAGTGCCGTCAGCCGCGGCGGGTAAACACGGGGAGGGCTGGTGTGCCCGAAGCCGAAGAGGGGAACTTGATCTTGCACTTATACGGGGCGCGCTAGTGTCCCGCTTTCGACATCGGGCTCAAGCCGGGGGGCGACGAGTCCGATGACAAGGAAGGTCGCGGCGATCGGCGCCGCGGGCTTTCCAACCGGGTCTTGACACACACGTGACTTTCGAACTGGGCATCCTGCTGGCGCTGGCCTGCGCTGTCGCCACGCAGCTGGGCTTCCTCTACAAGCACCGTGGAGCGAACGAGGCTCCCAAGGTGGACATCCGGCACCCGCTCCAGAGCGTGCGCTCGCTGTTCGCCTCGAAGTGGTTCGCGATCGGCATGGGCGTCGCCACCGGCGCGTGGCTGTTCCACGTCGCGGCCCTCGCCTTCGCTCCGCTGTCGGTCGTCCAGGCCGTGCTCTCGACCGGCGTCGTGATCCTCGCCGTGCTGGCCGACCGCCTGTTCGGCTTCGAGGTCGGCGCCCGTCAGTGGGTCGGCGTCGCGATGACCGCGCTCGGCCTAGTGCTGCTGGTCGTCACGCTCCCCGCCCAATCCGGCGTCCACTCGACTTACTCGCTCGCCGGGATGCTCACCTTCGAGGGCGGCATGCTCGCGATCGGTGCGCTGCTGATCTCGGGCCCGCGGATGGGCGCCCCGGACCACCACCACGGGATCATGCTCGGCGCCGCCGCCGGCGTCCTGTTCGGCGTCTCCGACGTTGCCATCAAGGCGCTCACCGGCGTCGACGGCCCGCTCGCCGTGATCCTCTCGCCGTGGCTGGCCGTCACGATCCTCGCCTCGATCGTCGCCTTCTACGCCTCTGCCCGCGGCCTGCAGGACGGCGAGGCCGTCCCGGTCATCGCCGCGACCTCCACCGCCGCGAACGTCTCCTGCATCCTCGGCGGCATCGTCGTCTTCGGCGACCCGATGCCCAGCGACACGCTCGGCATCGTCATCCAGAGCTTCGCGTTCGTGCTCGTCGTGGTCGCCGCGCTCGTCACGCCGCCGCCGATGCGCGCGGCCGAGGCGAACGCCCAGCCCGCGTTCTAGGCCGACGCCTCCAGGATCACGCGCGCGACCTGCTCGGGGTCGTCCCACGTCGGCACGTGGCCGCAGCCGCGCAGCACGACGTGGCGCGCCGCCGGCAGGGCGCGCCGCGCCCGCGGCGCCTGGCGGGAGAAGATCAGCAGCCGGTCGCGGTTGCCCCAGGCGACGGTGGTCGGGCACGACGGCGTCGGCGCCTGCCAGCCCGGCGCGTCGCGCAGCAGCGCCCAGAACGACGGTGCCTCCGCGTACATTCGCGTCCACAGCAGCGTGTCCTCGGCGGGGATCCACCACGGCCGCGCGGCGATGTGGGCGCAGAACGCCGACCGCAGGACGCGGCTGCGCACGACGGCCGGCGCGACCGGGGTGAGCGCTCGCGCCAGCACCCGAGTGGCGGCCAGCGTGCCGCGGCCGTAGGCGATCTCGCGGCCGCGCGCGAAGCCGATCGGCGACACCGCGCAGGCCGACCGCACGCGACCGGCGGCGCCCAGCGCGAGCGCGATCCCGCCGCCCATCGAGTTGCCCGCCACGTGCCAGCCGTCGAGCCCGAGGCCGTCCGCGAACGCCGCCACCGCATCGGTGAGGGCCGCGACCGTCGTCGGCCCGGGCGGCGAGGCGCCGAAGCCCGGCAGGTCGACCGCGATCACGTCGCGCTCGCGCTCGAGTATCGGCACGAGCGGGCGCCACATCTCCTTGCAGGACCCGAGCCCGTGGACGAGCAGCAGCGGCGGGCCGGAGCCGGTACGGTCATGGGCGAGCATCGGCGGGACCCTATTCGGACGACGCGTTGCGCCGGTTCGCCACCGGGAGGTAGGTTGTACGAATCGGCGTATGACTGACGACGTTCTGTAACGAAACGGTGCTCGCCCTCCGCGATCTGCTCCGCGACCTCGAGGTCAGGCTCGTCGCCGGTGAGGCGGGCATCGACAACGCGGTGCGCTGGGTGCACATCTCCGAGATCGTCGACCCGACGCCGTGGCTGTCCGGCGGCGAGCTGCTGCTGTCGACCGGCCTGCAGCTCGAGCGGCCCGAGGTCCAGCGCGAGTACGTCGCGCGGCTCGCCGGCCACGGGCTGTCCGGGCTCGGCCTCGGCACCGGGTTCGCACACACCACCGTGCCCACCCAGATGATCGAGGCCGCCGACGAGCTCGGCTTTCCGCTGTTCGAGGTCCCCTACGAGGTCCCGTTCATCGCGGTCACCGAGAAGGCGTTCACCCACCTAGTCAACGAGCACTACGCGGTCCTCCAGCGGGCGCTGTCCGCCCACGAGCGGCTCGAGCGGATCGTGCTCTCCGAGCGCGGGCTCGACGGCGTGGCCGGCGCGCTCGCCTCGCTGATCGGCGGCCCGGCGATCATCTTCGACGCGCGGGGCGAGGTGCTCGCCCGCCGCGCCGCCGGCGCGCCGCTGCAGGAGAGCGCGGTCGCCGCGCTGGCCGACGAGCTGCGCGAGCGCGCCCGCGCCGGCGGGCGCCGCGGCTACGCCCCCGGCGGCGAGCTGGCGGGCCGCGCGCTGGCGCTGCCGGTCCCGCGCACGCCGCAGGGCAGCGGCCCCTCCGGCGAGGGCCCGGCGCCGCAGGCCTGGCTCGTCGCGGCCAAGGACGGTGGTCCGCTCACCGAGTTCGACCGCCTGACGCTGCACCAGGCGGTCACCGTCGTCGCGCTCGAGCTGCTGCGCCGCCGCGTCGTCGACGACACCGAGCGCCGGCTGGCCGGCGACGTCGTGTCGGCGATGGTCTCCGGCGAGCTCGACGGCGCCGAGCTGGCCCGCCGCCTGCAGCCGTTCGGCTTGCGCGACCGCGCCGCCGTGCTCGTGCTCACGCCGCCGCGCGCGCTGAAGGTCGCGACCGAGGACGCGCTGGCCCGCGCGCTGCGCGACGAGGCGCCGGCCGGCCTGGCCGCCGGCACCGGCAAGTTCTCCTGCGTGCTGCTGGCGCCGCCGCGCGGCGGCGACGACGAGGAGCTGTTCGCGCTCGCCGAGCGCCTGCGCCGTCGCGCCTCCGAGGAGGTCGGGTCCGACCTCGCCGCCGGCGCCGGCCGGATGGTGCCGGCCGGCGATCTGCGGCGCGCGTTCCACGAGGCCCGCTGCGCGCTCGAGGCGCACGGCCTGGCCGAGAGCAACGGCACGACCGCCGGGCTGGCCACCTACCGCGACCTCGGTTCGTTCCAGCTGCTGCTCTCGCTGCAGGACGACGAGGCGCTGCGCCTGTTCTGCGACTCCATCCTCGCCCCGATCGAGGAGGGCGAGGGCGCCTACGGCGGCGAGCTGATGCGCTCGCTCGAGGCGTTCATCGAATGCAATGGCCAGTGGGAGCGCGCCGCGCGCCAGTTGTACTGTCACCGCCACACGCTGCGCTACCGGATCCGGCGGGTCGAGGAGCTGACCGGTCGCTCCCTGGACTCGGCGCGCGATCGGATCGACTTCTGGCTGGCCCTCCGCGGCCGTGAACTGACGAAAGGAACAGCGTGATCGTTGGCGTTCCCACCGAGATCAAGACCGACGAGTACCGAGTCGCGCTGACGCCCGCCGGCGTGCGCGAGCTGGTCGAGCACAGCCACGAGGTCGTGGTCGAGGCGGGCGCCGGCGAGGGGTCGGCGATCAGCGACGACGACTACCGCTCCCAGGGCGCGCGGGTCCTGCCGGACGCCGAGGCCGTGTTCGGCGAGGCCGAGATGATCGTCAAGGTCAAGGAGCCACAGCCCGACGAGGTCGGCCGGCTCGAGGCGCGCCACCTGCTGTTCACCTACCTGCACCTGGCGCCGGACGCCGACCTCACGCGCGGGCTCGTCGACTCGGGCGCGACCTGCGTGGCGTACGAGACCGTCGAGGACGCTCGCGGCCGGCTGCCGCTGCTCGCGCCGATGAGCGAGGTCGCCGGCAAGATCGCCACGCAGGCGGGCGCGTTCATGCTCGAGAAGCCGCTCGGCGGCCGCGGGATCCTGCTCGGCGGCGTGCCCGGCGTGGCCGCCGCGAAGGTGATGATCATCGGCGGCGGCGTCGTCGGCATGAACGCCGCGTTCATCGCGATGGGCATGGAGGCGTCGGTCTACGTCTACGACCGCAACATCGACCGCCTGCGCGAGCTCGACATCGCCTTCGGCGGCCGCGCGGACACCTGCTACGCGTCGACGCTCGACATCGAGTCGCGCCTCCCGGAGGCCGACCTGGTGATCGGCGCGGTGCTCGTGCACGGCGCCAAGGCCCCGTACGTCGTGCGGCGCGACCAGCTCAAGCTGATGAAGCGCAACGCCGTGCTCGTCGACGTCTCGATCGACCAGGGCGGCTGCTTCGAGACCAGCCGGCCGACCACCCACTCGGACCCGACCTACGAGGTCGACGGCGTCACGCACTACTGCGTCGCCAACATGCCCGGCGCGGTCCCGATCACCTCGACCTACGCACTGACGAACGCCACCCTCCCCTTCGTGCTCCACCTCGCCGACGCGGGCGCGGCGCGCGCCGCGGAGGAGAACCCCGGGCTCGCCAAGGGCTTCAACGTCGTGGCCGGCAAGGTGACCTACCAGCCGGTGGCCGAGGCGACCGGTCAGCCGTACGTGGAGCTGGGCGACGCGCTCGGGGCCGCTGCGTAGCGGATTGCTACCCTTTCGCGCCGTATGCCCACGACTTCCCAGCTCGTCCGCAAGGGTCGGAACCCGAAGACCAAGAAGCTCGCGACCCCCGGTCTGAAGTCCGGCAAGGGCCGCAAGAAGCGCGTCGCCGCCCCGCAGCGGCGCGGCGTCTGCACGCGCGTCTACACGACCACGCCGAAGAAGCCGAACTCGGCGCTGCGCAAGGTCGCCCGTGTGCGGCTGACGAACACGATGGAGGTCACGGCGTACATCCCGGGCGAGGGCCACAACCTGCAGGAGCATTCTGTGGTGCTCGTGCGCGGCGGCCGCGTCAAGGACCTGCCGGGCGTGCGCTACAAGGTCATCCGCGGGACGCTCGACGCGGCCGGCGTGTCCGACCGTAAGAAGGCCCGCTCCCAGTACGGCGTGAAGGCGAAGTAGCGATGCCGCGCCGCGCCGCCGCCACCATCCGGCCGATCGAGCCGGATCCCGTGCACCGCTCCAAGCTCGTCTCGCAGGTCATCAACCGCGTGATGCTGGACGGCAAGAAGTCCAAGGCCGAGCGCATCGTCTACGACGCGCTGGCGATCCTCTCCGAGCGCACGGGCAAGGAGCCCGTCGAGGCGCTCGAGATCTCGATCAAGGCGCTCACGCCGGTGCTCGAGGTCAAGTCCCGTCGCGTCGGCGGCGCCACCTACCAGGTGCCCGTCGAAGTGCCCCCGCGCCGCGCCCGCACGCTCGCGGTCCGCTGGCTCGTCGAGTTCGCGCGCAACCGGCGCGAGAAGTCGATGGCGCAGCGGCTCGCCAACGAGCTGCTCGACGCGCAGTCCCAGCAGGGCGGCGCCTACAAGCGCCGGGACGACATCTTCCGCATGGCGCAGGCCAACAAGGCCTTCGCTCACTACCGCTGGTAAACGGGTAGGCCCATCTGGCGATGCGCGCTGTCGCCGTCAGAGAGTGGGGGGACCGCAGCAAGCTCGAGCTGATCGAGCACGACGTGCCGCCCGTGGCGCCCGACGGCGTGCTCGTCCGCGTCAAGGCCGCGGGCGTGAACCCGGTCGACGCGAAGATCCGCGGCGGCTACATGGCGCAGGCGCTGCCGTTCCACTTCCCGGTGATCATCGGCTGGGACGTGGCCGGCGTCGTCGAGGAGGTCGGCCCCGCGGTCACGTGGTTCAAGCCGGGCGAACAGGTCTACGGCTACATCCGCCGCCACCACCTGCAGTTCGGCACCTACGCCGAGTACGTGACCGCGCCCGAGGGGTTCTTCGCCCACATGCCGCCCGAGCTCTCGTTCGAGGAGGCGGCGGCGCTGCCGACGGCCGTGCTCGCCGCCCAGCAGTCGCTCGAGGCGCTCGGGCTGCGCGGCGGCGAGTCGCTGTTCATCGGCGGCGGCGCCGGCGGCGTCGGGCACCTCGCGGTCCAGCTCGCGCGCGCCCGCGGCGCGCGCGTGGTCGCCACCGCGTCCGAGGGCAACCACGACTTCCTGCGCGAGCTCGGGGCCGAGCCGCTCGATTATGCGGCCGAGGACCTGCCCGCCCGCGTGCGCGACCTGCTGTCGGACTCCGGCACCGACGCCGCGTTCGACCTGTTCGGCGGCGACGCCCGCGAGCAGGCCTTCGCTTCGCTGCGTCCCGGCGGGCGGCTCGTCTCGATCGCCCGCCCGCCGCCGGAGCCGCGCGACGGCCACCACGAGGTCCACTACATCTTCGTGCGCCCGAGCGGATACGACCTCGGCGAGCACATCACGCCGCTGATCCAGGACGGCCGCCTGCGCCCGCACGTCGAGGAGGCGTTCCCGCTCGAGCGGGCCGCCGAGGCGCACGAGCGCATCGAGGCCGGCCACGTGCGCGGCAAGCTCGTCCTCACGGTCGACTGACGCGCTTGCGGACCTCGTCGGCGAGGACGCGGCGGTCCTCCGTCGAGGCGTCGGCGGCGGCGTGCTCGTCGGCCCACTCCGGGTCGACGTGGGCGGCCTCCTCGAGCACGGCGGCGTCGACGAGCAGCGGCACGCCCTCGACGAGCGCGAGCGCGATCGCGTCACTCGGCCGGGCGTCGACCGCGGTGCCGTCGCCGAGCACGACCTCGCCGTAGAACGTGTGGTCCGC
Organism: Solirubrobacteraceae bacterium; assembly: GCA_036520135.1. Taxonomy (GTDB): domain Bacteria; phylum Actinomycetota; class Thermoleophilia; order Solirubrobacterales; family Solirubrobacteraceae; genus DASSUW01. Next base: position 8,160 of record DATDKF010000316.1, read on the forward strand.
GAGACGGCTGACGCGCACCTCGCGCACCGTCGTGCCGGCGGCCTTGAGCAGCGCCGCGGTGAGATGGTGGGTCATCGGGCGCGGCAGCTCGACGTCCTCCAGCAGCGCGGCGATCGTCGCCGCCTCCGGCGGGCCGACCCAGATCTTCAGCTCGTGGTCGTCGCCGGCGAGCATGAGGACGTGCTTCTCGCCGGCGCGGCGGACGTCGGTGACCTGCATCTGAACCATCGTGGGCTCCCTCGTGAGTGGTCGCAGGCGCGCGCGCAGCGAC
>DATDKF010000317.1:0-3502 GCA_036520135.1 Solirubrobacteraceae bacterium
CTTCACGGGGCCCGAGCGCGGGAAGGCGATCGGCGTCTGGGCCGCGCTCGCCGCCGAGGGCATCGGCCTCGGCCGGGTGGTCGTTGTCCCGCTCACGAGCCGCGGGCGGGTCATGGGGGTCCTGCGGCTCGCGGCGAGCGACCGCGAGCCTCGCGGTCCGCTGAGCCACGTTTTCGGATTCGCCGAAAGGCTTGCCGCGGCGGCCCCGCGGCGGCACCATGGAGCGGGAGATGAGCCGATCGTTCACCGCGCGGGTGCTGCTGCGCGGCGAGGACTCCGGCGGCGCGATCGCGCTCGTCGAGGTCACCGTCCCGCCCCGCTGGGAGGGGCCGCCGCTGCACCACCATGCGTTCGACGAGGGCTTCCACGTGCTCGAGGGTGAGCTGACGTTCCAGCTCGGCGACGACCTGCGCACCGGCACGCCGGGCACGTTCGCGTTCGCCCGCGGCGGCGCCGTCCACACGCTCGCGAACCTCGGCGACGCGCCCGCCCGCTATCTGCTCGTCATCACCCCCGCCGGGTTCGAGGGCTACTTCGATCGCAGCGCCGCGGCCGGACCCGTCCCGGAGACCATCGTCGTCGGGACGCCGATCGACCCGAGTGCCGGCGGGCGCGCCGAGCCGCTGCCCGCGCCCGGAGCCGGCATCAACGTGCTCGTGCGCGGCGCGGACAGTGACGGGCGCGTCGGCCTGATGGACAACCGCGTCGGCCCCGACGCCGGACCGCCGCTGCACTTCCACGACTTCGACGAGGCCTTCTACGTGGTCGACGGCGAGCTGACGTTCCAGCTCGGCGACGAACGCGGCGTGCGCGGGCCCGGCGAGCTCGCCTTCGCGCGCCGCGGCGTCCAGCACACGTTCGCCAATCTCAGCGGCGCCGACGGGCGCACGCTGATCATCTGCACCCCGGCGGGCTTCGAGCGCTACTTCCAGCGCATGGCCGCCCGCGCCGCCGGCGTCGACCCGCCGCCGGAGGCGCTCGAGCCGTGGCCCGAGGTCACCAAGGTCGGCCCGGCGCTCGCGCCCTGATCGCGGTCGAGGATCATGTCGGCGATGAAGGTCGCCATCCTCGACGACTACTTCGACACGCTCCGGACGCTGCCGTGCTTCGCGAAGCTGGCGGCCCACGACGTCACGGTCCACACCGACCACGTGCAGGAGCTCGAGCCGCTCGCGGAGCGGCTGCGCGACTGCGAGGCGCTCGTGCTGATCCGCGAGCGCACGGCGATCCGAGCGCCGCTGCTCGAACGGCTGCCCGCGCTGCGGCTGATCAGCCAGCGCAGCGTCTACCCGCACATCGACGTCGACGCCTGCACGCGGCTCGGCATCGTCGTCTCCTCGTCGATGCACGCCGGCACAGCGTCGTACGCGGCCGCCGAGCTGACTTGGGCGCTCGTGCTGGCGGCCGCCCGGCAGATCCCGCAGCAGATGGCCTCGCTGCGAAGCGGGCGTTGGCAGTCGGGCGTCGGCAGCACGCTGCGTGGCAGGACGCTGGGCGTCTACGGCTACGGGCGGATCGGCAAGGTCGTCGCCGGGTACGGGCGCGCGTTCGGCATGCCGGTCCTGGTCTGGGCGCGCGAGGAGTCGCGCGCCCGCGCGCGCGCCGACGGCCTCGCCGTCGCGCCCAGCAAGGCCGCTTTCTTCGCGAGCTGCGACGTGCTGTCGCTGCACATGCGCCTGGTCGACGCGACCCGCGGCATCGTCACGGCCGCCGACCTGGCCGCGATGAAGCCGGGCGCGCTGCTCGTCAACACCAGCCGCGCCGACCTCGTCGAGCCGGGCGCGCTGGTGGCGGCGCTCCGCGCGGGGCGGCCCGGGATGGCAGCGGTCGACGTCTACGAGCAGGAACCGCTGCGCAACGGCGACGATCCGCTGCTGCGCATGGACAACGCAATCTGCACACCGCACATCGGCTACGTAACGCGCGAGGAGTTCGACCTCCAGTTCGGCGAGATCTTCGACCAGATCAACGCCTACGCCGCCGGCGCCCCGACCAACGTCGTCAACCCGGAGGTCCTCGGCCGCCGACCCTAGTGGACGGGTCCACTAGGGCTGCGGCCACAGGACGGCGCGCAGGCGGCGGAGGCCGGCCTCGAGCGCGTCTATCTCCTCCGCGCCGAGGAGCTCGGCCCAGGCGGCCCGGATGTCGGCGATCGCCTCGCGCGCGACCCGCTCGGCCGCGTGGGCGCGGGCGGTCGACGTGACGAGCTTCGCGCGGCCGTCGCTCGGGTCGGGCCGGCGGGTGACGTAGCCCAGGCGCTCGAGCTCGTCGACGGCGTGCACGACGGTCGCCTTCGTGAGCCACGCGCGCTCGGCGAGTTCGGTGATCCGCGTGCCCTCCGCCCCCACGTGCTGGCCGACCGCGAGCAGGGCCGGACGCAGGTCGCCGAAGCCGCGGCGCACGAGCTCGTCCGCGACGATCGCCTGCATCGCCAGCGTCGTGTCGCGGAACAGGTTGCCGAAGCTGTCGGTGCCACTCGGCGGCCGGCGCGGGAGGAACCGGTCGCCTTGACTTTCGTTCGAAGTTCGAACCATAATGGTTAGGACTTCGAACGATACCCCGCGTCGAGGACGGAATCGCCATGAGCACCTCCACCGCCACCGCCGGCGCGTGGCTCCACAACCCGGTGACCGGCGAGGTCGCCCGCCTGAACCGTGTCGAGGACCGGCACGTCGGGGTCGACCTGTGGCTGCAGCCCGGCGCCGCGGTCGCCCGCGCGCACATCCACGACCGCCTGATCGAGCGCTACGAGGTCGTCGACGGCGCGATCGGCTTCCTCGCGGGCGGCGGCGAGCGCGTCGCCCGGCCCGGCGACGGGGTCGTCGAGGTGCCCGCCGGCACCGTGCACGACTGGTGGAACGGCGGCGACGACACCGCGCACGTCCGCGTCGAGATCGTGGCCGCGCCCGCAGCGCCCGGTCTGCCGGCCGCCCGCTTCCTCTCGCTGATCGAGGCGATGTGGTCGCTCGGCGCGCTCGCGCGCGTGAACCCCGACGGCATGCCCGACGCGCTGTGGCTGGCCGCGATCGCGCGCGAATACCGCGACGTGATCCGCTTCACCACGCCACCCGCCGCAGTTCAGGCCGCGCTGTTCGGTCCGCTCGCCGCGATCGCCCGGCGGACGGGCCGCGACCCGCTCGCGGCCGAGCTGCACGGACCGGCGGCGCCCTGCGCGATCCCCGATCCGGGCGAAGACGGCCTCGCCGCACTGCTCGCCCGGCCGGTCGGCGCCCGACTCGGCGGACATCTGGCGGCTGCAGGACCACGGCCGCTACCGGCCGCAGGACGTGCACTTCATCTCCGACCGGCGCGAGGCGGTGAGCGCCGAGGGGATGTTCGAGGGCGCTGTGCGGTCGGACATCGCCCAGTCGGCGGCGCCGGGCCACGGCGTCGCGCTGCTCGCGGAGCGCGGCGTGCGCGAGACGCTACTGGCCTGGGCTCGCCGAGCGCGTGCGCTGACTAGGCGAGGCGCTCGTAGCCCGGGCCGCGGTCGAAGAACGGC
>DATDKF010000318.1:0-10187 GCA_036520135.1 Solirubrobacteraceae bacterium
CGGAGGACCTCCTCCAGGACGCCGGGATCACCGAGACCGCGGAGCGCTCCGAGCTGCTGCGCCTGGCGACCGCCGGATCGGTCGACGACGGCAAGAGCACGCTCATCGGGCGCCTCCTGTTCGACTCCAAGCAGGTCTTCCAGGACCAGCTCGAACACGTGGAGCGCACCAGCCAGGAGCGCGGTGACGGCTACGTGAACCTCGCCCTCCTGACCGACGGGCTGCGCGCCGAGCGCGAGCAGGGCATCACGATCGACGTCGCGTACCGGCACTTCTCGACCCCGCGGCGGCGCTTCATCATCGCCGACACCCCGGGGCACGCGCAGTACACGCGCAACATGGTCACCGGCGCGTCGACGGCCGACGTCGCGGTGGTGCTCGTCGATGCGCGCGAGGGTCTGCTGACGCAGTCGCGCCGGCACGCCGCGATCGCCGGGCTGCTGCGGATCCCGCGGATCGTGCTGGCGGTCAACAAGATGGACCTCGTGGACTACGACCAGGACGCGTTCCGGCGCATCTGCGCGGACTTCCGCGCCTGGGCGGGGCGGCTCGACGTCGAGGAGATCACCTGCATCCCGATCTCTGCGCTGGTCGGCGACAACGTGGTCGAGCGGTCGGCGGCGATGGACTGGTTCCGCGGCCCGACGCTGCTGCAGTTCCTGGAGAGCGCGCCGGTGGCCGCCGGGCTCGCCGCCGGGCCGCTGCGCTTCCCGGTGCAGTACGTGATCCGCGCCGGTGAGCAGCGCGCCTACGCCGGCCAGCTCGCGGGCGGGGCCGTGCGGCCGGGCGACGAGGTCGCCGTGCTGCCGGGCGGGCTGACGACGCGGGTCGCCGCGGTCGAGGGCCCGGACGGGCCGCTCGACGAGGCGAGCGCGCCACTGTCGGTCGCGCTGACCCTGGAGGACGAGCTCGACGTGGGCCGCGGCGCGCTCATCTGCCCGGTCGACGCCCAGGCCCGGGCGGCCCGCGACGTGGTCGCGACGGTGTGCTGGATGGGCGAGTCGGCGGGGCGTGCGGGCGGCCGCTACGTCCTCAAGCACACGACGCGGAGCGAGCGGGCGCGGCTGGAGATCGTCCACGAGGCGCTCGACGTCGCGACGCTCTCGACCACGCCGAAGGGCGACTCGGTGGGCCTCAACGACATCGCCCGCGTCTCGATCCGCTGCGCCGGCGAGCTCGTCTTCGACACCTACGCCGAGAACCGCACGACCGGCGCGTTCATCCTCATCGACGAGGCCACCAACGACACCGTCGCGGCCGGGATGATCGCCGATGGTTGACCGCTCCCCGAACGTCGTCTGGCAGCAAGGCACCGAGCGCGAGCAGCGCTGGGCCGCGCTCGGCCACGGCGGCGCGACCGTGTGGATGACCGGCCTGCCGGGCTCGGGCAAGTCGACGATCGCAGGCGGTGTCGAGGCTGCGCTGCTGGGCTCGGGCCGGAGCGTCTACATCCTCGACGGCGACAACCTCCGGCACGGCCTGAACGGCGACCTCGGCTTCTCGGCCGCGGACCGGGCCGAGAACGTCCGCCGCACGGCCGAGGTGTCGGCGCTGCTCGCCGACGCGGGGGTCGTCGTGCTGGTCGCGCTGGTCTCCCCGTACCGCGCCGACCGCGACGCCGCGCGCGCGGTGCACGACGCGCGCAGGCTGCCGTTCCTGGAGGTCCATGTCGCGACGCCGCTCGAGGAGTGCGAGCGGCGCGACCCGAAGGGGCTCTACGCGCGGGCGAGGGCCGGCGAGATCACCGGGCTGACCGGGGTCGACGATCCGTACGAGCCGCCCGTGGCGCCCGACGTGGTCGTGGGGGCCGGCGAGGGGTTGGACGAGGCCGTCGCGTTGGTGTTGGCCGCCCTGCCGCGCTGACGAACGTCAACGGCGGCTGGGTATGGGGGAGCGGCGAAGTGGCGCGTTGCCGCTCGTCCGCCGACCATCTGGCGAGTTGACCTTCGCTATGCAGGTCAACTCGCCAGGGACCGCCGGCGACGCCGGCCTTCGGCTCCCTTACCCAGCGCCGTTGACGTTCGCCGGGGCATAGAAGATCGCCCGCTTCGCGGCGTCGATGTCGCGTGCGATCGCGATCCGCGCCGAGAACCGCACCGTGTGCTTCTTGCGCAGCCGGCCGGTGAGTCGCATGCTCAGCGTCGGGCCGGGTTCGGGCGCCGACGCCTGCGGCTTCGGCTGGACGATCGAGGCGGTCGCGCCCTTGACGCGGTCGACCGGCACGACGGCGTAGCCCGACTTCTCGCTCTGCACCCAGAAGCCGACCACGCCCTGCACGGGACGCTCGGCGACGAGGCGCACGACGGTCCCGCCGCGCAGCACCGCCCAGATCGCGGCCTTGGCGCCGCCCGTGCTCGGGAACAGCACGCTCGCGCTGCGCGGGCGCCGCGTGAACGAGCGCAGCGACCACGCGCCCTCGATCCGGTTGCGGCGGAACGTGTAGGTCGAGTGCGCCTCGACGGCGCCGGCCTTCATCCGGCCCCTCACGCGCAGGCTGTTGAACGGCCCGGCGAACGGCCGCAGCCGCGAGCCCGCGCTGCCGACGCCGAGCGGCGCGCGCAGCAGCCGCAGCGCCGGCCGCTTGTGGAGGTCGCTGGCCGGCCGCGCCGTGGCGAGCCGCGTGCGGCCGTGGCGGTTGCGCACCACCACCCCGAAGCTCGACGGCGGCTTGGCGCCGAGCGTCGCCGCGACGTCCTGGCGGTCGTCGTAGAGCCGCGCCAGCTCGATGCCGCCGTACGGGTAGGCGCCGTGCGTGACCGCGGTGATCGCGGTGTTGTAGCGGGGCGTCGTGACCGCGAGCCGACCGGTCGCCGGATCGAACGAGTACAGCGGCGGCGGCACCGCCTCGCCGTGCAGGCCGAGCCCGGAGGCGACGGCGCGCGCCGCGTTGGCGGCGATCCGCGACGCGCCGAGGATCGCCTGCTTGTCGGACTGCGGGTGCGCGCGCAGCGGATAGAACAGGCCCGGGGCGACCCCGTTGCCCTCGGGCAGCCGGCGCAGGTACAGGTCGAACCCGCGCTCGAGCAGGTGCTTCGCCCACTCCGCCTCGAGCTGCGACGGCGAGAGCCGGCCACCCATCGCGATCCCGATCAGCGCCTGCTGCGCCAGTCCGATCTTCTTGGTCTGGTGCCAGCGCCCGAAGCCGAACCCGGTGTCCCAGTTCAGGTAGCCGGCGTGCGTCCAGTAGCCGGAGAGCACGCGCGTCATCCAGCGCCGCAGCAGCGCCTCGTCCTCCCGGTCCAGCGGCTTCATCCCGCGCAGGACGGCGGCGTCGTAGAACCGGATGACCGACGCGACGATGTTCGCGTACTCCGCCGAGTCGGTGTTGAGCTGCGACCGCGGCGGCCCGGCCGGCAGGTAGTGGAACTGCATCCCCGGCCCGAGCGAGCCGGCCGTCCCCTCGGCGGGGCGGCGGATGCTGCGGATGAACGCCAGCAGCTGCCCGCGGAAGTCGCGCACCAGCCAGCTGGTGTCGCCGGTCGCCTCGGTCGCGGCGCTGTAGACCTCGGCGTACCAGTTGATCTGGTTCAGCCGCAGCGTCGGGTAGCGCCAGTACGTGCCGCTCGCCACCCGCCGCAGGCGGTCCTGGATCAGCGCGCGCAGCGTCGGGTCGAGCCCCAGCGCGTCGCGTGCCCGCCACGCCATCGCCAGCGCGTCGGTGACCTCGCCGTCGACCACCAGGTGCTGGCCGGACTTGAGCTCGTGCATCGACGCGACCCAGCCCGGCGCGTGCGGCTGGCTGCCCGGCAGCGGGTCGGTCACGGTCTCGATCCACGGCGGCGATTGCATGAGCTGCGCGGCGATGCTGCGCGCGCGGCCGTCAGCGCGCACCGGGTGCGACGCGTCGAGGCCCGACAGCGCGGCCGCCGAGTGGATCAGCAACTCGTTGGCGTTGAGCATCGTGTCGACCGACGGCGAGCCGACCCGGTACCGGTCGAGCTCCGAGCTCCACGACTCGTCGAGCCGGCTCTGCACCTTGTCGGCGAACGCCCAGTAGCCGGCGTCGTCCCACGCCGACGCGGGCGCGGCGAAGGCCCCGATCAGGCCGGCGCACAGGCCGGCCACCAGCAGGCTCCGTGCTAGCGGAGCCACGTCCGCATGATCGCGTTCGTGAAGCCGAGGCCGTAGCGGATCACGGCGGGCTTCTTGGAGTGCCCGTGGATGCGTCGATCCACGGTCACGGCGATCTCGGTGGCGGGCACGCCGCGCTTGATCGCCTCGATCATGAACTCGGACGTGTGGAACTGCTCCTGGCGCAGGACGAGCTGGGGGAGGACGGTCGCACGCACCGCGCGGTAGCCGTTCGAGCAGTCCGACACCCGAGTGCGCGTGATCAGCGACACCAGGCGGTTGAAGAAGATGATCCCCATCTCGCGGGCGACGTGGTTGGGCTCGGCACTTCCCAGCACGCGCGACCCGTGCGCGACGTCGACGGTGCCATCGGCGACCGGGCCGACGAGCCGCGCCATCTCCTCGGGCCGGTGCTGGCCGTCGGCGTCGAGCGTCACGACGATCCGCGCCCCGGAGTCGGCCATCAGGCGGTAGCCGGTGCGCAGCGCCGCGCCGCCGCCGAGGTTGGTCGCGTGCCGCGCGACCGCCGCGCCGTGCTTACGCGCGATCTCGCCCGTGCGGTCGCGCGAGCCGTCGTCGACCACCAGCACCGCGGTCTCGAGCCCGCAGACCGTCGCCGGGATGCGCGGGAGGACCTGGCCGATGTTGTCCTCCTCGTTGTAGGCCGGGATCACGACCGCCACGCGGTCAACGAAGCGGTCGGGCAGCCCGGACGCGCGGAACTCGTCCCACGCGATGCCCTCGAGCGCGGCCGACAGCTTGCGCTCGATCCGCCCGCCCTGCACCAGCGAGCGCACGGTGAGCAGGAACAGGACGACGACCGCGAACACGGCCAGGCCGAGGATCCGGCCGCCGTTGCCGCGCTCGAACGAGAACAGGCTCAGCACCGAGTCGAGCAGGTCGGTGCCCGCGACGATCAGCAGCCCCAAGCCCGAGAGCAGGAGCAGCAGCATGTCGCCGTTGCGCAGCGTGCGCCGGCGCCAGACCGCGAAAGCGAGCAGCGCGACGCCGATCGCCAAGCCGAGAATACGAAGAGCCGAGAGCTCCAAGGCCCGCGCAGGATAGCGGTGCGTCCGGCGTTCTCAGGGCCGCGGGCGGCGTGCCGATTACCCGTACATGACCCGCGCGCTCGCCCTCTGCCTCTTCGCCCTGCTGCTCGTCCTGCCCGCCACGGCGACCGCCAAGACGCTCGTCGGCACGCCGGGCAAGGACCGCCTCGTCGGCGGCGATCGCGGCAACGTCATCAACGGCGACGGCGGCGGCGACTACATCGCGGGCGGCGCGGGCGCGGACCGCCTGCAGGGGGAGTGGGGCGGCGACGACGTGTTCGGCCATGGCGGCGACGACTACATCGACGGCGGCTCGGGCGGCGACGTCCTCGACGGCGCGGCCGGCAACGACCAGATCCTCGGCGGCTTCGGCGGCGACCACATCAGCGCGGGCGACGGCGACGACGCCATCGACGGCGGCGCCGCGGGCGACGACATCGACGCCGGCGCGGGCAACGACGTCGTCCACGGCGGCAGCGCGACCGACCGCATCCAGGGCGGCCTGGGCGAGGACACGATCTACTCGGACTCCGGCGGGGACATCATCTCCGCCGGCGACGGCAACGACGCGGTCTACGTCAACAACGGCACCGCCGTCGACACGGTCGACTGCGGCGCGGGCGTGGACGTGCTGCACATCAACCCGCAGGGGATGCGCGGCGGCTACTCCAACGCGCGCTCGCTGCGCGAGGGCCGCCTGCGCAACTGCGAGACGATCCTCGAGACGCCGCCGGCCGTGGACCCGAGCAAGGGCGTCAAGGGCATGACCCCCGACGGCGGCGGGACCGCGCGCGGCACCGACCGCAACGACAACCTGCTCGGCTCCTACGGCGCCGACGTCCTGATCGGCCTCGGCGGCAACGACGTCATCTGGGCCAACCGCAAGCCGGAGGGCGCGAGCCACGGCGTCGACCGCGTCGACGCCGGCGCGGGCGACGACATCGTCTACGGCGCCTCCCGCGGCGGCGAGACGTACATCAACGGCGGCGACGGCAACGACTACCTGCAGGGCGGCGGCGCGACCGCGACGAACCACATCAAGGGCGGCGCGGGCGCCGACGTCATCCGGCTCACCGGCCACGGCCGCAACGAGGTCGACGCCGGCAGCGGCGACGACCTCGTCTACGCGTACAACAAGGAGCGCGTCGTGATCGACTGCGGCGCCGGCGCCGATCTCGTCAAGATCGGCCACAACCGCGGCGTGCGCACCCGTGGGTGCGAGCAGGTCTCGCGCCGGTACAAGCACTAGTGGAGTACCGTCGTGTCGCGGTGATCGACACGATCGAGCATCCGTGGCGGGCGGCTGCCGTTGCGTGCAGCCTGCTCATGCTCCTGCCGGCCACCGCGGCGGCGCGCACGATCGTCGGCACGCCCGGCAAGGACCGCCTGGTAGGCGGCCCGAACGAGGCGCACGTCATCAGCGGCGACGGCGGCGGCGACACGATCATCGGCGGCCCGTTCAACGACCGCCTGGACGGCCAGTGGGGCGGCGACGACATCTGGGGCCGCGCGGGCGACGACGTCATCGACGGCGGGTCGGGCGGCGACCGGATCGAGGCCGAGACCGGCAACGACTGGGTGACCGGCGGCTTCGGCGGCGACCGCATCCTCGGCGGCGAGGGCAACGACGTGATCGACGGCAAGGCAGCGGGCGACAGCATCGCCGCAGGCCCGGGCGACGACTTCGTGCACGGCGGCAGCGGCAGCGACGACATCAGCGGCGGCCCCGGCAACGACACGATCTTCGCGGACTCGGGCGGCGACGACATCGACGCCGGCGACGGGACCGACCTCGTCTACGTGAACAACGGCACGGCCGTCCACACCGTCGACTGCGGGCCGGGCGCCGACACGATCCACGTGAACCCGTTCAACCGGCGCGGCGGCCTGCACAACCGGCGGTCGCTCGAGAAGGGCGACATCCGCAACTGCGAGACCGTTCTGCAGACGCCGAGGCCGCACGACCCGACCAGGGGCAAGACCAAGCTCACGCGCGACCGCGGCGGCCGCGCCAAGGGCACCGAGCGCAACGACAACCTGCTCGGCTCGCGCGGGCCGGACCGCCTGTTCGGGCTCGCCGGTGACGACATCGTCTGGGCGAACCGCAAGCCCACGGGCCGCAGCCGCGGGACCGACCGGATCGACGCCGGGCCGGGAAATGACACCGTCTACGGCGCCTCGCGCGGGGGACACACGATCATCGATGGCGGGCCGGGCGACGACTACCTGCAGGGCGGCGGTGAGATCAGCACGAACTTCATCCGCGGCGGCGCGGGCATCGACACGATCCGCCTGACCGGCCACGGGCTCAACCGGGCGCTCGGCGGCCCCGGCGACGACCTCGTCTACGCGTACTCCAAGGACACCGTGCGCATCGACTGCGGGCCAGGGGACGACGCCGTGCGGATCGGCTACAACCGCACTGTCGTGACGCGCCACTGCGAGCACGTCAGCCGCCGCTACAAGCGCCGACACTAGAATCGCCGCGCATGACCGCGGTCGCCGCACCGCCCAGCCGTCTGCGCGCGCTGGCCGAGCGCCACGGCGGGCGCGAGGTCCTGATCGCGCTCGCCGTCATCGTGCTGATCGGCCTCGCGCTGCGGGTCAACTCGGCGCTCGAGCCGCTCGACGTGCGGCCGGGGAGCGACTCGGCGGTCTACGCCTCGGTCGCCGAGCAGCTCTACGAGCACCAGCGCTTCGCGATCCCCGGGTCGGCGAGCCCGTACGACTGGTCGCCGGGCGCGCCGCTGCTGTACTCGGCGATCTACTACGCGACCGGCGGCGTGCACCCCGGCGCGGTGCGGCTGTTCGTCGCGCTGCTGGGCGCGCTGACGATCGTGCTCGTGTACCTGATCGGCCGCCGTCTGGCGGGCCCGCTCGCCGGGCTGGTGGGCGCCGGGCTGCTGGCGATCTACCCGGTGCAGATCTTCTTCACGGGCAAGCTGATGAGCGAGCCGCTGGCCACGCTCACGCTCGCCGGCGCGGTGCTGAGCTTCATGTGGGCGAACGACGTGGGGCGGTCACGCTGGGCGTGGGCGGTGCCGGGCGTGCTGCTCGGGCTGACCGCGTTCGCGCGGCCCGAGTACCTGGCGTTCGTCGTCGTCTTCGCGCTGCTCGCGCTGTGGCGGCGCGGCCTCGTCGCCGCCGCGATCCTGGCGGCCGCGTTCGCGCTTCCGGTGCTCCCGTGGGCGGTGCACGTCTCCAGCGTCGAGGGCCGTTTCGTGCCGATCAGCACGGGCGGCGGCAAGGCGCTGTTCATCGGTACCTACCTGCCGGGCAACGGCCTGCATCTGGACGTCAAGCGCGTGCTCATCGCCCGCTACATGGGCAAAAAGGATGTGAGCGTGAGCGAGCTCAGCCAGATCTCGATGACGCCGCTGCTCAACCGCGTCGCCGAGAAGTACCCGGACCTGCCGCGCGACGCGGCGCTGCAGAAGATCGGCCGCGAGAACGCCGTCCACTACCTCACGAACCAGCCGCTGGACTTCGCCTGGATGATCGCCGGGAAGATGTGGCACATGTGGCACGGCTCGGGCGCCGCCGGGCGCTCCACGCTCGGCACGGTCTTCCAGGTCGTGGCGCTCGCGCTGGCCCTCGTGGGGGTCGCACTGCTGATCCTCCGGCGGCGCTGGGAGGTCGTGCTGCTGCTCGCGCTGCTTGTCGGGATCACCGTGCTCGGCGGGCTCCTGCTGGCCGGGACGCGGCGCAACGTGGCGCTCATGCCACTGGTCATGGCGCTGGCCGGCGTGGCCGTCGCGGCGGCGGTCCACCGGGTCTGGAGCCGCATGCCGAGCCGCTATCTTGCCCCGCCATGCGAATCCTGATCCTCGGCGGCGATGGCTACCTGGGGTGGCCCACGGCGATGCGCTTCTCCGCGCGCGGACACGACGTGTTCCTCGTCGACAACTTCTCCCGCCGCCGCTGGCATCACGAGCACGGAACCGACTCCCTGACACCGATCCGCGGCCTCGCCGACCGCATCGACGCATGGCGCGAGGTGTCAGGCAAGGACATCCACGCGTTCGTCGGCAACATCGAGGACGGCGAGTTCCTCGACCGCGTGGTCGCGGAGGTGCTGCCCGAGGCGGTCGTGCACTACGGCGAGCAGCCGTCGGCGCCGTACTCGATGATCTCGCGCCGCCACGCGGTCGAGACCCAGCAGACGAACGTCATCGGCAACCTGAACCTGCTGTTCTCGATCCGTGACCGGGTGCCCGAGTGCCACTTGGTCAAGCTCGGCACGATGGGCGAGTACGGGACGCCCAACATCGACATCGAAGAGGGCTTCATCGAGATCACACACAAGGGCCGCACCGACGTGCTGCCCTTCCCGAAGCTCCCGGGCTCGCTGTACCACCTCTCCAAGGTCCACGACTCCCACAACATCCACTTCGCCTGCCGCATCTGGGGCCTGCGTGCGACCGACCTCAACCAGGGCGTCGTCTACGGGATCGAGACCGAGGAGACCGCGCAGGACGAGCGCCTGTGTACGCGCTTCGACTACGACGAGATCTTCGGCACCGCGCTCAACCGCTTCTGCGTGCAGGCGGTGATCGGGCACGCGCTGACCGTGTACGGCAAGGGCGGCCAGACGCGCGGGTTCCTGAACATCCGCGACACGCTGCAGTGCGTAGAGCTGGCCGTGACCAATCCCGCCCAGCGCGGCGAGTTCCGCGTCTTCAACCAGTTCACCGAGCAGTTCACGGTGCTCGAGCTCGCCGAGCTCGCGCAGCGCGCCGGCTCCGAACACGGATACGACGTCGAGATCGAGCACTTCGAGAACCCGCGTGTGGAGATGGAGGAGCACTACTACAACGCGGCGAACACCAAGTTGCGCGAGCTGGGGCTCAAGCCGCACTACCTCGGCGAGGAGCTCGTACGCTCGATGCTCTCCACGATCGAGCGTCATCGCGATCGCGTGATCTCCCGTGCCATCGCGCCCAAGACGCAATGGCGGCCTGGCGAGGCCGAAGCGAACGCCGCGCAGCTGTCGGCGGCGGCCGCTTCGCACGCCTGACCGCAACTTCGGGCGCCCGACCGCATTGAGGACCTTTGTGAAACGAGTCG
>DATDKF010000319.1:0-6239 GCA_036520135.1 Solirubrobacteraceae bacterium
CCGGGCCGCGCGTGCCGAGGCCGCCGAGGCGGCAGCCGCCGCCGAGACCGCGCGCGCCGACGCCGCCGCGGCGACCACCGCCGCCGCGCGCGTGGACGACGTCGCCGCGCGGATCGACGAGGTCGCCGGCTCGGCCGGCCAGATCGACGTGGTCGCCGCCCGCGTCGACGAGCTCGGCGAGGCCACCGGGCGCATCGACGAGATCACCGGCCGCGCCGGCCGCGCCGAGGCGCTGGCTGCCGAGGGCGCTGCGCGGATCGACGCGCTCGACGAGCGCGCCGCGCGCATCGACGAGGTCGCTGCCCGCGTCGCCGCCGCCGAAGAGGGCGTCGCCGCCGGCCGCGAGGCCGCGGCCGCCGTCGGCGAGCTCGAGGAGCGCCTCTCCGAGGTCGATCGCGGCGCCGGCGCCGTGCTCACTGACGTCCGCGCCCTGCGCGACCGGCTCGACGAGCTCACCACCGTCGCGCGCGCGGCCGAGGAGGCCGCCGGCGGCAGCCGCGCCGACGCCGAGGAGCTGCGCGCCGCCGTCGCCCGCCTCGGCGGCGAGGTCGAGGCCGCCCGCTCGCAGGTCGAGCACGCCCGCCAGGAGGCGCTCGGCGCCCGCGAGCAGGCTGCCGCGGCCGGCGAGGCTGCCACTGCCGCCCGCGAGGACGCCGGCAAGGCCCGCGAGGAGGCCGGCGCGGTCCGCCGCGCGCTGCAGGTCGGCACTGAGCGGCTGGCCGCGCTCACCACCGACGTCGAGCGCGCCGCGAGCACCGCCACCACCGCCGGCGAGGACGCGACCGCCGCCAAGGCCGAGGCCGCCGCCGCCAAGACGGCCGGCGAGCGCACGGCCGAGCGCATGACCGAGCTCGACGGCAAGGCCAAGGCCCTGCGCACCGAGATCACCGCTTCTACCGAGCGCCTGGAGGCGCTCGGCGGCCGCGTCGAGCGGCTCGGCAAGGACGTCGTGGAGGCCGGCCAGGGCGCCTCCGCCGCGCTCGAGGCCCACGGCGCCGAGCTGCGCGGCGAGCTGGCCGCGGTCCGCCGCGTCGCCGAGGAGGCCCGCGACGGCCTCGAGGCGCTGCGCGGCGACATCGAGGCGGTCCGCGACTCGTCCAAGACCGTCGCCGAGGACGCCGCCGGCGCCCGCGCCGCGGCCGAGGCGGGCGAGCGTAGGGTCGAGGCGATGGCCTCCGAGCTCACGTTCGCGCTCAAGCAGCTCGAGGACGTCAAGGCCGGCCTCACGTCCGCCGGCCAGGCCGCCGTCATCGCCCGCCGCGAGGCCGAGCAGGCCAAGCGCGCCGCTGCCCAGACCGCGGCCGACGGCAACTCGGGCGTCCACGAGGTCTTCCAGCAGCTCCTGGCCGCCGCCCGCGGCGGCGCTCCCGCCGGCGAGCAGCCGCGCCTGCGCCGCCCGAGCACGCCCGCGCAGGACCTGCGCCGCAAGTCCGAGGTCGTCAAGCGCGAGGCCCGGCACGGCTTCGACGACGTCCCGCAGCCGCTCGCGATCCTCGGCCTCGACGGCCGGTTCCGCGAGCTCAACCCCGCGTTTGCAAGACTGGTGGGGTATCAGGAGAACGCGTTCGCCAAGGCCGTCTGGCCTTCGCCGCACGACCGTTCCGGGTACCAGCAGCAGCAGGAGCAGCTGCGCCAGCTTGCCATTGGGGAGATCGAATCGGTGGCCGTACAGAGCACGTACATGCATGGCCAGGGCCTGATGGTCCCGGTCGTCGGCACCCTCAAGGCCGTCCCCGGTGAGGACGGGCGCCCGCTCCACCTGCTGCTGGAAGCTGAGGACCGGCACACCGGCTGATGGCGTTCGGCGGCAGAGGAGAGTCCTCGGAGAGGACGCCGGAGGAGCGCGCCCGCGCCGCCGCCGAGCGTGCCGCCCGCCGCGCCGGTCGCCCCGCTCCAAGCCAGATCGTGGTCGAGGAGCCGCCCGAGGAGGTCGCGCCGGTGGGTGACCCACCGCCGCCGCCGCGGCGTGTGCCCGCGTCGCGACGGCCCGCCCCGCGCCGCGCCCGCCGTGCAGGCGGGTCACGCCCAGGGACGCCGCACAGCCGCCACTGGGGGCGCCGCATCCTCGCGCTGATCGCGCTCGCCGGCATCGGCTTCGCGCTCTACGCGATCAACAAGACCTTCCAGCCGTTCCACGGCGACGGCAGCGGCGCCGTGCGGGTGACCATCCCCGCGGGGGCCGACGCCGGCGAGATCGGCGACATCCTCGCCGCCAAGGGCGTCGTCGACAGCGGCCGCTTCTTCATGGTCAACGCGACGGTCACGGGCCGCCGCGACGGGCTGCGCCCCGGCAGCTACACACTGCGCAAGGGCATGACCAACGGCGACGCGATCGACGCGCTCACCAAGGGCCCGAAGGCGAAGGTCGTCAAGACCACGAACATCACGATCCCCGAGGGTCCGTCGATCCGCGAGGAGGCGCCGAAGATCGACAAGACGTCGCTCAGCGGCAGCTACGCCCAGGCCGCGAACGCCCCGGCCGCGCTGAAGGCGATCCGCAAGCTCGGCGCGCCGAAGGGGACCAAGACCGCCGAGGGCTTCATGTTCCCGGCCACCTACACGGTGGTCGAGGGCGGCCCGGTGAAGAACCTCGTGGCCAAGCAGCTCGGCGCGTTCAAGCAGAACTTCGGCAGCGTCAACCTCCGCTACGCGAAGCGCAAGAACCTCACCCGCTACGACGTGCTGATCATCGCCTCGCTGGTCGAGCGCGAGGCGCAGCTGGACCGCGAGCGGCCGCTGATCGCGTCGGTCATCTACAACCGGCTCAAGGAGGGCACGCCGCTCGGGATCGACGCCACGATCCGCTACCAGACGCGCAACTGGACGCGGCCGATCCGCGTGTCCGAGCTCAACGCCGACACGCCGTACAACTCGCGGCTGCGCCGCGGGCTGCCGCCGACGCCGATCGGCAACCCCGGGCTGAAGTCGATCCGCGCGGCCGCCAAGCCCGCCCGCACGAAGTACCTGTTCTTCGTGCGCAAGCCAGGCAAGTCGGGCGCGCACGCGTTCTCGACCAACGACGCCGACTTCGCGCGCGACCGGGCGCGCTACGAGGCCTCGCGCACCCCTTGATCTACCTCGGAGTCTGCGGCTGGCCGGTCGCGCACTCGCGCTCGCCCCAGATGCACAACGCCGCGCTCGCCGCGGCCGGCCTGGACGACTGGCGCTACCTGCGGCTGCCGCTGCCGCCGGAGCTGTTCGCCGAGACCGTGCGGGCGCTGCCCGCCGCCGGCTTCAGGGGCGTGAACGTGACGATCCCGCACAAGCACGCGGCGCTGGCGCTCGCCGACCGCGCGTCCGACGCGGCGCGCGCGATCGGCGCGGCCAACACGCTGACGTTCGATGACGGGGCGATCGCGGCCGACAACACCGACGCGCCCGGGCTGCTCGCGGCGCTGCCGTTCTCGCCGGCCGGCCGCACCGCGCTGGTGCTCGGGGCGGGCGGCGCCGGGCGGGCGGCGACGTGGGCGCTGCTGAGCGCCGGAGCGGCCGACGTGGCGATCTGGAACCGCTCCCCGGAGCGTGCCCGGGCGCTCGCGGACGACCTCGGGGCGCGCGCCGTGGAGGCTCCCGGAACCGCCGACATCGTGGTCAACTGCACGTCCGTCGGCCTCCACGAGCCCGACGCCACGTTCAAGGCACTCCCGCTCCAGGCCGATGAACTGAGTGCCGGAAGCCTGGTGGTCGACATGGTGTACCGGGCCGGAGGGACGCGACTCCTCGACGCGGCAAGAACACGAGGGGCCCGCGTGGTCGACGGTCTGGAGATCCTTGTTGCCCAAGGTGCTGCGTCGTTCGAGCGCTGGACCGGCCTGGAGGCCCCCCGTGAGGCGATGCGGGCGGCCGCCACCACCATCGCCGAGCCATGAATCCGCCAGCACAGTCCGGGGCACCGCCGACATCCAAGAAGAAGGGCAACGGGATCACCACGCCGTCCCGGCGCGGTGGCTCGGGCCGCATGCTCACGGATGTCATCGTCGACCTCGGCTTCGTCGAGCAGGCGACGGTCGACCTGGCGATCGAGCGCGCCAATGACAGCGGCTCGCTGCCCGAGCGGCTGCTGGTCGCCGACGGGGCGCTGAGCGAGGACCAGCTCGCGCGCGCGGTCGCCGAGCGGTTCGGGCTCGATCACATCGACCTCGACGTCTACCGCGTCGACCCCGACGCCGCCAAGCTCGTCACGCCCGCCGCCGCGCGCCGCTACCAGGCCGTGCCCGTGGCGTTTGCCGGTGAGCGCACGCTGCTGGTCGCCATGTCCGACCCGGCCAACGTGCTCGCGCAGGACGACATCGCGGTCATGACTGGCTACGAGGTGCGCCCCGCCGTGGCGTCGCCGCCGGACATCGACGCGCTGGTCGACCGCACGGAGGACCCCGACTTCGGCAACGGCGCCACCGCGCCGCTGGAGGACGACGGCGACGAAGCCGAGGCCGCGACCGCGCCGCAGCCGCCGGGCGCGCCCGCCGGCCCGCTGTACGACCTGCGCGACCAGACCCCGATCAACTTCGGGGCCTCGGGCGAGGACGCGTCGGTCATCCAGCTCGTGCACCGGGTGGTCAAGGAGGCCGTCGAGCGCGGCTCCTCCGACATCCACTTCGAGCCCGGCGACGAGGACATGCGCGTGCGCTACCGCATCGACGGCGTGCTCCAGGAGGCGGCCGTGATCCCCGGCAGCGCGGTGCCGGCCGTCGTCTCGCGCGTGAAGATCCTCTCCGACCTCGACATCGCCGAGCGCCGCATCCCGCAGGACGGCCGCATCTCGCTCGAGGTCTCAGGCAAGCCGATCGACCTCCGTGTCGCGACGCTCCCGTGCGCCTACGGCGAGAACGTCGTCATGCGCATCCTCGACCAGAGCAAGGTGATGATCGAGCTCGAGGAGCTCGGCATGCTGCCGCAGGCGTTGGAGCGGTTCACCAAGGCGTTCTCGCAGGCCCACGGCGCCGTGCTCGTGACCGGCCCGACCGGCTCGGGCAAGTCGACGTCGCTCTACGGCGCGCTCAACCAGCTCAACACGATCGAGACGAACATCATCACGATCGAGGACCCGGTCGAGTACGAGCTGTCGGGCGTCAAGCAGATGCAGGTCAACCCGAGGGCCGGCCTGACCTTCGCCAACGGCCTGCGCTCGATGATGCGCGCCGACCCGGACATCATCATGGTCGGCGAGATCCGTGACCGCGAGACCGCGCAGATCGCGGTCGAGGCCGCGCTCACGGGCCACCTCGTGCTTTCCACGCTGCACACCAACGACGCGCCCGGCGCGGTCGCGCGCCTGATCGAGATGGGCGTCGAGCCCTTCCTCGTGGCCAGCGCCGTCGATTGCGTCGTCGCCCAGCGCCTGGCGCGCAAGCTCTGCGACCACTGCAAGAAGGCCGTCGTCCTCGAAGGTCGCGTCCTGCGCGAGAACGGCTTCGCGATCGAGGAGGACGAGGTCGAGGCCTTCGAGCCCGCTGGCTGCTCGCGCTGCGGCGGCAACGGCTACAAGGGCCGCGTTGGCCTCTACGAGGTCATGCCGGTCAGCGAGGAGATCCGCAGGCTCGCGGTCGGCCGCGCATCGGCCGAGGCGATCGCCGAGGTCGCGACCGCCGGCGGCATGCGCCGCCTGCGCGACGAGGGTGTCGAGAAGGTCCGCGCCGGCCTGACCTCCTTCGCCGAGCTCGCCCGCGTCACCGGCTGAGCACGCGAGTTTGGAAGCAGGGCGGGCCGAGGAAGGGATCTCGGTTCGGGCCCGCCCCGCTCGTCCTTGAGCCTACAGCATGTAGGAGCCTAGAAGTGGCCCTTGAGGCCGGCGGCCGTGACCTTGCGCTCGTCCTCGGGGTCGGGACGCAGGATCAGCACCTCGGCGGGGACCTTCTCCAGCAGCCACTCGAGGTCGTCGGCGCTCAGGCCCTGGCCGCCGTTGGCAGTCGCCGAGACGATGACGCGGTCGACGGGCTCGGCGTCGAGCGTGCGGCGCAGGGCGTCGCGGTAGGTGCGCCCGCGGACGATGCGCGCGTCGACGCTCACGCCCTGGGCGATCGCCCGCTGCTCGATCGCCTCCAGCAGCGGCATGATCTGCTCACACTGGTTGGGCAGCGGCGCGTCGAGGGGGAGATGGCGCGCGACGCGGGCCAGGTAGGTGGGCATGATCGTCGCGCCCTCGACCCGCGCCAGGCGGATGGCGGCGTCGAACGCGCGGCGCGAGATCGACATCCCGGTGAACGGGACCATGATCCGCCGCGTGCCGCGCGGCATCGGTG
>DATDKF010000320.1:0-23795 GCA_036520135.1 Solirubrobacteraceae bacterium
CATGCTCAGCCGCACAGTGGATTGTTACCCGCGCTTGCTGTGCCAGCGATCAAGACCGAGGAAGAGATGGTCGAGCGGCGCGGCCTGCTCGACGGCGGCGACGTCCTCCGCGGGCCCGCCCGCGACGACCCGCTCGTGCAGGGCGGCCATGAACGCCTCCTGGTCGGTCTCGCCGGCGAGCTCGGCCTGCCAGCGCAACGACTCGCGCACGGCCTGAAGCTGCGCGGGCGGGTCGCCGGACGTGCCGAAGTGGGTCAGCGCGAGCGTCTGCGGCTGCCAGGCGGCGATCGCGTCGAGCGAGCGCTCCCACGCCTCGACGTCGACGTCCGGCGGAGGCGTCGGCGCCAGCGTGAGGTCCGAAGGCGGGATCCGCACGCCGGCCATGTCGCCGACGAACGCCGTGCCGGACGCCTCGTGCAGGTAGCAGACGTGGTGGGAGGCGTGGCCGGGCGTGTACTGGACCTTGAAGCCGAGCACGGTCTCGCCGCCCGAGAGGACCTTCATGCGCTCCTCAGGGACGGGGACGACGTCGCCCCACGTCTCGCGCAGCCCCTCCTCGCCGCCGTAGAGCCGTGCGGCGCTGGCGACAAGCCGCTCGGGGCGCGCCATGTGCGGCGCCCCGCGCTCGTGGACGTAGACGTCGAGGTCCGGCCAGCGCCGCACGAGCGAACCCGCGGCGCCCGCGTGGTCGAAGTGGATGTGGGTCAGCAGCAGGGCGGTCGGCCGCTCGCCGCCGAGCGCCGCGAGCAGGGTCTCCTCACAGGACTGGGGGCCCGGGTCGACCAGGATGCCGTCGACCTCGAAGCAGGCGATGACCTTCTGGCGGCCACGGTGCAGGACGTCGATCTGACGCATGGCCCGCGCAGGGTACGGCAGAATCGGTTGCAATGAGCCACCGCCTCCCGGAGCCCGACAAGCCCTGGCTGATGCGCACGTACGCCGGCCATTCGACGGCCCGCGCGTCCAACGAGCTGTACCGGCGCAACCTCGCGAAGGGCCAGACCGGGCTGTCGGTGGCGTTCGACCTGCCGACCCAGACCGGCTACGACGCCGACCACGAGCTGGCGCGCGGCGAGGTCGGCAAGGTCGGCGTCCCGGTGGCGCACAAGCGCGACATGCACGCGCTTATGGACGGCATCCCGCTCGATCAGATGAACACCTCGATGACGATCAACGCGACGGCGGCGTGGCTGCTGGCGCTCTACATGGTCGTCGCCGAGGAGAACGGGATCCCGCCGGAGTCGCTCCAGGGGACGACCCAGAACGACATCATCAAGGAGTACCTCTCGCGCGGGACCTACGCATTCCCGCCCGGGCCGTCGATGCGGCTGATCGCCGACACCGTCGCCTACACGGTCGAGCACGTCCCGCGCTGGAACCCGGTGAACATCTGCTCGTACCACCTGCAGGAGGCGGGCGCGACGCCCGTGCAGGAGATCGCCTACGCGATGGCAACCGCGATCGCGGTGCTCGACGCCGTCCGCGAGCGGGTGGCGGACGACCGCATGGGCGCGGTGTTCGGGCGGATCTCGTTCTTCGTCAACGCCGGCGTGCGGTTCGTCGAGGAGCACGCGAAGCTGCGCGCGATGGCGCGGCTGTGGGACGAACTCGGCCGCGAGCGCTATGGCGTGACGGACGAGCGCCATCGCCGCTTCCGCTACGGCGTCCAGGTCAACTCGCTCGGGCTCACCGAGTCGCAGCCGGAGAACAACGTGCAGCGGATCGTGCTGGAGGCACTGTCGGTGACGCTCGGCCGGGACGCTCGTGCCCGCGCGGTCCAGTTACCCGCGTGGAACGAGGCGCTCGGGCTGCCGCGGCCGTGGGACCAGCAGTGGTCGCTGCGGATCCAGCAGGTGCTGGCGTTCGAGACCGACCTGCTCGAGTACCCGGACATCTTCGAGGGCTCGGTCGTGATGGACGGGCTGGTCGATGAGCTGCTGACCGGCGCCCGCGAGGAGATGGCGCGCGTGGACGAGCAGGGCGGCGCGGTCGAGGCGGTCCCGTACATGAAGGCTGCGCTCGTCGAGTCGCACCGCGAGCGGATCCGCCGGATCGAGTCCGGCGAGCAGGTGATGGTGGGCGTGAACCGCTTCGAGGAGACCGAGCCGTCGCCGCTCACCGCCGACGGCGGGATCCTCGTGGTCGATCCGGCGGTCGAGCAGCAGGCGCGCGAGGCGCTCGAGCGCTGGCGCGCGTCGCGCGGGGATGTGTCGGCCGCGCTGGACGAGCTGCGGCGCGTGGCGGCCGGCGACGAGAACGTCATGCCGGCGACGCTGGCAGCCGCCCGCGCGGGCGTGACCACCGGCGAGTGGGCGGGCGCGCTGCGCGAGGTGTTCGGCTCCTACCGCGCGCCGACCGGCGTCGGCGAGGCGGCGGCGCCGGCGGCGGGCGCCGAGCTCGACGCGCTGCGCGAGGAGGTCGCGCGCGTGAGCGAGGCGCTCGGGCGGACGCTCAAGATCCTCGTCGGCAAGCCGGGCCTCGACGGGCACTCCAACGGCGCCGAGCAGATCGCCGTCCGCGCGCGCGACGCGGGGATGGACGTCGTCTACGAGGGGATCCGCCTGACGCCGGCGCAGATCGCCCGCTCGGCGGTCGACGAGGGCGTCCACGTGATCGGCCTGTCGATCCTCTCCGGCTCGCACCGCGAGCTGATCCCCGACGTGGTCGCCGCGCTGCGCGAGGCCGGCGGCGCCGACATCCCGGTCGTGGCCGGCGGGATCATCCCCGAGGGCGACGTCGAAGGGCTGCGCGCGGCGGGCGTCGCCGCGGTGTTCACGCCGAAGGACTTCGAGCTGACCCGCATCGTGCGGGCGATCGTCGGCATCGTGGCCGACCGCCACGGAGTACGCTCGGCCGCGTGAACGGCGCCGAGCTGGGCGCGCGGCTGCGCTCGCGCGATCTGTCCGCCGCGCCGGCGGCGCTCAATCTGTTGGAGAACCGCTCCGAGCACGCGCGGCCGGAGATCGCCGCGCTGCTGGGCGAGGTCGCGCCGGCGCGGCTGGGCGGCGAGGCGGGCGCCCACGTGGTCGGCGTGACCGGCCCGCCCGGGGCGGGCAAGTCGACGCTGCTGTCGGCGCTGACGCGCGCGTGGCGGGCGCTCGACCGGTCGGTGGCCGTGCTGGCCGTCGATCCCTCCTCGCGGCGGTCCGGCGGCGCGCTGCTCGGCGACCGCGCCCGGATCGAGGCCGACCCAGGCGACCGCGGCCTGTTCATCCGCTCGACCGCCGCCGGCGAGCGGCTCGGCGGGCTCGCGCCGGCGACGCGCGCGGCGGCCCAGGCGCTGGCGGCGGCGTTCGACGTCGTCGTGATCGAGACGGTCGGGGTGGGTCAGTCGGAGACCGACGTCGCCGAGGCGGCCGACACGGTCGCCGTCGTCGTCCAGCCCGGGGCCGGCGACGTCCTGCAGTTCCTCAAGGCCGGGATCATGGAGGTCCCCGACGTCCTCGTCGTCACGAAGGCCGACCTCGGCGACGTCGCGCTGCGCGCGCGGCGGGACCTCGCCGCCGCGCTGCGCTCGCTCGGCTCGCGCGACGTGCCGGTCGTGGCGGTCTCGTCGCTGCCGCCCGTCGACGGCATCGACGCGCTCGTGGCCGCGTTCGACGCCCACCGCGCGGCGCTCGACCTCCCGGCCGCGCGGGTCCGCGCGCGGCGCCTCGGGGCGCTCGCGGACTTCGTGTCCGAGCACGGCGAACGCGTGCTGCGGGCGCTCGGCGGCCGCCGCGCGGCGGTGGCCTGGCTGGCCGAGCAGGACCCGGGCCTCGCCGAGCCCGCGCTGATGCGCGCGCTCGAGGAGCGGGCCGGCGGCCCATCCTGACGCTGCGCGTGCCTGGTGAGATGATCGGGCCTCCATGCCGAGCCGAGCCTTTGTCGGCCGCAGCGAAGAGCTGGGAGCCCTGCGGGCGGGGCTGGAGCGGGCTGCCGGCGGCGACCCGACGCTGGTACTGGTCGGCGGCGAGGCCGGCGTCGGCAAGACGCGGCTCGTAACGGAGCTCGGCGAGCACGCTCAATCGGCGGGCGCGCGCGTCATCGTGGGCGGTTGCGTCGAGCTCGCGGGCTGGCCCGCCCCGATGCTGCCCGTCGTCGAGGCGCTGCGACACGCCGCGGACGATCTCGGCTGGGGCGACTGGCTGCGGGTTGTCGGCGACGCCCGGCCGGAGCTCGCGCGCCTGCTGCCCGAGCTCGGGCCCGCGAGCCCAGCGCCGGACTCGGGGCTCGCCCAGAGTCGGCTGTTCGAGCTCGTGCTCGGCGTCGTGCGACGCCTGGCTGACCGGGCTCCGCTCGTGTGGATCGTCGAGGACGTCCACTGGGCCGATGCCTCGACGCTCGACCTGCTGGCGTTCGTCGTGCGCAATCTGCGCGACGACCGCGTGCTGCTGGCCGTCACGTTCCGCGACGACGAGGTCGACCGGCTCCGCCAGTGGCTCTCGGTTGTCGGCCGGGCCGGCATGCGGCTGCAGCTCGAGCGGTTCGACCGCGCGCAGCTGACCGCGTTGCTGACCGGGATCCGCGGCGCCCCGCCGAGCCGCGACCTCGTGGACCGCGTGTTCGCGCGCTCGGAAGGCAACGCGTTCGTCGCGGAGGAGCTGCTCGCCGGCGGCGGTGACGATGCGATTCCCGCGACCCTGCGGGACGTACTGCTCGCGCGGCTCGCGGATGTCGACGAGCCGTCCAGGCGGCTGATCCGGATCGCGGCCGCGATCGGGCGCCGCGTGGACCACCGGCTGCTCACCGCGGTGGCGGAGCTGCCGGAGGACGAGCTCCTGGCCGCGCTGCGCGAGGCCGTGCGCCACCGCCTGCTCGTGCCGGATGCCGACGGTGGTGGCAGCTACGGCTTCCGGCACGCTCTGATGCGCGAGGCGGCGAGCGCCGAGCTGCTGCCGGGCGAGCGGGAACGGCTGCACGCCCGGATCGCGGAGGCGATGACGCTTCGTCCGGACCTTGGCGGCGCGGCCGAGATCGCGCACCACTGGGCCGCGGCGAACGACACCTCGCGGGCGCGCGCGGCGTGGGCGCAGGCGGCCTCGGAGGCGTTCGACGCATTTGCCTTCGCCGACGCACTCGAGCTCTTCGAGCAGGTGCTCCGCGTGTGGGATGCGGCCTCGGGACTCGACCGAGCGGAGTTGCTCACGCGCGCCGAGCGAGCGGCCACGCTGGCGGGCCGCCATGACCGGGCGCTCGAGCTGGCCGACCTGGCCATCGACGAGATCGACGATCCCGCCCGCGCCGGAGCGATGCACGTCCGCCGGGGCTGGGCGATGTGGCTCTCCGGCCGCGGGACGGAGGCGCTCGCGAGCTTGCGAACGGCGGTTCGCTTGATCCCGCGCGAGCCTGCGACGCGCGAGCGCGCGGACGCGCTCTCCAAGCTCGCACGCGTACTCGCGCTGTCCGGCCGTCACGGCGAGAGCTCCCGCGTCGCGACGGAGGGTCTCGAGATCGCGCGGGCGATCGACGCGCGGTCGCTGGAGTCCGAGCTGCTCAACACGCTCGGCGTGGCCGCCGGCTATCGCGGCCGCCCGAAGGAGGGCTTCGCGTCGCTCCGAGCGTCGCTCGCCGTGGCCCAGAACGCGGGCGATCCCGAGTGCCTGCTGATCGCGTACGGCAACCTCTCGAGCCTCCTGGGGTCCTACTGCCGCTTCGAGGAGGCGATCAGCCTCGCGCTCGAAGGCCTCGACGTCTCCCGGCGTGTCGGCGTCGAGCTCAGTCAAGGGATCTACTGTCTGCTGAACGCCGGCGAGAGCCTCGTCGACATCGGGCGCTGGGAGGACGCGGACCGCCTGATCGCGCGCGCGCTCGACTACGACCTGGGCGGGCTGCCCGCCGCGGCGCTGGCGATGTTGCAGGCCGATCTGAGCGTCCGTCGCGGGGACTTCGAGGCCGCGGAGGATCAGCTCGAGGCGGCGCGTCGGTGGGGAGCGGCCGGCTTCAGCATCGAGTACCGCGGCTTGCTGGCGCAGGTGACGGCGCACGCCGCGCTTCACGCCGAACGCCGGGCCGGTGCGCGCTCGACGGTCGCCGCGATGATGGCGGAGGCGGTCGAGGGCGGCGAGGAGATGACGGCCGCGATGATGCTGTCGTTGGGGCTGCGCATCGAGGCGGACGCGGCCGAGCGCGCCGGGGCGCGCGGGAGGCCGGCCGAGGTGGACGCGGCGCAGGCCGCCGGTGCGTCGCTCGAACGCGCGTGGCAAGAGTTGGGGGCCGCGCTCGCTCCCGACCGGACGCCCAGCCCGGAGGTCGGCGCCCATGCAGCGTCGGCGCGCGCGGAGCGGACGCGGCTCGACGGCGCCTCGGAACCGGACCGCTGGGCTGCCACACAAGCTGCCTGGGACGCGATCGGGATGCCGCATCCGGGCGCGTATGCGCGCCGGCGGCGGGCCGAGGCGCTTCTGGGCGTGCGCGGTGCCCGCGAGCAGGTCGCCGCGTTGCTCGCCGAGGCGCACGCGACGTGCCTGCGTCTGGGTGCCGAGCCGCTGCGCGCGGACGTCGAGGCGCTCGCGCGGCGCGCGCGGATCGAGCTTGCCCGGCCGGCCGCGCCGTCGCCCGCGAGCGAGCCGTCGGCGGCCGAGGCGCTCGGCCTCACCGCACGCGAGGCCGAGGTCCTCGAGCTTGTCGCCGAAGGGTGCACGAACCGCCAGATCGCCGAGACGCTCTATATCAGCGTCAAGACGGCCGGCGCCCACGTGTCGAGCATCCTGCGCAAGCTGGGAGCGTCGACACGCGGGGAGGCCGCGGCGGTCGCGGTGCGAGCCGGCTTGCTGTCTCAGGCAGGCAGCGGGCGGCGCGAGCGACGGACCGATGCGGTGCCGGCGGCCCCGAGCGCCAGGCCGCCCAAGCCGACGAGGATGTAGCCGACGACGCCGTCGCCGTCCGCAGGCGCGGGCGCGGGGGCCGCCGGTGCGGGCGCCGAGTTGCGGACCATCGGGTCCCTGATCGGCATGGCGGACGCCGTGCCGACAGGCAGGAGCGCAGCGAGTGCGACGGCGGCGACGAGGATGCGGGAGCGCATGGGAACCTCCTGGAACGAGTGGATCTGACGGCTTCGATCGTTCCGCCCGGCCGCCGCCCGCGCATTGGGAGCTTTCCCTATTCGTGGCGATCTGAGTGCCCTATCTCGGCGGGGCGAGTGTCGCGACGGTTCGTCGCGATTCCGGCGCGGTTTCGCGACGAAGCGGGGCTGTCGTGACGCGCGAGTCGTGCCACGATGCACGCCATGAGCACGACCGCGAGCGAGACGACGACGACCCTGCTGAACCACTGGATCGGAGGGCGGCGCGACGAGCGGCCCGGCGAGCGCCACGGCGAGGTGACCGACCCGGCCACCGGCGCGGTGGTCGCACGCGTGCCGTTCGCGACCGCGGACGACGTCGACCGCGCCGTCCGGGCGGCGCAGACGGCGGCCAAGGCGTGGGGCGCGGCGTCGCTCACCAAGCGCGCGCAGGTGATGTTCGCGTTCCGCGAGCTGGTGAACGCGCACAAGGACGAGCTGGCGGCGCTGATCACGCGCGAGCACGGCAAGGTGCTCGCCGACGCCCGCGGCGAGGTCACGCGTGGGCTCGAGGTGATCGAGTTCGCCTGCGGGCTCGGCCACCTGCTCAAGGGCGAGAACACGCCCCAGGTCTCCGGCGGGGTCGACTCGCACTCGCTGCGGATGCCGCTCGGCGTCGTCGCCGGCATCACGCCGTTCAACTTCCCGGTGATGGTCCCGTTGTGGATGGCGCCGGTCGCGATCGCATGCGGCAACGCGTTCATCCTCAAGCCGTCCGAGCAGGACCCCTCCCCCAGCCTCCGTCTCGCCGAGCTGCTCGCCGAGGCCGGCCTGCCCGACGGCGTGTTCAGCGTCGTCCACGGCGACAAGGAGGCGGTCGACGCGATCCTCACACACCCCGGGATCGCGGGCGTCTCGTTCGTCGGCTCGACCCCGGTGGCCAAGTACATCTACGAGACCGGGACCGCCAACGGCAAGCGCGTGCAGGCGCTCGGCGGCGCGAAGAACCACGCCGTCGTGCTCCCGGACGCCGATCTCGACCTCACCGCCGACGGCCTCGTCTCCGCCGCCTACGGGTCGGCCGGCCAGCGCTGCATGGCCGTGTCGGTCGCGGTCACGGTCGGCGACGTCGCCGAGCCGCTGCTCGACAGGGTCCGCGAGCGAATCGCCAAGCTCACGATCGGCCCGGGCACAGACGCGAGCTCGGACATGGGCCCGCTCGTCTCCGAGCGCCACCACGAGAAGGTCGCGGGGCTCGTCGACGCCGGCGTCGAGGAGGGAGCGGAGCTCGTGGTCGACGGCCGCGAGCTCGTCGTCGACGGCCACGAGGGGGGCTACTTCCTCGGCCCGTGCGTGTTCGACCACGTGAAGCCCGGCATGCGCGTCTACGACGAGGAGATCTTCGGCCCGGTGCTCGTCGTCGTGCGCGCCGACAGCTATCCCGAGGCGCTCGAGCTCGTCAACGCCAACCCGTACGGCAACGGCGCCGCGATCTTCACCTGCGACGGCGGGGCGGCGCGGCTGTTCGAGCAGCAGGCGACGGCCGGGATGATCGGCGTCAACGTCCCGATTCCGGTGCCGATGGCCTACCACTCGTTCGGCGGCTGGAAGTCGTCGCTGTTCGGCGACCTCCACGTCCACGGCCCGGACGGCGTGCGCTTCTACACGCGCGGCAAGGTCGTGACCACCCGCTGGCCCGACCCGGCGACCCACGCGGGGGTCAACCTGGGGTTCCCGACCCAGACCTGATCGCGTCGACCTTCTTCTGCAGGTCGCCGCGCAGCTCGGCGATCGCGCGCAGGTCCCTCTCCGACGCCAGTACGGCGTCGAAGACGTCCGCGCAGCGCAGCGGGTCGGCCTCGTTGAACAGCAGCCGCACGATCCACTCGGCGGCGTCGAGCCGTCCCCACAGGTAGTCGTTCTCGCGTGCCTTGCGCGAGAAGAACGCGCCGAAGTGCCCGGACTTGACGCCCTCGAGCTTCTTCGGCCCCTCGTCCGACAGCAGCTCAACCTCGTACGGGCTCAGGCGCCGGACCTCGACGTGGTCGAGCTCCGCGGTGTCGCTGGCCTTGCGCAGCGGGTAGAGCAGCACGTCCCAGTACGGGAAGCGGTCGTACGCCTCCAGCACGCCGTCGGCCGACTCGCTCGGCCAGCCCTGTACGCCTTCGACGATCGTCGCGCGCACCTTCTCGCCGAACCCGGCGAGCTCGCGGTCGAGGTGCTCGCCGATCCCGGTGCGGAGGTCATCGAGCGCCGGGCGGTGGGCCTCGACGAACCCCTCGACGACCTCCTCCCACGACGCGTCGCCCGCGAGCGCCTCCGCGATCGCGTGCTCGTCGAACAGCTTCACGACCGGCGCCGGATCGATCTTCCCGGTCGGCGCGAACTGCGCGTCGATCAGCCCGTAGAGCTTGGCCTTGAGCGCGTTGACCTGCGCGCGCGGCGGCGCCGGTTGGGCGCGGTAGCAGTCGCTCACGCGGCGGATCACCTGCCGCAGCCGCCGCTCGCCGTATTCGAGGTCGAACGTGGCGAGGAACTTCACCTGGGCGTCGCTGATCGGCTTCTCGGTCGCGATCAGCTCGCTGTCGCGCGCCCACCGCAGCAGCACGGCGCGCACGAACGCCGCCTGCCCCGATCCCGGCGGGAAGTGGCACATGCCGGCGGCGATGGTGGCGAGCCGCTCGACGACGCCGTAGAGCTTGAGCTCGGCGTAGCTGGCGTAGGCGAAGCCGGCCTCGTCACGCGCGTCCGCCGTGCCGCTGCCCTTCACCTGCGCGGTGCCGGCGGCCATGATCGCCGCCACCCGGTCGACGCGGTCGTTGAAGTCGCGCAGCTCGAGCAGGTCGTCGAGCATCGGCTCGTGCCGCGGCAGCCGACCGGTGCTCCCCCACACGGTCGCGAACAGCCCGACGTCCTCGCCCGTCCCGCCGCCCTTCGGCAGCGGCGGGTCGGGTTGGATGAAGACCAGCCGGCGCTTGACCTCGCTCGCCGCCGGCTTGGCCTGGATCGCGGCGATCGCCAGCTTGAACGGCGCGTTGTCGAGCACGCCGCCGTCGACCAGCCGGGTCTTGCGCACGTCGGCGCCGGACAGCCGGTAGATCGACCACTGGTCGCGCTCGAACGCGGTCAGCTCGTCTTCCGAAACCTCCAGGACCCGCGCCATGTCGGTGAAGTCGACCGGCTCGAACGCGCCCGGGAACGACGACGTCGCGCGTGCGGCGAACGCCAGCCGGTAGTTGCGGTCCGGCTCGAGCTGGGCCTCGGCGGCGTAGAACGAGAGCACGTGCCGGTAGCGGCGGTCGGTGATCGATCGCGGCCAGTCGGCCGGCACGCCGTGGTCATAGCCCACGAAGTCGGTGGTCGTCACGTGGAGCTCGACCGGGTTGTTCGGGCTCACTGGCACGGCGACCGTGCGCGGCGCGTCCATCTCGCCGAGCGCTTCGTGGACGAGCTTGAGCAGGAGATCGCCGCGCAGCGGCGGCGTGAAGCCCTTGGCCAGCGATGCCGCCAGCCACGCGCCCGCCTTGCCGATCGGCGTCGGCACCCGCCGCAGCGGCTCCGAGCGCATGAGTCGGCTCAGGTCGCCGTCGTCGAGCCAGACGCGCGTCACCGGCGCGACGTCGAGCCCGCGGGCGAGCGCCTTCGCCAGCACGATGCCGTTGATCCCGCCCGCCGACGTGCCGGCCACGATGTCGATCACGACCCGCGTCCGGATCCCGTACTTGGAGTCCTGCTCGTGCTTGGAAAGCAGGTCGTAGTAGACCGCCTCGGTGCCGCCGGCCGGGCGGCCGCGGTCGGGATCGTCGTAGGCCTCCGACGCCTCGACGAGCTTCTGCAGCTCCTTCGTGACGCCGTGCATCCAGATCGCGAGCGAGACGCCGCCGTAACACACGAGCGCGAGGCGGTACTCGCGCGTCTCGGCCTTGCGAGGGGTCTTGACTGGCGCCATCGGCCGACGCTAACCGCTGCGAAGCGCCGGCGCCACCTCCGCCGCCAAACGGCCGATCTGCTCGGTCATGTCGCCGTCGCTCCAGAGCAGGAAGCCGTCGAACCCATGGTCGGCGGCCAGCGTGCCGAGCTCGGCCACCCAGTGCTCGGGCGGCCCGCGCAGCCAATCCTGGACCGGCCCGTCGGCGATCACGCCGTTGACGTTGGCGATCCGGCGGATCGCGCGCGGGTCGCGGCCCGCCCGCTCGGCCGCCTCCTCGAGCAGCCGCACGCGCGCCGGGATCTCCGCGAGTGGGAGCCGCGGGAGGCTCGGCAGCCAGCCGTCGGCGAGGCGCCCGACCACGCGCATCATCCGCGGACCGTAGGCGCCGAGCCAGATCCCGATCGGGTGCGCCGGCGGCGGGCCGAACTGCATGCCCTTGACCCGGTAGTGCTCGCCCTCGAACGTGATCCCGCGTTCGCCGCCCCAGCATGCGCGCAGGATCGCGATCGCCTCCTCCAGGGCGTCGACCGACTCGGGGCCGCTGCGGCGCGGCCCGCCGAACGCCTCGATCGCCTCCCAGAACGCCCCCGCCCCGAGTCCGAGCTCGAACCGCCCGCCGCTGAGCACGTCGATCGACGCGGCGGCCTTGGCGAGCAGCGCAGGATGGCGCAGCGGGAGGTTGCCGACGTCAGGGTAAAGACGCACCCGCTCGGTTCGCGCGGCCAGGTACGCGAGCAGCGAGAACGTGTCGAAGAAGCGGCGCTGGTACGGGTGGTCCTGGATCCCGACGAGCTCCAGCCCGCCGTCCTCGACCGCGCGCACCTGCGCGAGCACGCCATCGAGGTCGGAGGCGTCCGGGACGACGAACGCGCCCAGCTCGACGGTCACTGGAGGTAGTGCTCGACCGTGTCGGGATCGCGCGGGCTCGCGCCTTCGGGATCCCGACCGGCGGCCCGCCGCGCGCGGCGCTGGCGCAGCAGGTCCCAGTAGCGGTCCAGCTCCACGCGGATCTCCTCGAGCCGCCGGTGTCCGGCCTCGTCGAGCCCGTGCTCGCTGCCGCCGCGGTCGAGCAACTCGTGCTCCTCCTTGACGAGCGTCTCGATGTGGTCGTTGATGTTGTCATCCGCCATAGCCAAACCCCCATTAGGAACCCAACGAGGAAATCTTCCACGTCCCGTTCACGTTCACCAGCTTCAGTGTGTCCTTCGACGGCTCCTGGCCCGCCGCCGAGGTGCGGATCTCGGCCGAAGCGCGGTCGCCGTCGACCTGCACGCGGCCGATCGTCAGGTGCGGATCGCGCACCGACCCGAGACCCTCGCGCAGCGCCGTCTCGCACGGCAGCCCGACCTGGGTGACCTTGTCGACGAGCTGCGGCGCGAGGATGCGCTCGCACAGCGTCCGGTAGTCCTTCGCGGCGGTAGCGCGGCCGAAGTCGCCGACCGCGGTGCGCACCTGCTCTTCGGGGGTCGGGCCGGCGTCGCCGCAGCCCGCGAGAACGAGCAGCACGAGCGCGGGGGCCAGGGACCGCACGGGTCGGAGCATAGAATGGGCATGTATGGAGGGTTCTGACGAAGCGCCGATCGGGGCCTGGTTGCGCTGCTATCGCTGCTGGTCCCAGGAGCTCGAGGTACAGGTTCACTACGAAGGCATCCACCGGATCGACCCGGTGAGCGGCGAACGCGCCGAGGTGGTCGACGAGCTGCAGGAGGCCGTCGTCCAGTGCCTGGACTGCATGCACGACCAGCCGCACCTCGCGTTCCACAACGGGCGCATCGAGCCGATCGAGGATCGCTGGGAGCGGATGGTGGCGGGGACGCCGTGGGTGGCGTCGTGCACCGTGACCGTCGACGCCGACGCGGTCGAGACGTGCTCGGGCCCCGAGGCCGCCGACTCGCTGGCGTACGCCGCGTTCGGCGACCACGGGACGCGCGAGTTCTTCACTCACGTACGCTTCCACAAGCACGACGAAGACCAGATCGTCGTGCATCTGCTGGTCGAGCTGTACGCCCGGTCGTCCGAGGAGGCGTCGGGTGTGCTCGAGGACGCCGCCCGCGGCAATCTGACGATCACGTCGCTGGCAGAGGAATCCCGCCCGCCGGCGGCCACCGGCGAGCATCCCCACTGAAGGAGCTCCTCAGATGTCCGAGACGATCGTCCTCATCCACGGGCTGTGGATGACCGCGTTGAGCTGGGAGAACCCGGACCGCTGCCACTACACCGGCGGCCAGGACGGCTGGGAAGAGGTCGCCGACCACGCGCTCGAGTGGGCAGTGACCCAGGCGGCGAAGCTCGCGGTGCCTCGCTGACGACGAGCGCGCGAACCGCGGCGACGTTCCGCGGCACAACCGCCTGGGCGCGCAACCTCGCCGCCCCGCTGCGCGACTTCCTGAACACCGAGACCGGCGGCGCCGTGTTCCTGCTCGGCGCCGCCGTCGCGGCCCTGCTGTGGGCGAACTCGCCGTGGTCGGAGTCCTACGAGGACTTCTGGACCGGCACGCTGGCGTTCCGGCTTGGGGACCACGAGCTCGCGCTCGACCTGCGCGAGTGGGTCAACCAGGGCCTGATGACGTTCTTCTTCCTCGTCGTCGGGCTCGAGGCCAAGCGCGAGCTCGCCCTCGGCTCGCTGCGCGAGCGGCAGCGGCTCGCGATCCCGATCGCCGCCGCGCTCACCGGCATGGCGCTGCCGGTCGCGATCTACGTGGCGTTCAACGCGGGCGGGCCGGGCGCCAACGGCTGGGGCGCGGCGATGTCGACCGACACGGCGTTCGCGCTCGGCGTGCTCGCGCTCGTCGCTCCCGGAGGCACGCGGCTGCGCGTACGGCTGCTGACCGTCGCGGTATTCGACGACCTGGTCGCGCTGCTGGTGATCGCCACGGCCTACACGGAGCACGTGGACTTCGCGGCGCTCGCCGTCGCGGTCGGCCTGTTCGCCGTGCTGGTCGCGCTGCGGTTCGTGCAGACGTCGTGGCGCGGCGCGGCGGCCGCGGTGCTCGGCATCGGGGTGTGGGTGGCGCTGCACGAGTCCGGTATCGACCCGGTGATCGCCGGCCTGGCCGTCGGGCTGGTCACGGCCGCCTACCCGCCGGGCCGCGCCGACCTCGAGCAGGCCACCGAGATCATGCGCACGTTCCGCGAGCAGCCGACGCCCGCGACGGCCGTCTCGGCCCAGCGCAGCCTCGCAGGGGCGATCTCGCCGAACGACCGCCTGCAGTACCGCCTGCACCCGTGGACGAGCTTCGTGATCGTCCCGCTGTTCGCGCTCGCCAACACCGGCATCCACATCGACGGCGCGCTGCTGTCGGACGCCGCCACGTCGCCGATCACGCTCGGCATCCTCGTCGGTTACGTGGTCGGCAAACCGGTCGGGGTGATGCTCGCCGCGCGGGTCGTCTCGTGGCTGTGGCCGGGCGGCCTCCCACTAGCGGTGAGCTGGCCCGTTCTGGCCGGCGGTGGCGTCGTGGCCGGCATCGGCTTCACGGTCTCGCTGCTGATCGCGACGCTCTCCTTCCAGGGCCAGGCGCTGGAGGAGGCGAAGCTCGGCGTGCTCGCCGCGGCGATCGTCGCCTCGCTGCTCGCCTGGGCGGTCTTCCAGATCATCCGGCGCCTGCCGGAAGAGACGCGGGCACGCCAGATCGCGCGCACCGCCGAGGACATCGTGGACCTCGCCGAGGACGTCGACCCCGAGCGCGACCACATCCGCGGCGCCGACGACGCCCCGGTCACGCTGATCGAGTACGGCGACTACCAGTGCCCGTACTGCGGCCAGGCGGAGATCGCGATCCGCGAGCTGCTCGAGGCGTTCGGCGACGACCTGCGCTACGTCTGGCGCCACCTGCCGCTCAACGACGTCCACCCGAACGCGCAGATGGCCGCCGAGGCGGCCGAGGCGGCGGCCGCCCAGGGCGCGTTCTGGCCGATGCACGACCTGCTGCTCGCCCACCAGGACGAGCTCGGCCCGCGCAACCTGCACCGCTACGCGGCCGATCTCGGACTCGACACCGAGCGCTTCTGGACGGACATCCGCCGGCACGAGCACCTCGAGCGGATCGAGGACGACGTGGCCAGCGCCGACGCCGGCGGCGTGGCCGGGACGCCGTCGTTCTTCATCAACGGACGCCGCCACAGCGGCGCCTACGACGTCGCCACGCTCAGCGCCGCCGTGCGGTCGGCGCGCGCCCGCGCGCGGCAGCTAACACCAGCCGCGAACGCTGCCGATTAACCCGCAGTGGCCCGTCTTGTCTCGCTGTGCGCCGGCGCTCTGCTCGCTGCCGTCATCTTCGCCCCTGCGGCCGCGGCCGCCGACCGGATCGTCCTCAAGCGCCGCGCCGGCCTCAGCGCCGCCGAGCGCGCCGACGTGCGCGCGGACGCCGCCGTCACGCTGGCCGAGACACTGCCGATCGCCGGCATCGAGGTCGTCCGCCCGCGCGACGGCGACCGCGGCCGCGCGCTGGCCGAGCTGCGCGAAGACCCGGACGTCCTGTGGGCCGAGCCCGATCGCCGCCGCCATGCGGCCGCCGACCCGATGGCCGGCCTGCTGTGGGGTCTGAACAACACCGGCCAGAGCGTTTGGGGCAGCCGCGGCACGCCCGACGCTGACATCGACGCGCCCGAGGCATGGACGGTCACCCGGGGCACGGGCGTGAGCGTGGCGGTCGTCGACACCGGCGCCGACCTCGGGCATCCGGACCTCGCCGCGCGTCTGCAGCCGGGGTACGACTTCGTCGACAACGACTCGAACCCCACCGACGCCAACGGGCACGGCACGCACGTCGCCGGCACGATCGCAGCCGCCGACAACGGCAGCGGCGTGGTCGGCGTCGCGCCCGACGCGAGCATCGTCCCGCTGCGTGTGCTCGGCGCGGACGGCAGCGGCTACAGCTCCGACGTCGCCGCCGCGTTCGACTGGGCCGGCGACCACGAGGTCCGCGTCGTCAACGCGTCGCTGGGCGCCGACAGCCCCACGGCCGCCGAGCAGCAGGCGATCCACGACCACCCGGCAACCCTGTACGTCGTCGCGGCCGGCAACGATGGCCTCGACGTCGACGCCACGCCGCAGTATCCGTGCGCCTACACCGAACCGAACGTCCTCTGCGTCGGCGCCACCGACTCCGACGACCAGATCGCAGACTTCTCCAATTGGGGCGCCGCCGGCGTCGACCTGTTCGCGCCCGGCACGCTCATCGTGTCGAGCTGGCCGCGGACGTTCAGCAGCGATCTCGACTTCTACTTCGAGACCGGCGCCGGCTACGAGCTGCTCGACGGCACCTCGATGGCCACACCGCATGTCGCGGGCGCCGCCGCCCTGGTCGCGGCCGACCACCCAGGATTCGACGCCGGGCAGATCAAGACCGCGCTCATGGCCGGCGCCGACCCGATCGCCTGGCTGGCCAACAAGTCGGTGTCGGGCGCGCGGCTCAACGCCGCCGCCGCGGTCGGCGCCGCCGCTCCTGCGCCGAGCGACGTCACGCGCCCCGGCGCGCCGACCGGGCTCGCCGCGGCCGCGGGCGAGAACAGCGTCAGCCTCGACTGGACCGACAGCCCCGAGGGCGACCTCGCCGGCTACCGCGTGTACCGGCGCGCCGCGTCCGGGCTCTGGCAGGCGGTCCCGCTCGCCTCCGCGGCGACCAGCGACGCGGTCGTCGGCGGCCTCCCGGGCGGCGTGGCGGTCGAGCTCGGCGTCAGCGCGGTCGACGCCGCGGGCAACGAGAGCTTCGTGTCAGGCGCGGTGGCGGCCACCCCGCTGGCGCCGGCGCCGCCCGTCATCACGTCCACGCCGACGACGCCGGTCATGACACCCCCGCCGGCGACGCCGGTGGTGACCGCGCCGGCTCCCGCCCGCCTGAGCGCGCTGCGGCTGAGCGGCCGGATCGTGCTCAGCGGCCACCGCCGGTCGGCCACGCTCTCGTTCCGGGCGTCCGCGGCCGCCAGGCTGTCCGTCCGCCTGCGCCGCCGGGTCGGCGGCCGCTGGCGCCGCGCCGGCAGCGCGACGGCGAGCGTCCCCGCCGGCACGTCGCGCTGGCGCGTCGGACGCACGCTCGCCGGGCTGCGCCTGCGGCCGGGCCGCTACCGGCTGACGCTCACCGCGCCCGCCGGGCCGCTCGCGGTCGCGTTCCGCGTGCGCTGACACGCGGTTCTCGAACTTCGCGCTTGACTTATATAAGTCATCGCTTACTATCGGACGGGTGCACGCGTTCGACATCCTCGGCGACCCGGTCCGGCGCCGGATTCTCGAGCTGCTCGCCGACGGCGAGCAGGCCGCCGGCGAGGTCACGACCGTCGTGCAGCGCGAGTTCGGCATCACCCAGCCGGCCGTCTCGCAGCACCTGAAGGTGCTGCGGGAGAACGGCTTCGCGCGCGTGCGGCCGGAGGGGACGCGGCGGCTGTACGCGCTCGACCCCGAGCCGCTGCGCGAGGCCGACGCGTGGATGGAGCACTTCCGCCGCTTCTGGACCCCGCGCCTCGACGCGCTGGCGACCGAGCTGGCGCGCGGCAAGCGGCGCCG
Organism: Solirubrobacteraceae bacterium; assembly: GCA_036520135.1. Classification (GTDB taxonomy): domain Bacteria; phylum Actinomycetota; class Thermoleophilia; order Solirubrobacterales; family Solirubrobacteraceae; genus DASSUW01. The sequence continues at coordinate 17,416 of DATDKF010000320.1, forward strand.
ACGCAAGGAGACGGGATGACCCAGCGCTCGCTGACCGATCACGAGAACGGCCTCAAGACGCTGCTGATCCGGCGCACCTACTCCGCGCCGCCGGACGACGTCTGGGACGCGATCACCGACCCCGAGCGGCTCGTGCGCTGGTTCCTGCCGGTCAGCGGCGACCTGCGCGAGGGCGGCCGCTTCAGCCTCGAGGGCAACGCGAGCGGGCAGATCGTGCGCTGCGACCGGCCGCGCGAGCTCGCGCTGACGTGGGAGTTCGGCGGCGGCAGCAGCCACGTCACGGTGCGGCTGCTGCCGGAGGGCGAGGCCACCGTGCTCGAGCTCGAGCACGCGCCGGTGCCGGCGGAGATCGTGACCAACGCGGGCGACATGTGGGGCCTGGGCGCCGGCTGGGAGCTCGGCCTGCGCTCGCTCGAGGGCTACCTCGCCGGCACGGCGCCCGCCGGGCGCGCCGTCGACGCGATGGCGAGCGCCCCGCCGGAACGGCTGGCCGAGTACGGCCGGATGGCGACCGAGATCAGCGACGCGTGGGCCGCCGTGATCAGGGCCGGGTGAATCACCAGCCGGGCGCCGTGAGGCGCGGCGGGCGGTTCGCGACGCCGGCGACGGCGTTGTCCGCCCGCGACACCGACAGCGCGTACGCGCCGCCGGTGATCGCGAGCAGCAGTGCCAGCAGCGCCAGCACGTCGACGCAGCCGACGCGCCGCATCAGCCCGCGGGACGCAGGCGGGCGCGGCGGACGGTGACGATGCCGAAGCCCAGCAGCACCAGGCCGCCGAACAGCGCGGCGGCGATGCCGATCGCCGGCCAGTCGACGTCGTCGTCGGTCGCGGCCGGTGCGGCCGGCGCGGACGGCGGCGAGACCGTCCCGGCGAGGCTCGAGGTCGGGCTCGCGGCGCGGATGTCGGCCGCCGCGTCACGCGTGTCGGGCATGCGCAGGTCCTGACGCGTGACGCCGACGCGCTCGGCGGCGTCGCGCGTGTCGGGCATCCGCAGGTCGGCGCTCGGGTACGCGGGCGGCTGCGGATTGTCGATGAGGCGCGCGCTCGCGGTGGCGGGCACGAGCAGGGCGGCGACCGCGAGACCGGCAACGAGGCGGCGGACGGCGGTGGTGAGCTGAGAGGGCATGGGGCTCCTTACCGGGTCGGTGACCGCCGGGGCGGCGGTCGGTACGCCGGGGACCGTCCTCGGTGGCGGTAGAAGCGCGGTCGAGGCGCGGTAGAGCGCCGGTGCAAGCTCGGTCCGGCACACTACGGCCATGGCGTACGACGAAGCCCTCGCCGAGCGGGTCAGATCGACGATCGGGGGCCGCGACGCGGTCACCGAGCGCAAGATGTTCGGCGGCATCGCGTGGATGGTCGGCGGCAACATGGCGTGCGGCGTCATCGGCGACGACTTGTGCGTGAAGCTGAGCGCGGAGGACGCCGAGCGCGCGCTCGCCGAGCCGGACACGCGGCCGTTCGAGATGGGCGGGCGCACGTCGCGCGCGTTCGTCGTGGTCTCCGCCGGTGCGCTCGCGGGCGAGGCCGAGCTGGCGCGCTGGGTCGACGCGGGAGCCGACCACGCGGCGTCGCTGCCGCCCAAGTGATGGTCGTCTCGCGCGAGTCCCTCGACGTGCCGGTCGGCGACCGCAGGATGCGCACGTTCGTGGCCGCGCCGCGCACGCCCGGCCCGCACCCCGGCGTCGTCTTCTACACGGACATCTTCCAGCTCACCGAGTCGTCGCTGCGCTGGGCGGTGCGGCTCGCCGGGTACGGGTTCGTCGTGGCCGTGCCGGAGATCTACCACCGGATCGAGCCGCCGGGCACCGTGCTCGCGTTCGACGACGAGGGCAAAGTGCGCGGCCAGGCTGACGCCGAGGCCACGCCCGTCGCCGACTTCGACGCCGACATCCGCGCCGCGCTCGACTTCCTCGGCACCTACGAGCCGGTTGGCGGCGCCCCGCTCGGCGCGGCCGGCCACTGCACTGGCGGTCACCTCGCGTTCCGCGCGGCGATGCAGCCGGAGGTCCGCGCGACCGCGTGCTGGTACGCGACCGGCCTGCACGACGGCAAGCTGGGCAAGGACGCCGACGCCGGCTCGCTCGCCCGCGCCGGCGAAATCACCGGCGAGCTGCTGATGATCTTCGGCAGCCGCGACCCGCACACGCCCGCGGACGGGCGCGAGACGATCAAGGCCGGGCTCGAGGCGTCGGGCGCGAGCTTCGCCTGGCAGCTCTACGACGCCGCTGCTCGACTTCGGACGCTGACGAAGGCGTCGACCGAGCGGTCGACGTCGTCGAACGTCGTCTGCCAGTTGCACACGGAGAGCCGGATGCAGCGGCGGCCGTGCCAGGCCGTCCCGCTCGGATAGCACGTGCCGTCGGCCTGCACGGCGGCGAGCGTGGCGTCGGTCGCCTCGTCGCTCTCGCACGCGACGACCACCTGGTTCAGCTCCTGCCCGAGCACGTCGAAGCCGGCGGCGCCGAGGCGGTCGGCGAAGCGCTCGGCGCACGCGCACAGGCGGTCGACCAGCTCGGCCACGCCGTCGCGGCCGAGCGCGCGCAGCGTCGCGTAGACGGCGATGCCGCGCGCGCGGCGGGAGAACTCGGGCGTCCAGTCCATGGGCTCGCGCGGGCCGCCGGGATCCTGCACGAGGTAGGCGGCGGTGACCGAGATCGCGGCGCGGTGCGCCTCGCGGTCCCGGACGAACACGATCCCGCAGTCGAACGGGACGTTCAGCCACTTGTGCGCATCGGTCGCCCAGGAGTCGGCCTGCTCCGCGCCGCGCACCAGGTGCGCGCGGGCGGGGCTGGCGGCCGCCCAGAGCCCGAACGCGCCGTCGACGTGCAGCCAGGCGCCGGCGTCGCGCGCGGCGGCGCAGATGTCCTCGAGCGGATCGATGGTCCCGCCGTTCACGTTGCCGGCCTGCGCGATCACGATCGTCGGGCCGTCGCCGGGCAGCGCCGCGGCGAGCGCTTCGGCCCGCATCGCCCCGTGCGCGTCGACAGCCACCGGCTCGATCGCCGCGGTCCCGAGGCCGAGCAGCCGCAGCGCGCGGTCGACGGTCACGTGGCGCTCGGCGCCGGTGAGCACGCGGATGCGCGGCGCGCCCACCACGCCGTCGCGTTCGACGTCGTGGCCCGCGTCGGCCAGGACACGGTGGCGCGCCGCGGCCAGGCCGGTCACATGCGCCATCTGGCAGCCGGTGACGAGCGCGAACGAGGCGGTCGGAGGGAGCTTGAGCAGCTCGGCCACCCATCGCCCGGCGATCTCCTCGAACGCGGCCGTCGCGGGGGTCGGCGCGACGAGCCCGGTGTTCTGGTCCCACGCGGTGGCGAGCCAGTCGGCCGCGATCCCCGCCGGATGTGCGCCGCCCATCACGAACGCGAAGAAGCGCGGCGAGTTGATCGCGGTCAGGCCGGGGGCGGCCTCGCCGGCCAGCTCGGCGATCACCTGCTCGACCGGCAACGGCGCGTCGCCGAGCGTCGCCGCGATCACGAGCTCCTCGGGCGCCCCGGCCGGCCGGACGGGCCGGTGCGGCTGCTCGTCGAGCCAGTCGGCGGCTCGGTCGGCGACCTCGTGCAGCAGCGCGCGTGTCTCCACGTCGGGACTCTATCCGTGTCCGTATCGTGGAGGCCATCGACGGCCGGGGTGACATCGAGAGCCGCGCCGACTGCGAGCGGCTCGTCCGCACGTTCTACAGCCGCGCGCTGCGGGACCCGGTGATCGGGTTCATCTTCGTCGACGTCGCGAAGCTCGACCTCGAGGCGCACGTGCCCCGGATCACGTCGTTCTGGGAGACGATCCTGCTCGGCGCGCAGAGCTACGGCGGCGGCGCGTTCCGCCCGCATGCCGCGGTACACGCCAAGGTGGAGCTGCGGCGGGCGCACTTCGAGCAGTGGCTGCGGCTGTGGTTCGAGACCGTCGACGAGCTGTTCGCCGGCGAGCGCGCCGAGCTTGCCAAGGCCCATGCGCTGCGGGTCGGCCGCGCGTTCCACGCGCGGCTGCAGCATCTGCCGTCGCCCGAGGACCGGCCGGTCGGCCTGACGATCACACAGCACGGGCCCCGGGAATAGCGCTCGCCCTCCGCGCGTCTGAGGGGAGATGCGCGATGCCCTCGTCCTCGACCCCGGCCGGGCCCGCCCGCCAGTCATGCCGGTCGTTCGGCGCGCGCTCAAGCACCCGCGCCTCATGCCCTACCACCGGCTCATCGCGCTGGTGGCACTCGTCAACCTCACGGTCGTCCGATTGCACGGCGACTGGCGGATCGACGACGGTAGCGCGCTGGCGGCGACCGCCGACCTGCTGCTGCTCAACCTCGCCGCGGCGGTCCTGATCCGCCAGCAGGTCGTCCTCAACGCGCTGTTCGGCCTCGCCGGCCGCGGCCGGCGCTCGTGGCCGCTGTGGCTGCGCTGGAGCGTGTCGAAGGTGCACCACGTCGGCGGCATCCACGCCGGCGCGGCGCTCGCCGGGACGGCGTGGCTGTGCGCGTTCGCCGTGCTCGCCGCCGTCACGCCCGGCGTCTCGACGACCACGCGCGGGCTCGCCCTCGCGCCGGCGATCCTGCTGCTGGTCGTCGTCGTCTGCGCGGCGCCGGCGGTGCGCGCCCGCGCCCACAACCTGTTCGAGTGGACCCACCGGTTCGGCGGCTGGACGGCGATCGCGCTGTTCTGGGCGCTGATCGCCGACCTCGGCACGACCGGCTGGCAGATGTGGGTGCTGGCGCTGGTGACGGCGAGCATCGCGGCGCCGTGGCTGCGTCTGCGGCGGGTCCCGATCACGGTCGAGCGCCCGTCCCCGCACGCCGCCGTCCTGCGGCTCGACTACGGCGCCACGCCCGCGGTGACGTCCGCCGTCGGCATCAGCCGCAATCCGCTGTGCGAGTGGCACTCGTTCGCGTCGGTCGCCACGCCGGGCGAGTCCGGATACCGCCTGCTCATCTCGCGCGCCGGCGACTGGACGGGGCGGTTCATCGACGACCCGCCGTCGCACGTCTGGGTGCGCGGCATTCCCGTCTCGACCCCGATGGCGAAGGTCGCCGTCCTCTACCGTCGCGTCGTCTACGTCGTGACCGGGAGCGGGATCGGGCCGTGCCTCGGGCAGATCCTCGCCAACCGCGTCGACGCCAGGCTCGTGTGGTCCACCCGCGACCCCCGCGCCACCTACGGCGACGCGCTCGTCGACGAGGTGCTGCGCGCGCAGCCGGACGCGCTGATCTGGGACACGACCGAGCGCGGGAAGCCCGACCTGCTGCGGCTGGCGCGCGAGGCGTACCGCGACTTCGACGCCGAGGCGGTCTTCGTGGTGAGCAACAAGCCGGCGACGACGGCGCTCGTGCACGGCCTCGAGCGCGCCGGCATCCCGGCCTTCGGGCCGATCTTCGACTCCTAACCCAGGACCTCGCTCAACAGGTGCACGGCGATCCAGGTCGCCACGCGCGCGGTCCCGCCCGACGGGTCGCGCGCCGGGTTCAGCTCGACGACGTCGAAGCCGATCACGCGGCCGCGGCGCGCCACCTCGGCGAGGATCGCGCGCAGCTGCCGGTAGTCGAGCCCGCCCGGCTCGGGCAGCGAGTGTCCCGGGGCGATCGACGAGTCCAGCACGTCGAGGTCGATCGAGACGTACAGCGCGGCCGCCTCGGGGACGGTGTCGCGGACCACTTCGGCGGGGCCGCGCTCGAGCACGTCGCGGGTGGTCGCCCAGCGTCCGCCGAGCTCACGGAGGCCGTCGATCTCCGAGCGGTCGACGTTGCGGATGCCGAGCGCCGAGACGGTGCCGACGAACGGCAGCTCCGCCAGCCGCCGCAGCTGGCTCGCGCCGGTCAGCCGCGAGCCGCGGTGCTCGTCCACGAAGTCGGTGTGGGCGTCGACGTGGACGACGTCGAAGGCGCCCATCGGCTCCATCCCGAGGCCGAGCGGATAGCTGATCGAGTGGTCGCCGCCGAATGCGACCATCAGCGCGCCGCGCGCTGCGACCTGCTTCGCGGCGGCCGCCGTCGTAGGGCACGCCGAGGAACGCGACCTGCACGTCGAGGTCTTCGAGTGCCGCGCTCGGGGCCCCGAAGAACGTCCACGGCGCCGGATCGATCACCACAGCCGAAGTGTTGCGTACCCCTTCGGGTCGAGCTATCCGGCCGGTGCGTGGCCTCATTGCCCCGGGCTGCCCGCGGTAGCACACTGCGCCGCGTGCGCGGGCGCCTCTGTGCAGTCCTCGGCCTCGCCGCGGCGGCGGCGGGGTGTGGCGGCGAGAGCCTTGCCGACCACCAGGCCAAGGTGGCGGCCGACCCCTATGCACTCACGTGCGAGGACCTCGCACGCCAGCCGGAGAGCTCGACAAACCAACGGCTCGTGATCCACGCCGAGTTCGCGCTCGCCCAGGAGCCGGTGCTCAAGCAGCGCG
>DATDKF010000321.1:0-9112 GCA_036520135.1 Solirubrobacteraceae bacterium
GGCGACGCCAAGGCTCCAAGCGTTGCTCGACGCATTCAACGCCCACGACCTCGACGCGATCATGTCGTTCTTCACCGAGGATTGTGTGTTCGACACGCCGCGCGGGCCCTCGCCGGGCGGGCACCGACTGGTCGGCAAGCAACAGGTCCGGAAGGGATTTCAAGCGCGGTTCGACGGGATTCCGGACATCCACTACGGCCAGGGCCGCCACTGGAGCTGCGGTGATCGCGGCGTGTCCGAGTGGACGATCCGCGGGACCCAAGCGACGGGCGAGTCGATCGAAGTGCGCGGGTGCGACCTGTTCGAGTTCACCGATGGCAAGATCAGCCGCAAGGATTCCTTCTGGAAGATTGTCGACTGAGACGACCCTGGGGACCCCCGGCGGACGCTCGAGAACCTACGCCGCCTCGACCCTGAACGTTCGGCGATACGCGGTCGGCGTCGTCTGCACGGCGCGGCCGAAGTGCTCGCGCAGCGTGGTCGCGCTGCCGAAGCCGCTGCTCGCCGCGACCGCCTCGATCGGGAGGTCGGTCTCCTCGAGCAGGCGGCGCGCGTGCAGGATGCGCTGCCCGTGCAGCCAGCGCAGCGGCGTCGTGCCGGTCTCGGCGCGGAAGTGGCGGGCGAACGAGCGCTCGCTGCGCATCGCGTGGCGCGCCATCTCGGCGACCGAGAGCGGCCGGTCGAGCCGGTCGAGCATCCACGCGCGGGTCTTCCCGAGGCTGTCGTCGGCCGGCTCGGGCACCGACCGCTCGACGAACTGCGCCTGGCCGCCGCTGCGCTGCGCCGCCACGACCATCCGCCGCGCGATCGCGTTGGCGGCGGCGGCGCCGTGGTCGCGCCCGACGACGTAGAGGCAGAGATCGATCCCCGCGGCCACGCCGGCCGACGTGAGCACGCGCCCCTCGTCGACGTAGAGGACGCCGGGGTCGAGATCGATCTCGGGATAGCGCCGGCGCAGCTCGGCGGCGTGGCGCCAGTGGGTGGTGGCACGGCGGCCGTCGAGCAGGCCGGCGGCGGCGAGCGCGAACGCCCCGGTGCAGATCGAGATCATCCGCGCGCCGCGCCGGTCGGCGGCACGGAGGGCGGCGACGACGGCGGCCGGGACCGGCGTCTCGGTCTGCTCGAAGCCCGGGACGATGACCGTGTCGGCGCGGCGAACGGTCGGCAGGCCGGCGCGCGCGACGATCTCGAACCCGGTCGACGTGGCCACCGTGCCGGGGCGCTCGGCGCAGATCGACACCTTGTAGCGGTGGCGCTCATCCGGGTGGCCGAAGATCTGCGCGGGGATCGCGAGGTCGAACGCGACGACGCTGTCAAGCGCGAGCACGGCGATGTGGTGCATGCCCGGATCGTATCTGGCGGGATCCCTGCGAACCATGGCGGTCCTGCCACTGGCGCGCGCGTCGCGCGGCGAGGACGATCGGCGCCATGCGAATCGAGATCCTCCTCTACGACGGCTTCGACGAGCTCGACGGGATCGCGCCCTACGAGGTGCTGCGCACCGCCGAGGAGAACGGCGCCGAGATCCACGCGGTGCTGGTCGGCGCGTACGGCGCCGGGACGGTCACCGCGTCGCACGGGACGCGCATCCAGGTGGACGCCGGCGTGTCCGAGGCGGCGGAGATGGTGATGGTCCCCGGCGGAAGCTGGAACTCGCGCGGCGAGCGCGGCGCGTGGGCGGAGGCGCGGCGCGGCGAGGTCCCGGCCACGATCGCCGCCGCTCAGCAGCGCGGCGCGCGGATCGCGTCGGTGTGCACCGGCGCGATGCTGCTTGCGGCCGCCGGGATCACCGACGGCCGGCCGGCGACCACGCACCACACCGCGCTCGAGGACCTGCGCGAGTCGGGCGCCCGTGTGATCGACGCGCGGGTGGTCGACGACGGCGACCTCATGACCGCCGCCGGGATCACGTCGGGCATCGACCTCGCGCTGCACATCGTCGAGCAGCAGGCGGGCGCCGAGATCGCCGACAAGGTCGCGGATGAGATCGAGTACGAGCGCCGATTCGAGGTCGCGCGCGCCTAGCCGCAGGCGCCCTCGGCGTCGCACGCCGCGAAGAAGCGAGCGGCGATCGGGGCGGCCACCGCGCCGCCCGAGCGCCCGTGCTCGACGAGCACCGCCACGGCGATGTCGCCGCGATAGGCGATGAACCAGGCGTGGGTCGGCGGCGGGTCGCCGCCGTCGAACTCCGCCGTGCCGCTCTTGCCGTGCACGTCGCCCGGCACGCCGGCGAGCGCGGTGCCGGTCCCGCTCGTGACGACCGAGCGCGTGAGGTCGCGCAGCGTGCCCAGCTCGCCGCCGTCGAGCCGCGGGCCTTCGGTCTTGCCGTCGCCGGCGAGCAGGCGCGGCGCGTGCCAGCGCCCGGCGGCGACCGTCGCCGCGACGCCGGCCATGTTCAGCGGGCTCGCGAGCGTCTCGTTCTGCCCGATCATCGCCGCGGCGCGGGCGACGAGGTCGTCGCCGCGCGGGACCTGGGCCTCCGCCGCCGGCATGCCGAGCGCAAGCCGCTCGCCGAGCCCGAAGTCGCGCGCGACCTCGCCGAGCGCGGCCGCCGGTAGCCGCTCGGTCAGCGAGACGAACGCGGTGTTGCAGGACTGCGCGAAGTCCTGCGAGAACGGCACCGCACCGGCCGCGCTGCCCTCGAAGTTCTTGAACGAGCGGCCGCCGACGGTGATCGTCTTCGGGCAGTCGACGGTCTCGTCCGGCCGCAGGCCGGCGCGCAGGAGCGCGGCGGTGGTGATGACCTTGAACGTCGAGCCCGGCGGATAGCGGCCCTCGAGCGCGCGGTCGTAGCTGGAGTCCGCGGGACGGTTCGCGACGGCGAGAAGGTCGCCGGTCGACGGCTGAACCGCCACGAGCGCCGCCTCGTCCTCGCGATCGCCGAGCGCGGTCTCGGCCGCGCGCTGGACGCCGGTGGCCAGCGTGGTCTGGAGCGGGCGGCCGGGCCGGCCGCGGCGCTCGAGCAGCGTGTCCTCGGGCACGCCGTGGTCGCGGATCACGACCCGGCTGGTGGCGGTGCCGCCGAGGCGCGGCTCGTAGCGGGCCTGCAGGCCGGTCTGGCCGACCACGTCGCCCGGTCCGCGGTCGTCGAGCTTCTCGAGCTGCTCGGCCGTGACGGGCCCGACGGTGCCGAGCAGCGCCCGCGCGAAGCCACGGCTCTCGGCGAGCGGCGCCTCGCCGGGCACCGCGAGGGCGCCGGGAACGTCGTCGAGCTGGGCCTTGACGCGCTCGTAGTCGGCGGCGCGCAGCGTGATCGCCTCGACGAACTGCTGCGGGCCGGCGCCGCGGACGGCGCGGGTGAGCGCGCGGCGGTCGATGTCTACGACGCCGGCGAGCGCGGCCACGGACGCGCCGATGTCCTTGACCTTGTCCCGGGTGAGCCCGACGCGGTAGACGGCCCGGGCCCGCACCAGCGGCCGCTGGTCGCGATCGACGATGTCGCCGCGTTCCGCCGCCTCGCGGGTCGTCCCGAGGCGCCGATCGGGCCCGAGCTTGGGATGGATCGCCTTCGGCGACCACGCGACGTGCCATTCGTCGTCGGTCCGCTTCAGATTTAGAGCCGAGCGGTACGAGAACGGCCCGATCCCCGGGACGTCCCACGTCACGCGGATCGCCGCGCGCGCGGTGTCGTCGTTCTCGGTGACGGTCCCGAGCGTGGCGCGGACCTTCGCGCCGTCGAGGCCGCGGCGGTTCGCCTGGAGATCGGCGAGCGCGGCGGGCGGGCGGTCGGTGACGCCGGAGGCGCCGCGATCGTCCCCGCGGGTCCAGGCGGCGAGGAAGCGGCCGGCCGCGTCGTCGGGACCGGGCTTAGAGGCGGCGGTGAGCAGCCATGCGGCGACTCCGGCGACGGCGATGACCGCGAGTCCGAGCGCGGCGACCGCCGGGATCCGTCGTCGGCGGCGGCTGGGGACGGGGCGGGCGACGCGCGACAAAGGATGGACCACGGAAGCGGCTTCAACGCGGGTTGTCAAGGCAGGTGGGCGTACAATCACCTTCGACTTGAGGCTTAGTATTGATGTTCACTCTTTCAACGCCGCCGACTGCCGGCGCGCCAGAAGCGAACCGAGGTTCACTACTTCGAGAACGCGTTCTGAACGGCGATTCAGCGTTTGAATCCTCGCGTCGCGACAGCCGGGCACAGCCCGCGCGATCGCCCGCACGCGTCGAGATCGCACAGCCGGCAGACGCGCCGCTCGGCGTCCGCGTCGGCGCCGAGCTTGGCGAGGATCGACTCGGCCACGACGGTCAGCGCAGCTCGTTGGTCGTCGGTCAACAAGGCGAGCAGCGAGTGCATCTCCGCCTCACGTCGTGTCAGGACGCGGCGGGCCGCCCGGCGGCCGGCGGGCGTCAGCGCGAGCGCCGCTGACCGCTGGTCGGCCCCCCGGCGCCGCTCGACGAGGCCGTCGCGCTCCAGGCGGTCGACCAGACGCACGGTTCCCGAGTGCGAGAGGCCCACGATCCGCGCCAGAGCGTCGATCGAGGGGCGCGCGGCGCGAGCGCTGAGGGCGACGAGCGCCGCTGCCGCGGAGCTGCTGCCGATGGGCTTGGCTGCGGCGCTGAGGCGGTCGGCGAGGGCGAGCCCCAGCGCGCCGAGCAGATTGGCATCGCGCGTCGAGGTATGCATGATGCATACATACCAGACGTGGCGGTATCTCGGGTGGCTTCGCTGGACCGCGTGTCGGAACCGTGTGGACCACAAGAGGAAATCCGCACAATCCGGGGTTGCCGGCCGTACGCTCCCGTCATGTCGCGACCGCCTCAGATCCTCGCCCTGGGCGGCGGCGGTTTCTCGATGGAGGCCGGGAACCCGCTGCTGGACGAGCATGCGCTCGCCCTCACGGGCGTCGAGTGCCCGAAGGTGTGCTTCGTCCCCACCGCGTCGGGCGACGCCGACCACTACATCGTGCGGTTCTACCGCGCGTTCCCGGCCGGCCACTGCCGGCCGTCGCACGTCTCGCTCTTCCGGCGCGACGGCGGGCCGGCCGACCTCGCGGCTCACCTGATGGACCAGGACCTGGTCTATGTCGGCGGCGGGAGCCTGATCTCGCTGATCGGCACGTGGGCGGCCCACGGCATCGACCTGATGCTGCGGGCGGCGTGGGAGCACGGCGTCGTGATGGCCGGGCTCAGCGCCGGTTCACTGTGCTGGTTCGACCATGCGGTCACCGCGTTTCACGGCGAGAGCAAGCAGGTGAGGGGCCTCGGGCTGCTGCCGTTCTCCAACGCGGTCCACTACGACGACAAGCCCGAGCGGCGCCAGGCGTTCCTCGCCGCGATCGCCGACGGGATGCCCGCCGGGTACGGGACCGGCGACGGCGCGGCGCTGCATTTCGTCGGCGCCGAGCTGGCCCGAGTCGTCACATCACGGGCCCATGCACGCGCGTACCATGTCGCTCCCGATGGTGCCGACGTGATCGAGACCGAGCTGGCGACGCACTTCCTGGGAGCGCCGGTGGCCGTGGAGCCGGCCCTTGCCGCCTGACCGAGGGCGCCCGCCGACAATCCTCGCGATGGGCGGCGGCGGCCTCACCGCCGGCCCCGACGACCCCGCGCTCGACGACATCGTCCTGCGCCTCACCGGGCTCCCCCGCCCGCGCCTCTGCCTCCTCCCCACCGCGGGTGGCGACTCCGAGCACCAGATCCGCCGCTTCTACGAGACCTACGGCGACCGGTTGTGCGAGCCGTCGCACATCTCGCTGTTCCGCCTCGGCCGCAAGCCGGTCCCGCTGCGAGAGCACCTCCTGGCGCAGGACGCCATCTACGTGGGCGGCGGCTCGATGGTCAACCTGCTGGCGATCTGGCGTGCCCAGGGGCTCGACACGATCCTGCACGAGGCGTGGGAGTCCGGCGTCGTTCTCGCCGGTCTGAGCGCCGGCTCGATGTGCTGGTTCGAGTGGGGCGTCACCACCTCGTCCGGCGCCCCCGCCACCGCACCCGGGCTCGGCTTCCTCGCGGGCTCGAACTCCGTCCACCACGACAGCGAGCCGCGCCGCCGGCCCGTCTATCTCGACGCCGTACGCCGCGCCGAGATCCCGCCGGGCTGGGCCGTCGACGACGGCGCCGCGCTGATCTTCCACGGCCGCGCGCTCACCGACGTCGTCACGGCACGGGCGGGCGCACGCGCCTACGAGGTCACGCCGGCCGGCGAACGCCGGCTCGCGGCGCGCCCGCTGGCGTCGCCAGCCGCGGCACGGGCGACCATGCCGGCGGGGGCCGAGATGCGCCGGCTGCGCCTGGCTCGGAGCGGGCTCCGGGACTGACGAACGTCAACGGCGGCTCGGTAGGAGCGGCAGGTCGGCCGCGGCTCGGATCCGTGAACGGCGGTCGGCTAACAGCGCCTCAGCCCGCCGCGACCCCGTAGTCGCCCAGGCCGCGCGCGAGCCGCGCCAGCGCGCGATCCGCCTCGGCCCGCACGTCGCGGATGAGCCGCGACGAGCGGTCCCCCGCGATGATCCTGCGGCGCGTGTAGTCGACCAGCCCGCGGTGAGCGCCCATCATCGCGTTCGCCGCGACCCACGGCTCCACTCCGTCGGACCCGGTCTCGAGGGCGATCAGCGCCGCCAGCGAGTCCGTATAGCCGGCGAAGATCTGCTGCTCGCGCGCCAGCAGCGCCGGGCTGCTCGCGATCATTCGCGTCAGGGCCGCGAGCCGCTCGCGGGTCTCCTCGTCGTGCGACGCGAGCATCCCTCGCGGGGCGCGGACGAAGCGCCCGAAGGCGTCCAGCACCGACTCGCCCGGAGCGCGCGAGCGGATCGTCTCCAGCAGCTCCTCCTCGAACGACTCGAGCCGCCAGTAGACGAGGTCCTCCTTGGTCGGGAAGTAGTTGAAGACCGTCTTCTCGGAGACGTCGGCCTCGCGGGCGATCTCGGCGACGCTGACGCGCTCGAACCCGCGCTCGGAGAACAGCCGCCGGGCCGTCTCGGCGAGCAGCTCGCGCGTCTGCTGCTTCTTGCGTTCCCGGAGTCCCGTTGCCATAGTTCTTACAGTGACTGTACAAGAGATCGTCGCCGACAACCACTACATGGTCCTGGCCACCGCCGATGCCGCCGGCCGCCCGTGGTCGACGCCCGTCTGGTTTGCGACCGAGGATCACCGCCGCTTCTACTGGGTGTCCAAGCCGGGCGCCCGCCACTCGCGCAACATCGCCGAGCGGCCGGAGATCGGCATCGTGATCTTCGACTCGACGGTCACGCCGGGGGACGCGCAGGCGCTCTACATGGCCGCGACCGCGGAGCAGGTCCCCGCCGACGAGATCGGCGTCTTCGCCCGCGTGTCGGCCCAGCAGGGGCTGTCCGTCTGGACCGCCGCCGAGGTCACCGAACCGGCGCGCCACCGGCTCTACCGGGCGACGGCGGCCGAGCACTACCTGCTCGACACGAGCGACGAGCGGGTGCCTCAGACGGTCTAGGAGTCGGTGGCGTCGTAGGCCTGCTCGTGGACGAGGTCGGCGACCTCGTCCGCGTCGGGCCGTTCGTCGTGCTCGGAGGCCAGGTGCTCGGACAGGCGAGCGACCAGCTCCTCGTCCGTGGCGGCGGAGACCATGTCGCCGCACTCGTTACATTCGATTACGCGCATGATGTGAGTTCTACCCCAGCGCGCGATCCAGGTTGAAGCCGGCGCTGATCAGCGCGAGGTGGGTGAACGCCTGCGGGAAGTTGCCGAGCTGCTCGCCGGTCGGGCCGATCTCCTCCGAGTACAGCCCGAGGTGGTTGGCGTAGGTGAGCATCTTCTCGAACGCCAGCCGCGCGTCCTCAAGCCGGCCCGCGCGCGTGAGCGCCTCGACGTACCAGAACGAGCACATCGAGAACGTCCCCTCGTCGCCGCGCAGCCCGTCCGGCGACGCCTCGATGTTGTACCGGTAGACCAGCGAGTCCGACACCAGCTCGTCGCCAATCGCGTCGAGCGTCGACAGCCAGCGCGGGTCGGTCGGCGCGATGAACAGCACGAGCGGCATCAGCAGGATCGACGCGTCGAGCACGTCGGACCCGTAGTGCTGGACGAACGCCTGCCGCTCCTCACTCCAGCCCTTCTTCATGATCTGGTTGTAGATCCGGTCGCGCTCGCCGAGCCACATGACGATGTCGCCAGGCAGCCCGCGCGCGCGGTTCATGCGGATCGCGCGCTCGATCGCGACCCAGGACATCAGGCGCGAGTACGTGAACTCCTTCTGGCCGCCGCGCGTCTCCCAGATCCCCTCGTCGACGCTGTCCCAGTTCTCGCACAGCCAGTCGACGATCCGGCGCACGTTCTCCCAGGTGTCGTAGTGGATCGGCGAGCCGTACTTGTTGTAGAGGTAGATCGAGTCGATCATCTCGCCGTAGATGTCGAGCTGGCGCTGGTCGGCGGCGGCGTTGCCGATCCGCACCGGCGGCGAGTCGTGGTAGCCCGACCACGTCGGGTGCTCGTGCTCGGTCAGCTCCTTGCGGCCGTCGATCCCGTACATGATCTGCAGCGGCCCGCCCGGGCCGATCTCCCAGTCGCGCGTGCGGTCGGTGAGCCAGTGCATGAACGACTGGGCCTCCTCGGTGAAGCCGAGGCGCAGCAGCCCGTAGAGCGAGAACGCCGCGTCGCGGATCCAGGTGTAGCGGTAGTCCCAGTTGCGGCCGCCGCCGAGCTGCTCCGGCAGCGAGGTCGTCGGCGCCGCCACCAGCGCGCCGGTCGGCGCGTAGGTCAGCAGCTTCAGCGTCAGCGCCGAGCGCATCACCATCTCGCGCCAGCGGCCGCGGTAGCGCGACTGCCCGACCCACTTGCGCCAATACATGACCGTCGCCTCGAAAGAGTTGTCCGCCTCCCGCTCCGAGTGCGGGCGGCAGATGTGGTCCTGGGCGACGCGCTCGAGCAGGAACGACTGCGTCTCGCCGGCCTGCAGCGAGACGCGCGCGAAGACGCCGTCGCCGCGGCGCTCGAGCCGCCGCTCGTGACCCATCGTGCGCGCGATCGCGCCCTCGAGCGCCAGCGTCAGATCGGGCGAGCGGAACAGCACCCCGTGCGGGTGCATCTCGACCTCGTGCTCCGCGCGCCCGTAGTCGAACCGGGGCTGCACCTCGATCTCGAACCGCATCCGCCCGCGCACCACCATGACGCGCCGCAGCAGCCGGTGCCGGTGCATGCC
>DATDKF010000322.1:0-17214 GCA_036520135.1 Solirubrobacteraceae bacterium
CGACGGGTCGGGCTACCACCGCGGCTCGCCGGGCGCGGATCTGACGATGCCGGCCCGGGTGCTGGCGGCCAGCGACGCTTATCACGCGATGACCGAGCCGCGGCCCTACCGTGAGCCGCTCCCCGCAGAGCGGGCGGCGGAGGAGCTCGCCCGGGAGGCGAGCGCCGGGCGGCTCGACGCCAATGCGGTGACCGCGGTGGTCGAGGCAAAGGGCCAGCGGGCGCCGCGGCTCGAGCGCCCGGCGGGGCTCACCGAGCGCGAGGCAGAGGTCGTCGGCCTGCTCGCGCGCGGTCTGCAGACCAAGCAGGTCGCCCGTGCGCTCGGGATCTCGGTCAAGACCGCCGACCGCCACGTACAGAACGCGTACGGCAAGATCGGCGTCTCGACCCGCGCCGCGGCGACCCTGTTCGCGATGGAGCACGGGCTCATCGCATGGGGAGAACTCCCGATTTCGCGACCCCCCGCTCGCTCCTAGCGTCCTCGTCGGCCCGGCAACCCGCCGAGCGCACAGTGATCAGACGAGGAGGCGGAGATGGCAGTCGCGATGATGGTCGACAACCCCGAGGGCTCGCAGGAGACCTACGAGCGGGTTCGCGAGCGGCTCGGCCTTGCGAAGCCCGCCGGCGGCATCTTCCACGTCGCCGGGCCGAGCCCGAACGGCGGCTGGCGGGTGATCGAAGTCTGGGAGTCGGAGCAGGACGCGAGGCGGTTCGTCGCCGAGCGCCTGCTGCCGGCGTTCGAGGCAGCCGGTGCCCCGCAGCCCCCGCCGCCACAGCTCTGGGCCGTGCACAACTACATGACGTAGGCCGCGACGCAGGAGGCAGCCATGAGCACGCAAGCTGGGCACAGGAAGCGAGCGATGAGGCGAACGAGAGCAGGCTTCATCGGCCTGCTCGCCTTCGCGCTGGTCACCTTCTCACAGGCAGCGAGCGCGGCACGCGGCTCGACCCGGCTCACTGCTCCCTCGGACGAACGCGACAGCCGACGCTTCCGCGGAAGCGCTTCGCGATTCCTGCTGCCTCCGGGCGTGCTGCCGAAGCCATGGCGTGGGTCAGAAACCGTGATCGAAGCAGAGACCGCCCCGGCCGCCGTCGAGCCGCTCGGCGAGTAGGCGGGCTGGAGTTTGAGCTTGCCGTCGAAGGTCGTGATGGCGTCCGGGGCGGCGACCCCGGCCGGCCCTAGCCCGCGCCCGCCGCCGCGAGCCGCTGCCGGAAGGGCTCCTTGACGCTGCGCTCGAGGTGCTCTTGCGGCCCCTGGACCCACCACGATCCGTGGTTGGGGCCGCCGGCGATCGTGTAGAGCGGGAACGCCGTGCGCTCGCTGAGGTCCCACGGGTCGCCGACGTGAATCGCCTCGGTGGCCAGCGGGCGCAGTTCACGCAGGTCGAGGAGACACCATCCGAACGCGGACTCGAGCGCCCCGTCCTGAAGGTGGACGGCGGCGTTCGACCGCGCGGAGGGGTAGATGAGCGCGCCCACACCTTGACCCACCAGCCACTCTCCGATGGCCTTGGTCGTCTCGTTGCCGCCCAGCGTCGGATCCATGAGCACGGGCAGCATCTCCGAGAAGGAACGAGGAAGCGGATATGCCCCACGCTCAAACACGCGCATGCCCCAGTCATGCAGGAAGAACTCGTGGAACCACTCCTGGGTCTCCGGGTGCCGCAGGTCGAGCACTCGCTCGATCGACATTTGCTCCACGCGATACGGAACCTCGAACGCGATGATCCCCTCCTGCTCGCGTGCGCCCACCGCGATCTCCGGAAGCTCGGCGTCGGCGGCATGCCACACGATGAGGAGCATCCTGGGGCCTGGACCGGGGTACGCAGATTGGAGCCCCGCCGGCAGATCGTCGGACGCCAGGGTGGCGCAGTCCCAGATGTCGAGCGCGCAATCGGTTCCTGGCTGTCTGTAGGCGAGCATCTCGCGTGACATGGTCCCGCCGTCGTCTCCGTCAGGCCCGCGAGCCACCGCGCGATAGCGTTCCCGCGGGAGGAAATACGGGGCGTACCGGCGCGGCGGGTCGGGGTTACGCGCGATGTAGTCCGCATCCCGGAGCGGTGGGCGCTCCCGCTCGGCACGGAGCTCGTCGTCGGTCTTCTTCCGAAAGAAATCGGGGAAGAACCAATCGACCATCGCGCCCTGGGCCGCGTCGAGCATGTCGCGGGTGAACCGCTTGGTATGCCCGTCGAAGGGCGTTAGAGGGAGCATCAGCGCAGCAGTGGAGCGTCGGCCGACTGTACCTCAGGGTCGACGGCGTTCAACAGCGCCCTCAGCCGTCGACGACGATGGCGTCCATAGGTCCGAGCAGGCGCTCGATCTTGCGGGAGCTGGGCCCGAGCTCGCGCAGGCGGTGCTCCCGACGCTGCCCGGTGCGCTGCCGTTCGCGCTCGCGCCGGGCGATCGGGATCCAGAGCCGATCGATGACATCCGTCGGATCTCCCGCGATCTCGTCATCCGGGAGGTCGAGGTGCTCGCTCCAAAGGCGCAGCCGGGTTCCGCGCGCGAGCGCCGCGTCGGACACGTGAACGTTGACCTCCGTGTCGTTGAAGAACGAGTGGGCGTTGAGATTGGCCGAGCCGATCGTCAGCCAGCCGTCGTCGACGACGCCGATCTTGGCGTGGACGTAGAGCCGGTCGACCGTCGAACCGGTCATCGCGTCGATCGTCGTGGCCAGGAAGCGCCCATGACCGCGGTCGGCGTCGGCGAGGTAGGCGAGCATTCCCGCGTGTCCTCCTCCCCATTGTTCGCCTTGGACGGCAGGAGCACGACGATCCGGAACCGGTCGCTCGGCGGCTCGCGCAGCTTCTCGGAGAGCAGGTGGACAATCTCCGGCAGCCAGAAGAACTGGGACTCGAGGTAGACGAGCTCGCGCGCCGAGCGCAGCGCCCGCGTGTAGCCCTCGAGGATGCCGAAGGCGCCGTCGCGCATCCGGTCGTAGACGCGCTCGGGGACCGTGCGCAGCAGCTGGATCGTGGCGTCTCCCGCGCGCGGGGACCTGCACCGCGGGCAGGTCCTCCCCGGTAACCGCGGTCCAGCGCACGTGGAGGTGCTCCGCGACGTCGGCGACGATCGGGCCGCGCAGCCTCGTCCCGGCGTCGTGCCAGCCGAGGCGGCCGCGAGCGGGGTGCTCCGTCGTGTCCCAGCGATCGCCGCCCAAGTCGGTGAGATCGACGCCCCCGACGAAGGCGATCTCGTCGTCGACCACGACGAGCTTCTCGTGGTGGCAGTGCAGGAGGCGCTCGCGATCGTCCAGCGCGACGCGGATATCGGTGTCGCGTGCGAGCTCCCTCGCGTCGGCTCGGACCTCGGCGCGGGCCGGCGTGAAGAAGTGAAACGGCGCGCCGGCCCAGAGCAGCACGCGCACGTCGACGCCTCGCGCGGCGGCCTGGGCGAGCAGCTCGCGCAGCACCGTCGGCGGCTCACCTCGCTCGAGCGCGAAGTGGGGCGCCGAGTGCCAGCCCGCGACGCGCACCGACCGGCGCGCGCCACGGATCGCCTCGGCGATCGCGGACAGCACCTCTGCGCCGTCGATGAGCACGTCGATCGCGCAGCCGTCCCGCGGCGGCGGTGCCTCCCGGCACCACGGCGAACCGTCGTCCGGGGGTTCCAACGCGTCGAGCCGCCCGAGGCGCCGCAGGCGGTACCGGTGGTGCGCGGCCATCGAGCGCTCGACGGCACGGCCGAGCACGACGTCGGCGGCGTCAAGCGGATGCACGGTCCCCAGTATCGCCGCGGCGGGCCGCCGCGAGCACGCGGCGGGCAGGCCACGCGAGCGGTCGCGGCCCGGTGACCTGCCGTTCGCTGCGGCTAGGGGTGGTGGTCGCCCATCTCGTTGACCGCGCTCACGGTGTAGTCGCTGCCCACCTGGACCTCGACCTCGGTGCCGTCGGACTTGCGGATGTGGGCCTCGTAGGGCGCGCTCGAATCCACGTTGGTCTCCACGCGCTCGACGGTGCCGGGCACCTTGGCCAGCGCCGCGGCCCGCACCTTCGAGGCGACGTCACCGGTCAAGAGCTTCTCGGTCTTGCCGTTGAACGTATGTCCCGCCTTGGAGGGATCGTGCTGTGGCCGCCCTTGGGCGGCGGCGCCCGACCCCGACGAAGACGATGTCGTCCCCGAGGTGGCGGCGCTCGCGATGGCCGCGCCGCTCACCCCGGCCGCTGCGACGGCTGCGCCGGTGACGAGCTTGGAACGAAGACTTCCCATGCGATCTCCTTGGATCGTTGACGGATCCGCGTGAGCATCGCCGTGGGTCCTGAGAGCACCGCGGGGATTCCCTGGGAATCGCGTGGGTCACCCGGCGCGGGTGATCCGGGGTTCCGGAACGGCGCGCAGGTCGGGCGCGGCGGAGAGGTCGGGCGGGAGCGGGTCGGCGTGCACGACGGCCAGCGCGCGGGTGGAGCGGGTGAGCGCGGTGTAGAGGCCGCCGCGGCCGCCGTCGGGTCGCTCGCCGAGGATCGCCGCCGGCTCGACGACGATCGCGGCGTCGAACTCGAGGCCCTTGATCGCGGCCAGCGACACGAGGTTGACGCCCGCCGACAGGCGCTCCTCGACGTCGCGGGCGTGACCCGCGAAGGCCGCGGCCACGGCGTCGTGCAGCGCGCCGGGCACGATGACGCCGACGCTGCCGACGTCGGCCTCCATCCGCGCCGCCAGCGCGGCCGCGGCCTCGCCCACCCGGTCGGTCCGCACCGACACCGCCGGCCACGGCGCCGACCGCACCCCCTGCGGGACCGCCGCCTCCGGGTGCAGCGTCGCGGCAATCCGCAGGAAGTCGTCCGGCACCCGGTAGGAGACCAGCAGCTCCTCGATCGCGATCCGGTCGACGCCCGCGTCGCCGAGGACGGTCTCCCACGTGCTCAGCCGCCCCTCGGCGGTGCGCTGGGCGATGTCGCCGAGGACGGTGATCGACTGCCGGCGCGCGCGGCGCACCACCATCCGCAGCTCCATCGGCGAGAGGTTCTGTGCCTCGTCGACGACGACGTGGCCGAACGTGCGCAGCTCGGGGTCGATCAGCCCGCGCGCTTCGTCGAGCAGCGCGAACTCGCTGTGGGTCATCGCCGCGCGGGTCTGCGCCGGGGACGATGCCAGCAGCAGGTCCAGCTCCTCGCCGGACAGCAGGTCCCCCGCCACCGCAGCCAGCCGGCGGCGGTTCTTGAACAGCGAGGCGACCAGCGCCTCGGGCGTCTGCCGCGGCCAGCAGCGGTTGGCGAGCCGCTGGTACTCCTTCGTCTGCCGGACCGCCGACGCGACGGCCGCCGGATCGGCCGCGCGGCCCCCGCGCGCCCGCTCCATCACCTGGGTCACGACACGGTCGGCAAGCCGGTTGCGGAAGCGCTCGCGCCCCACCTGGTAGGTCCGGCGGCCCTGCGCCTCCGCCACGAGATCGGCGACCTCCTCGGGCGTCACCGCGAGCGTGACGCGCGCGACCTCGACCGATGTCGGCTCTTCGGGCAGCACGACCCGCTCCCACAGCAGCCGCGACAGCAGCACCGCCATGCGGCCGCTCCCGAGCAGCGTGGCCAGCTCCTCGCTGTCCCCGCTCGCCCACGGCCGGCCCGACACCAGCGCGTCGATCGGCCGCTGCTCGACGCTCTGCTCGCCCAGCGACGGCAGCACCTGCGCGATGTAGGCGATGAACACGCGGTTCGGCCCGACGACGAGCACCCCCTCGCGCGCGAGCTGGCGGTCGGCGTACAGGAGCCACGCGGCGCGGTGCAGCCCGACCGCGGTCTTGCCGGTGCCCGGGCCGCCCTGTACGACCAGCGTCCCGTCGAGCCGCTTGGTGATCAGCTCGTACTGCTCGGGCGTGATCGTCGAGATGATCTGGCGCATCTCGCCGACCCGCTGGCGCGTGATGTCCTCGACGATCGCCTCGGTCAGGTGCTCCTCGCCGCCGGCCACGAGCTGCTCGTCGACGAACCCGAGCACCGTCCGGTCCTCGATGTCGAGCCGGCGGCGGCGCGTGAGCCCGCGCGGGTCGGCCGTCGTCGCCGCGTAGAACGCCTCCGCCGCCGGAGCGCGCCAGTTGATCGCCAGCAGCTCGTTGTCGGGGGCGGCGACCGCGTGGCGGCCGATGTAGAGCGGCGCCGCTCCGTCGCGGTCGATGCGCCCGAAGTACAGCGGCCCGCTCGCGCTCGTGTACGCCCGCAGCCGCTCGAGCCGCATCTGTTCGAGCACCTCCTCGGTGAAGTCGTCGCCGTGCCGATCGCGCCGGGAGACCGACAGCGCCTCGAGCAGCGCGTCGTACGCCGCGTACGTGCGGTCGAGGTGCTCCTGCTCGCCCGCCAGCTCCGACATCAGCCGATCGTGATCGCCGCTCCGTCGCGCGCCGAGTCGCGGATCGCCAGCAGCACCTCGAGCACGTGCAGCCCGAGCGCGCCGCTCGCGCGCTGCGGCCTGCCGTCGCGGACCGCGCGGCAGAGGTCCTGCAGCCCGAGGCCGCGCGCGTTGTGCCGCCACTCGGACACGAGCGCGAGCGGCTCGTCCTCGCCGTGCGCGCGCCGCAGCGCCACCGGCCCGTCGAACGTGTTCGGATCGCCGCCGACGAGCGTGCCCTCGCTGCCGGACACCTCGATTCCGTGGCGCGCCGGGCCGTCGGCGTCGAAGCTCGTGGCCAGCGTGGTGAGGACGCCGCCGTCGTGTTCGAGCACCGCCGCCACGCGTGTCGGCTCGACGATCGGGAAGTCGACGCCCGCCGCCGTCCGCGCCGCCTCGCGCGGCCGCGCCGCGAGCGCCGTGACGCGCCGGACCCGGCCGACGAGCTCGACCGCCGTCGCCACCCCGTAGGGCCCGATGTCGAGCAGCGGGCCGGCGAGATCCGCGTAGAGGAACGCCGGCGACGGGTGCCAGGCCTCCGGCGGCCTGGCGAGCATGCGCACCTGCGCGATCGCGGGCGCGCCGATCGCGCCCGCGGCGATCGCCTGTTTGAGCGTCTGGATGCCGGCCCCGAGGAACGTGTCGGGCGCGCAGCCGACGAGCACGCCGCCCGCGGCGGCCGCGTCGAGCACCGCGCGCCCGCGCTCGACGCTCGTGGCCAGCGGCTTCTCGGTGTACACGTGCTTGCGGGCGCCGATCGCCCGCAGCGCGACCTCGGCGTGGAAGTCCGGCGGCGTCAGGTTCAGGACGACGTCGACGTCGTCGCGCCCCAGCAGCGCCTCCGGGCTGCACGCGTGAAGCCCCCACTTGCCCGCGACCCGCTCGGCCGCCGCCGCGTCGACGTCGGCGCACGCGACGAACCGCAGTCCCGCGAGGCGCGGCCCGTTCGGCAGATACTGGCCGCTGACGTTCCCGCAGCCGACCAGCCCGACGCCCAGCTCGCTCACGGCAGCGCGTCGCGCAGCGTCGCCAGCGACAGCGCGACGTCGTCCAGAGGATGCTCGGAGGGGTTGTCGAGCTCGACCACGATCCGCGTGGCGCCGGCCGCGACCGAGGCCGCGACGATCTCCGGCCAGTCGAGGTCGCCGTCGCCCGCGATCACGTCCTCCCAGGTGCCGTCGGCCTTGCGGCGCACGTCCTTGGCGTGCACGAGCGGGCAGCGGCCGGCCAGCTCGCCGAGCACCGTGACGGGATCGCGGCCCGCGACGGTCAGCCAGCCGACGTCGGGCTCGTGCGGCAGGCCGGCGCCGGTGATCCGGCTCCAGAGGTCGCTGCCGTCGTCGAGCGGGCGGAACTCGAAGTCGTGGTTGTGGTACGCGAAGCCGAGCCCGGCGCCGCCCGCGACCTCCGAGGCGGCGACGATCCGCGCGAGCGTCGCGTCCGCCTCCTCCGCCGTCTCGGGCGGCGGCACCCACGGCACCACGAGCGTCTCCGTCCCGACCACCTCCGCCGCCGCGATCACGCGGTCGGGCGCGCTCTCGAACGCCTCGATCGGCACGTGCCCGGCGATCGCGGCCAGGCCGGCGGCGTCGAGCGCGGCGCGCAGCTCGGCGGGCGTGCGGTCGTAGAACCCGGCGAGCTCGACGTCGTGCGCCCCAGCCTCAGCGAGCGCCGCCAACGTCCCCTCCAGGTCGGCCTCGAGCGCATGGCGCAGCGTGTAGAGCTGGACGGCGAGTTGCATCGGTCGCGGGAGACTACGCGCTCGTCTTGCAGCGCGCCGGGCCGCGGGCGTAGTGTCGGAGGGTGGCCGCCGACCGCGACTTCGAAGCCGTGATCGTCGGCGCGAGCGTCGCCGGCTGCACGGCGGCGCGGCTGTACGCGGAGCGCGGCGCGCGCGTGGCGCTCGTCGAGAAGCGCCCGGACATCGACGCCCACAAGACCGTCTGCACGCACTTCATCCAGTCCAGCGCGACGTCGACGATCGAGAAGCTCGGGCTCGCGTCGCTGATCGAGGAGCGCGGTGCGGTACGCAACTCGGTCGACCTGTGGACGCCGTACGGCGGCTGGATCCCCCACCGCGGCGACACGCCGTACGGCTACAACGTCACGCGCCGGGTGCTCGACCCGCTGCTGCGCCGGATGACCGCCGACACGCCCGGCGTCGAACTCATGCTCGGCGCGACGGCAACCGCGCTGATCCCGGGGGGCGTCGTCGTCGAGGACCGCGCCCGCGCACGCCGCGAGCTGCGCGGGAGGCTCGTCGTCGCCGCCGACGGGCGCGACACGCGGCTCGCGCGGATGGCCGGCGTGCCCGGCCGCGTGCGCCCGCACAACCGCTTCTTCTACTGGGCGTACTGGCGCGGGGTGGCGCCGGCCGGCGACCGCTCGCGGATGTGGTTCATGGAGCCCGACTGCGCGTACACGTTCCCGAACGAGGACGGGCTCTGCCTCGTGATGATCGGCCCGCACCGCGACCGCCTGCCCGAGTTCCGGGCCGACCTGGAAGGCGCCTACCTGCGGTACGTCGCGGCGCTGCCCGACGCGCCCGACCTGAGCGGCGCCACGCGCGAGTCCCCGTTCGTCGGCAAGCTCGAGATGCCGAACGTGTCGCGGCCGGCGGCGCGCCCGGGGCTGGCGTTCGTAGGCGATGCCGCGCTGGCGTCCGACCCGCTGTGGGGCGTCGGCTGCGGCTGGGCGTTCCAGAGCGCCGCCTGGCTGGTCGAGGAGACCACCGCGGCGACACGCCGTACGGCTACAACGTCACACGCCGGGTGCTCGACCCGCTGCTGCGCCGGATGACCGCCGACACGCCCGGCGTCGAGCTCATGCTCGGCGCGACGGCGACCGCGCTGGTCCCGGGTGGCGTCGTCGTCGAAGATCGCGCCCGCGCGCGCCGCGAGCTGCGCGGGAGGCTCGTCGTCGCCGCCGACGGGCGCGACACGCGGCTCGCGCGGATGGCGGGCGTGCCCGGCCGCACCACTTCTTCATCTCCGACCTCGCGTCGGGGCGCCCGGCGAACCCGCTCGAGCGCGCGATGTACCGCGCGTCCGTGGACGACGACGTCGTCTGGCGCACGTTCGAGGCGATCGGCTCCCGCCGCCGGTCGCCGGTGACGCTGTTCGCGCCACGCACGCTCGCGCACATGGCGCGCGCGGCGTGACGATTGTCATGCCGAAGTGAGGACGCGCGACACTGGTAGGAGCGCTGGCCTCGACCTAGCGTGTCCGGCATGAACGACGCACTGTGTGACACCAACGCCCGCTGGGGCCGATTCTGGGCCATCGCTGGGCCGGTCTTCGGTGCGCTCTGGCTGTGGGCCCCGATCGCCAGCTTCGCGACCACGGAGCCCGAGGCCTGGCAGATCTCCGTGGTCGCCGTCGCCATGGCGGCGTTCGCGCCCCTGTTCCTCTACACCGTGATGACCACCCGCCCGGTGCTACCGCCGGTCCTCGCGATGCTGGCGATCGCCGTCGGCCTCACGCTCGGCATCGACGACGGGTTCGCGTGGCTGTTCGTGTGGACCGGGTCGGCCGCCAGCGTGCGGCTCCCCGGGCTCGCCAGCGCCAAGGCGGTGGCCGCGATCACCGCGCTCGCCGCGGCGACGATCGCGCTGACCGACCCGAACGCCGCACTGTTCTGGGGCGTGACGAGCACGGTCTTCGCGACCGCGGCGCTGTGGATGCTGATCGGCGGCCTGCTGCGCACCAACGTCGCGCTGCGCGACGCCCGCGCGGAGCTCGCCGAGATGGCGGTCGCCGACGAGCGGCTGCGCTTCGCGCGCGACCTGCACGACCTGCTCGGCCACGACCTGTCCCTGATCGCGCTCAAGGCCGAGCTGGCGGGCAAGCTCCTGCCCGAGCGCGTCGACGACGCGGCGGTCGAGGTCGAGCAGATCCGCGAGCTCACCCGCAGCGCGCTGAGCCAGGTCCGCGAGGCGGTCGACGGCTACCGGCGGCCGTCGCTCCCCAGCGAGATGGCCGGCGCGCGTGTCGCGCTCGAGGCCGCCGGGATCGAGCTCCGCGTCGAAGGACCCGACGAGCCGCTCGACCCCGAGGTCGAGTCCGTGCTCGCCTGGGCGGTGCGCGAGGGCGCGACGAACGCGATCCGCCACAGCGGCGCACGCCACGCCGCGATCACCGTCCGCGACGGCGTGCTCGAGATCGCGGACGACGGCCGCGGCGCTCCTCCCGCGCGGCCGGGCGGCAACGGGCTGACCGGGCTGCGCGAGCGTGTCCAGTCGGTCGGCGGCACGGTCGAGGCGGGCGCGGGCCCGGGCGGCGGCTTCCGGCTCAGGGTGCGGGTGCCCGGGGCGTGATCCGCGTCCTGCTCGCCGAGGACCAAGCGATGGTGCGCGGCGCGCTCGCGAGCCTGCTCGGCCTGGAGGAGGATCTCGAGGTCGTGGCCGAGGCCGGCCGCGGGGACGAGGTCCTCGCGGCCGCCGCGGCCGCCTCGCCCGACGTCGCGCTGCTCGACATCGGGCTCCCGGGCATGGACGGCCTCGAGGTCGCGGCCGTCCTGCGCGACGCGCTGCCGACCGTGCGCGTCGTGATGCTCACCACGTTCAACCGCCCCGGCTACCTGCGCCGCGCGATGGAGGCCGGGGCGGCGGGGTTCCTGCTCAAGGACGCGCCGGCCGCCGAGCTGGCTCGCGCGATCCGCGCCGCGCACGCCGGCCAGCGCGTCGTCGACCCCGGGCTCGCCGCCACCGCGCTCAGCCAGGGCGAGAACCCGCTGACCGCGCGCGAGCAGGAGGTGCTGGCCGCATCGCGCCGCCACGGCACGGTCGCGGAGCTCGCCGCCGCGCTGCACCTGTCCCCCGGCACGACGCGCAACTACCTGTCCGCGATCATGCAGAAGCTCGATGTCGACAGCCGGATCGAGGCGATCCGCGTGGCCGAGGAGCGCGGCTGGCTCTAGGCGAGCAGGCCGAGGTTGCTGGCCTTGGCGGCGGCCTCGGTGCGCGAGCGTACGCGGAGCTTGGTGAGGATGTTGCGCACGTGCATATCGACCGTGCGCGGGCTGAGGAACAGCTCGGTGGCGATCTCGCGGTTCGTACGGCCGGTGGCGACGTGGCGCATGACCTCGAGCTCGCGGTGCGAGAGGCCGGCGTTCTCGTGCGCGGCCGCGGCGCGCCGGCCGAGCCGCCGTTCGATCGACTCGCCGAGCTTGGCCAGCTCCTCGGCCGCCTCGGACGCCAGCGGCGCGGCGCCGAGCCGGCGGGCGGTGCGGTGCGCCTCGACGAGCCGCTCGACCGCGGCCTCGCGCTCGCCCGCCGCCGCGAGCGCGACTCCGGCGCGAACCTGAATCTGGGCCCGCTCGAACGGGATGTCGAGGCCGGCGTGCAGGTCGGCCGCGCGGACGATCTGCTGCGCGGCCGCGTCGGGATGCCCTTCCGCGAGCGCGATCTCGCCGAGCGCGTGCGCGAGCGCGGCGAGCACGTCGGCGTGACCGGTGGTCGCCGCGACGCTCGCCAGCGCGTCCACGCACGCGCGCGCGTCGGCGAGCCAGCCGTGGCGGGCGAGGAAGCTCGCCGCCCAGCGCAGGCACCAGACCGCGTAATGATGGTCCTCGCTGCGCTCCCAGCGGTCGAGCACGAACCGGCAGTGCTCGCGGGCGTGCTCGAGGTCGCCGACATGCTCCTCCAGATAGGCGAGCGACGCGGCGCTGTCCAGGCCCATCGCGAGCACGTCGCGCCGCACGGAGCCGTCGAGCGTCTGCACGAGCAGCGGCCGCGCGGCGGCCCAGTCGCCGCGGAACGCGTGGATCGACCCGAGGTTGCCCTCGGCGACCAGCATGTTGCCCACGCCCGGGTCGCTCGCGCGCAGCTCCTCGGCGATCTCGGCCGAGCCGTCCCACTCGCCCAGCTCGCGCAGCACGTAGACCATGCAGCTCAGGCACGTGTGCGCGAGCGCGTCGGCGCCGTTCGCCTCGCAGAAGCCGACCGCCGTGGCGAGCGCGTCGCGCGCGTCGCCGTAGTCGCCGGCGATCTCGTACGCCGAGGCGAGCCGCTGGTAGACCTCCGCCGCCTCGACCGGCAGCTCGTGCTCGAGCGCCAGCGAGAGGCCCGCGCGGATCGCCTGCATGCCCGCGTCGAACTCGCCGCGCTTGACGCGCCCGACCCCGTGCAGGCCGAGCACGCGCGCGCGCAGGTCCACGCGCTCCGCGCGCGCCGCCTCCTCGCCGGCCTGGTCGATGAGCGGTGCAGCGTCGCCGTACCGACCGACGATGTGCAGCGAGCAAGCCGCGATCAGCCGCTCGGCCGCCGCCTCGCCCGGCAGCCCGTTGGCGGCGAACGCGTCGGCGGCGACGATGCGGGCGGCGCGTGCGCGCTCCAGGTCGCCCTGGAGCTCGTAGAGCGCGGCCAGCCGCCGCTCGGCGTCGGGGAGCAGGCGGCCGGCGCCCTCGGAGCGGCGGGTCGCGACGACCTCGCGCTGCGCGCGCGCCGCGTCGCTCAGCTCGCCGGACAGCTCGGCGACGCGGGCGTGGCGCTCGAGCAGGGTGATCCGCTCTGCGCCGCGCTCGCCCTCCGGCCACATGTCGAGCGCCTGGCGGCCGAGCCGCGCCGCGTCGCGGTAGGCGTGTACGGCCGCGCGCTCCTCGACGGCGCGCACGAGTGCGTCCAGCGCCCGCGCGCCGTCGCGTGCCGCCTGCCAGTGGGCGGCCACCTCGGCGTGGCCGCCGCCGCGCGCCTCGAGCGCTGCGGCGAGCTGGCGGTGCAGCGCGCGCCGGCGCAGCCACGGCACGTCCTCGTAGATCGCGTCGCGCGCGAGCGGGTGCCGGAACGCCGCCTCGCCGGACGCGAGCTCGACGATCAGGCCGCCGGACACCAACTCGTCGAGCCCGGCCTCGCGGTCGATCGCCGCGAGCAGCTCGACGTCGAAGCGCACGCCCGCCACCGACGCCGCCTCGGCGGTCACGCGCCCGATCAGCGACAGGTCGCCGGCGCGCAGCAGCACGGCGTCGCGGATCGTCTGCGGCAGCGGGACGGCGGCGTCGAGCGCCAGCTCGAGCCCGTCGGCGCCGGGCTGCAGGCGCCCGCCGGTCTCGAGAGCGGCGGCGAGCTCCTCGACGAAGAACGGGATGCCGTGGGTGCGGTCGTACAGCGTGGCGGCGAGCCGCTCGCCCACGGCGCTGCCGAGCACGTCCTCGGCCAGCGTCGCGGTGCCACTCGCGCTGAGCGGCTCGATCGTGAGCTCCCGCAGCATGCGGTTGCGGCGCAGCTCGTTGCGCAGCCGCCGCAGCGGATGGGTGCGCGGGATCTCGTCCGACCGGTAGGCGGCGAGCACGAGGATCGGCAGCTCGCGCAGCGAGCCGGCCAGCGCGGCCAGCAGCTCGAGTGTCGTGTCGTCGGACCACTGCAGGTCGTCGAGCAGCACGACGGCGGGCCGGTCGGCGGCCACCTCGGCCAGGCTCCAGCGGATCGCCTCGAACAGTGTGGCGCGGTCGCTCTCTTCGGCGGCGCGGCCGAGCTCGGGGAGGAGCAGCGCGAGGTGGCTGCGCAGCGGCCCGTGCGCCGACAGCGCCTCGGGCACGACGCGCATGAACCCGCGGAGCGCCGATGTGACCGGCCCGTACGCGAGGCCGCCCGGGCGGGCGGCGCCGCGCAGGAAGTGCGCGTCCGCCGCCGCGACGGCCTCCTCGGCGAAGCGCGTCTTGCCGACGCCGGCCTCGCCGGCCAACAGCACCAGCGAGCCGCGGCCACCGAGCGCGGCGGCCAGCTCGGGCTCGAGCCACGCGCGCGCTGATGCGCGTTCGATCAGGACGCCGTGGCTCACCGCCCGAGTGTAAATCGGCCGCGGGGTCGCGGTCAGTACGGTTGACCCCTATCGCGGGAGATCGCGCGGGCCGGTGCTGTCGACCACCGCGACGACCTCGGCCACGAGGTTGGCCGGGAAGCCGCCGCGCGACGCGTGCTCGCGGATGACGTCCTCGGTCTCGGCCTGGTGGACGCAGTAGATCTTGTCGCCGGCCACGTAGCTGTGAAGCCACTTGTACGGCTTGTTGAGGTCGGCCACCGCGCCGTTGGACGTAGTGGTGATGCCGCGCAGCTCCTCGTCGCTCAGCTGGCTGGCACCCGGGATCTCACGCTCGATGACGAAGGTCTTCACTGGAACGCTCCTGGTGGGATTTGATCGTCCAGTGACCGTACGCGCGCCCGCGGCCCGGCACATCCGCTGCACCACCGTAATACCGACTCCCGATTGCCGTACCGTTCGGCTGTGGGCTCGGTGCGGTCCCGCCGGCTGCTGGCTCAGGGGCTCGTCGTCGTCGCCTCGCTGGTCATGCTGCTCGCGCTCGTCGCCGGCTACGCGCGGCACGCGCTGGTGGACTCCGACCAGTTCGCCAACCGCGCCACCGAGGCGCTGCGCGCGGACAGCGTCAGCACGCTGATCGCGGAGCGGATCACCGACCAGGTCGTGCTCAAGAACAACCGCGACCTGATCGCCGCGCGCCCGATCATCGAGTCGATCACCGGCGACGTCGTGACCAGCCCGGCGTTCACGGCGCTGTTCCGGTCGGGCGTCCGCGACGTGCACCGAGCGCTGTTCCTGCGCGACCAGAACACCCTGACGCTGACGGTCGCCGACGTCGGGACGGTGCTCGCCGCCGCGGTCCAGGTGCTGCGCCCGAAGCTCGCCGACGACCTCGAGCGCACCGGGGGCGTCTCGCTCATCACCGCCGACATCGGCAGCGCGAGCGCGACGGCGGCGCGGATCGCCGACGACATCAAGCTGCTCGCGCTGCTGCTGCTCGTCCTCGGGGTGGTGCTCGTGGGCGCGGCGATCGCGGTGGCGCCCGACCGCCGGCGCGCGGTCGTCGCGCTGGGGATCGGCGCCGCGTGCACGGGCGTGCTGTTGGTCGTCGCGCTCGGCGTCGGCCGATCGATCGCCGTGAACCGGCTCGAGGACCCCGACGAGCAGGCGGCAGCGCGCGCGGTCTGGGACGCGTTCCTCGGCGACCTGCGCAACGCGGGCTGGATCCTGGCGATCTCGGGCGCGATCGTCGCGGCCGCCGCCGCGTCGCTGATCCGACCGGTCGAGCTCGGCGCGCCGATGCGACGCACCGTCGGGTGGGCGACCGCCGAGCCGCGGACGCCCGCCCTGCGCGCGCTGCGCGGCGCCGTCCTCGTGGCGATCGGTCTGTTCGTCCTTGTCGCCCGCGACGCCGTGCTGCAGCTGTTGATGACCGCGCTCGGCGCGTACCTCGTCTACGAGGGCGCGACCGCGGTCCTGCGCGTCGTCTACCGCCCGCCCGCGGACGAGGAGGACGTCGAGGCGGTGCCGCGCCCGCGGCAGCGGCGCCGGCTATTTGCGCCGGTGACCGCCGCGGTCGTCATCGCGGGCGCGATCGCCGTGTTCGCCGGCACCGGGGGCGTGACGACCGCCGCCCCGGCGCGGGGCGGCTGCAACGGGCACGTCGAGCTCTGTGACCGCTCGCTGGAGGACGTCGCGCTGGCGGCGACCCACAACTCGATGTCCGTCCCGCTGCCCGGCTGGTACTCGTCGATGCAGGAGGCGCCGATCGCCGACCAGCTCCACGACGGGATTCGCGGCCTGCTGATCGACACCCACTACGCCGACCGGTTGCCGAACGGGAAGCTGCGCACCTACTTCGGGACCCGCGCCGAGGAGCACGCCGCCGCCGCGCAGGACGGCGTGAGCCCCGAGGCGGTCGACGCCGCGCTGCGCCTGCGCGACCGCCTTGGCTTCGAGGGCGAGGGCGAGCGCGGCATGTACCTCTGCCACACGTTCTGCGAGCTCGGGGCGACCGCGCTCGAGCCGGTGCTGCGCGACCTGCGCACGTTCCTGGTCTCGCATCCGGACGACGTCGTCGTGGTCATCAACCAGGACTACGTGACGCCCGCCGACTTCGTGAAGGCCGTCGACGACGCGGGCCTCGGCGAGCTCGCCTACCGTGGGCCGGTCGACCACTGGCCGACGCTGCGGGAGATGATCGACAGCGACCAGCGGATCGTCTTCCTCGCCGAGAACCACGCCGGCGCGGCGCCCTGGTACCACCCCGCGTACGAGCGCATCACGATGGAGACGCCGTTCGGGTTCTCGCGGCCCGAGCAGCTGACCGCGCCGGCGAACCTCGCGGCGTCCTGCCGGCAGAACCGCGGCCCGGCCGAGGCGCCGATCTTCCTCGTCAACCACTGGATCACGACCGACCCGGTGCCGCTGCCCTCCAACGCGGCGAAGGTCAACGCCTACGACCCGCTGCTGGCCCGGATGCGCGAGTGCCGCCGCGTGCGCCGGCACTTCCCGAACCTCGTCGCCGTCGACTTCTATCGCGAGGGCGACCTGTTCCAGGTCGTCGACACGCTCAACGGCGTCGGGGACTAGCTCGACGGCGAGTTCTCCGGCAGGCAGTCGTCGAGCTTGTACTTCTGCGCGAACGGCCGGGTGTCGCCGGCGATCTGGGAGAACTTCGTGGTCAGCTCGGAGAGCTTGTCGCGGTCGCCGTCGCGGGTCGCGTCCGCGAGGTCCGGGATCAGGTCGAACGCGTCGTTGACGCCGCCGAGGAACTTGTCCCACTCGGCCGAGACGTCCTCGGGCGGGTTGAGGTCGGCGAGCCGCTCCAGGTAGGGGTCGTACTCCTGCGCGGTCTCCTCGAGCACGTCGGCGACCGCCTTCTGCTGGTCCTCGGCAGTCTTGGCGTCCTGGATCTTGCTCTGGACCTCCTGGGTCTTGGCGTTGATCTTCTCCGAGCCCTCGCGGCAGATCTTGTTGGCGGCGGCGACGAACTCCTCCTGGCTCATGGCTTCGCCGCCCCCGCTGTCGCCGCCGCCGCTGTCGTCCCCGCCGCCGCAGCCGGCGGCGAGCATCGCGAGTCCGAGAGCGAGCACGAGCAGGGAGCGGGTCATGGTTCCGGACACTACCCGCCCCCCGGA
>DATDKF010000323.1:0-8997 GCA_036520135.1 Solirubrobacteraceae bacterium
CGACGAACTCCGCGACCGGCCTGCCGTCGTCGAGCGCCCGCTGGGCGAGCTTGAGCGTGATGATCGTGTGGACGAGCCGCTGCTGGGCGCCGTCGTGAAGGTCCCGCCCGATGCGCCGGCGCACCTGGTCGCCGGCGGCGACGATCCGCGCGCGCGAGCTGGCGAGCTCGGCGTACAGCTGGGTGTTGTCGAGCGAGACGGCGAGTTGGCCGGCGATCAGCTTGACCGCGTCGAGCCGCTCGGTAGAGAACGCGCCGCGGATCAGGCGGTTCTCCAGCATCAGTACCGCCCTCAGCGTGCCGCGGCGGAGGATCGGGACAGCCATCAGCGAGCAGCAGCTTCTGTCGGTGAAGTAGGGGTCGCGGGTGAAGCGGTCGTCGCCGGTGGCATCGGCCACGACCAGCGGTTCCCGCGTCCGCTGGGCGTATCGCAGCACGGACATCGGGGCCGCGTGTTCGTGGCCGGTGCCGTTTACCGGAATGATGTCGCCGGTATCGGGTGCGGGGAGCAGCCAGTCTTGTCGCTCATCGCTCCAAAGCAGGAGGTGGACGCCGGTGGCGCCGGTCATCGCCCCTAGCACCTCGACTACGCGCGCGTGCAGCCGTTGGATACTCGTCTCCGAGCTGAGCGCCTGGGACGCGGACAGAATCCCGAGCAGGTCGATCGTCCCGGTCGTGACGGTCGGGCGGTAATGGGGACGATCAGCGGGCTCGTCGCCGCCGTCCCCGGTGGTCGCGTCGGCCTGTGGTCGCAGGGTCGGATAGGCCCAGGCCAGCTGGTCGACCTTCGCGGTTGCGCCCCATGCGAGGTAGTCGTGGCGGGCCTGGGCGAGAAGGTCGTAGCCGTGGTCTTCGACGCCGTGGGCGAGATAGAAGCGGGCGGCGCGTTCGGCGATCAGGGCCCGGTGCCATGGCCGCCCACGCCCGCTCGGCCTCGACCAGCCGCAGCAGGTGCAGGAAATTGTCCGGCGCATCCTCGGCGCGGGCGGCCAGCCAGCGCGTCACCTCGTCCAGCTCAGACAGCAGATCGCCGCGCTCGTCACCGTCCGTCGCGCGGGCCTGCGCGGCGAGGGCCAGCCCATGCAGCACGCGGGCGACGGCCGTTGCGTAGGACCCGGCGGCGGCCGGGAGGAGCGCCATCGCCGCCGCGCTGTGCTGCGCCAGGCCGACCGGATCACCGAAGATGGCGGCGACGATGCCGTGGCTGAGATGCGCGTAGAGAAGCGGCAGGGGGTTGTCGGCGTGGCGGTCGACGGGGATCGCCTCGCTCGCCGCGGCGGAGCTTTCGCCGCGCAGCACACGGGCCAGCCACTGGTAGCTGTCGAGCCACTGGCCGGTGAGCTCGTCGCCGGTCCGGCGTAGGAACGTGAGCCCCGACTCGACCTCGGCGACAAAGCTCTCTAGCGACGGCGCGCAGTCCACCAGGTACGGCACGGCCAGCTGGTAGGTGTAGCCGGCGTAGGCCAGGTCGGCCCCCGCGATGAGCCCTTCCCGGGCCCGCTGAGCCGCGTGGACACCGTTCTCGATCGGCTCGTACCAGCAGCTGATGGCAGCGAACATGTGGCGCGCCTGCGAGGTGCCGGGCTCGTAGCCGCGGGCCTCGCCCAGCGCCACGATCCGCTGCAACGCCCGGTACCCGGCGGCGTAGTCGCCGCGCTGCGGCCCAGTGTGGTAGGCGGCGTGGCCGGCCGGCCCGACCAGGGTAGGGCCCGGGCCGTGAACGATCCAGATCCGCAGCGCCTCCAGAGCCAGCCAGGCGATCATGGCGGGGTCGGCGACGAAGTAGGCCGTCGGCAGGGCTGCGTCGATCAGACGGGTCGTGGCCAGCAGCGTGGGGTCGGTGAGCTCGGCGCGAGCGAGATCGTCGGCAGCGTCGCTGCCGTCCAGCCACCGGTACAGGCGGTCGAACTGTTGCTCGAGCTCGGCCGAGAACCCACCGGCGGCCGGAACGGTGATGCCGCACTCGCGCAGCGACTCCAGGCCGAGCGCGTTCGCCTCGGCGAAGCGGTTGCGGTGGCTGAGGCTGCGCACCTGCACCGCCGTCGCATCCGCGCGGCCCAGCGCAGTGGGGCACAGTTCCTCGATCGTGCGGTACTCCTCGTCCGCCTCCTCTAACCGCGCCAGGCCGAACAGGGCGGCGTGGCGGCCGGTGCGCACCTCGACCACCGTGGCGGCGTCAGCCGGGTCGACCAACCGCAGCGCGGCCCCCAGCAGCGCGTTCACCAGCTCGTAGTCGCCGATCAGCGCTGCCTGGTCGGCGGCGCGCCGCAGCAGCCCCACCACCACGCGCCGCTCTCCGGGGTCGCCGACCGCGCCGGCGACCGGCAGGTACTGCTCGGCTGCCACCGCGAAGAGCTCCGGAACCGGCGCAAGCCGCCGCGCCAGGTCCAGCTGCAGGGTGCGTCGCCGCTGGGGGTCCAGCCGGCCCCGGATCGCCTCGCGGATCCGGTCGTGGCGAAACCCCACCGTTGGTTGCGCCCCGGGCTCCATCACCAGCAGGCCCTCGTCGAGGGCGGGCGCCAGCCGCTGTTCCACCACGCCCGCCGGCTCGCCGGTCGCGGCCTGCAGCAGGCTCAGCTCGGCTCGCCCGCCAAGACACGCCATCGCCTCCACCAGCTGCCGGGACGCCGACGGCACGGCGCCGAGTCGCGCCCCCGGCAGCCCCGCCACCTCGGACTGACCCAGATGAGCTCGCACGGCGGCCTCGTCCCACCGCCACCCGGCGGCCGTCGCGCTCAGCGCGCCGTCGCGGCGCAGCGCGTTGAGCAGCTCCACGGTCGCGTACGGATTGCCGCTCGTGTGCGGTTCGATCACCTCAACCAAGCCCGCCGCCGTGGCCCGGTCCGCGTGCAGCATCTCCGCCACCATCGTGCCGAGACTCGGCGCGGGCAGGTTGACCAGTCGTAGGTGCTGCACTCCGGCCTGGTCACGCCATCGTGACAGCGGGGCCGCCAGTGGATGCCCCGCGTCCACGTCGCCTTCACGGTACGCGCCCACGAGCAACAGGCCGTCGACCGGCTCCTCGCTCAGCACCACGTCTACGGCACCGAGCGGCGTGCGCCCCGCCCACTGCAGGTCATCGACAAACACCACCAGCGGCCGTTTCCGCGACGCGACCGCCCGCAGCACCTGCAAAGCCGTTCGCTGCGCCCGAGCCTGTGCGGTCAGCGGATCCCCGGCATCGGGCGGCACCGCCAGCAGCGCCGCGAACTCCGGCACCGTCGCGGTCAACAGACCCGCGTTGGCGCCGACCGTCTGCAGGATCCGCGAGCGCACCTCCTCGAGCTCGGCCTCGGGCTCTGCAAGCAACAGCCGACCCAGGGCCCGTAGCGCCTGACGGACCGCGTCGAACTCCAGGTCGCGTCGGTACTGGTCGAACTTGCCGGCCACAAACCAGCCATCAGCGCTCGTCACCACCGACCGCAGCTCATCGACCAACGCCGTCTTGCCCACCCCCGCCGCGCCACCGACCAGCACCCCACGACACCCGCCCGACACCGCCTCCGCAAACGCCGCCTCCAGCGCCGCCACCTCTGCGTCACGCCCCACCAACCGCGACGGCGGCAGCAACCGCAGCGGAACATCATGCTCGCCGACCCCCAGCGCAGCCGCCGCACGCGGGTCGGCGTCCCGCAACCGCTCCAGGTCGTAGATGAGGCCATCGGCCGTCTGGTAGCGGTTGTCCGGTTCCTTCTCCAGCAGATGCATGACGATCTCGGAAAAGGACCCGGGCACGGCCGGGTTGACCTCGGCAGGCGGGACCGGCACCCGAGCCAGATGATCGTGGATGAGCCGCAAGAGGCCGCCGGAGCCGAACGGCGGCTCACCCGTCGCCAGCTCGTACAACGTGGCGCCCAGCGCGTACAGATCGGCACGCTGATCCACCGACCGCCCTGTCCGGCCGGTCTGCTCCGGCGCGATATACGCCAACGTCCCCAAGACCTCGGTGTGGTGCGTGAACTCGGGACGGATCTCGGCGAACGAGCTCGCCAACGCGAAGTCCACCAGGCACGGGGCGCGGTCGCGAGAGATCACGATGTTCGCCGGACTGATGTCTCGGTGCATCAGGCCCTGGCGGTGCATCCCCGCGACCGCCCTCGCGAGCTCCACCGCAAGTCCGGTCAAGTCATCGACTGCCAGTGGCTTGGCCAGCCCAGCCAGGCTCGTGCCGCCAACGTCCTGCAACACGATCGACTCCGGATACGGCGGAGGCTCCACCAGTTGTGCGACCCCGACGACACCGCGCAGCCGCTCCAGCTTCGCCACCTCGAGCCGCAGCCGCTGCTGGGCGTCCGGCCCGAGCGGCTCCTTGCGGATGCACGTGAATCCAGGGGAAAACACCCGCGTCACACGCGTGCGTTCGCTCGCGTGCACTAGTTCAATGCGAGCGGGCGGATCTCGGTTCGGCAGCACTTCTCGTGTCCTATCCGACACCTCCGCGCAGGGTCAGACGTACCTCATTCGCGACCTGTCGGTAGCGGATACCGACGCTAACACCGGCCGCACGGCCCTGCCAAGTCGTCGCGTCCCGTCCGTGACGACCGAGCGTGCCGCCTAACCGCGTCGTCGATCACACGCTCCTGGCCGATCTCCAGCCATGTCATCGCGTCGTCTCCGGCGGGCGGTGAGGAGCTGGAGGGCCCTCGAGGTTCGAAGCTGGCCGGAGCAGTACTAGCGGCGGACGGCGACAACCTCGGCGCCTTCCGTCGATCCGATCTCGTGCGAGCCGCCCGCGCGGACGGCCCGCAGGATCGTTACGGGGGCCTCGCGCAGGTCGCCGCGTGGGTCGAAGGCGACCGGGCCGAGTGCGCCGTCCGGGAGCGCCGTTGCGAGCAGGGCACGCCCGACGGAGCGGCGCGAGCCGTCGGAACGGGCGATCGCGTCGATGGCGACCTCGGTCGCCACGGCTGCGTAGACGGCATACGGATGTACCCGCGAGCGCCCCTGGTCGCGCGCAAGCGTCGCCGCGAGCGCTCGCGCGCGCCGCGGCATCGCGGCGACCGGGAGGACTGAGGTCGTGATCAACACGCCGCGGGCGGCTTCGCCGGCCGCCTCGAAGAGCCCTGCGACCGGCAGCAGGAGGTCGTTGCCCGCGATCGTCGTGCCCGGCGGCAGCGCGCGGCGCAGCCGGTCGATGACGCGGCCGCCGCCGCCGAGATCGCCCGACACGTACACCGCGTCGGGACGTGCGCGCGCCACGCGCCGCACCAGCGCACGGACACCGCCGCGGCCGGCCCAGGATCCGCGCCCCACGACCCGCAGCCCGGCCGAGCGCGCGGCCGCCGCGAAATACCCCGCCAGTTCCAGGCCGTAGGTCGGTCCGCCGGCGGCGTCGTCGGCCACGTACACCGTGCGCACGCCGCGGCGCCGCAACTCGCCGGCCATCACCGCTCCCTGGCGGTCGTCACGCCCGATCACGCGGGCGTAGGCGCGCCGGTCCCCGGCCCGCACGTCGCGCGTGAGGCTCGCGGCCGTGTTCGTCGGCGACACCATGGCCAGCGGCCCGCCCGGCGCCTGCGCGGCGATCGGCAGCTGCTGCGCCGCGCAAGGTGAGTTGTACGGCCCCACCTCGACGACGACGCGGCGATCGGCGGCATAGGCGTGCGCGTTGGCGGCGCACTTGCCGGGGTCGAACGTGCTCGACTGCGCCGTCGAGTCGTCGCACACCCGGTAGCCGATCCGGGTCCGCCCGGCGCGATGGCCGTGGTGCCTGACGACGTAGCCGATCGCGCGCGCCATCGCCTGCGTCGGTCGCCGCGGCCCGCCGCGCAGCGGGAGGTCGGCGACGATGATCGCGTCCGCGCGCGCGCCGCCCTGCACCGTTGGCCCGCAGGCTGTCGCCGCGGTGGCGCGCGAGCTCACGCTCACCCACACGCCGTCCGCCGACACCGCGATGTCGCGCGGCGTGCCGCCGACCGCGACCTCGCCCGTTACTGCCGCCGTCTCGGGATCGATGCGCAGGACGCGGCGGCGCCCGCCGTCGGCGACCCAGACCGCCCCGTGGCCGAACGCGACCGGGCCGGCGCCCGCGCCGACGGCGGTGGTGCGCGCGCGCTGGGGCGCGTCGGGATCGATCCGCGTGAGCGTGCCCGTCGTCCGGTTGCTCAGCCAGACGGCCCCTGCACCCGCCGTCACGAACGTGTCCCCCATGCCGGGCACGTCGATCGGGATGCCGATCGATGTCCCCTGCTCGGCGACCGGCACGAGCGTGCGATCGGCCCCGAGCACCCAGGCTCTGTCGCCGTCGGCGGCGACCGCATCGGCCTTCAGCGGCAGGACCCGCACGACCTCGTCGCTGAGCGGGTCGATCCGGACGAGTGCGCCGTCGGCGGCGATGACCCAGACGGCGCGCCGCGACAACGCCAGGCGGTCCTGCCGGACGGAGAAGGGGGCGCGATCGGACGGCGGCAGCGCGATGGTCGCGCGCGTGGAACGCGGTGAGCCGGCGAGATGGGCCACGCTCGTCGTGTTCGACCCGTAGAGCTCGGTCGCCTCGGCGCTGCCCTGCGCGACCCACAGGTCCTCGTCCGTCGCGGCCAGGTCCGCCGGGCTCGCCGCTGTGGCGAAGGTCCGCACGCGCCGTGAGCCGGACAGCTCGGAGATCGTCTGGTCTTCGGCGTTGATGACCCATGCGCGGCCGCCGGCCGCGGCGATGTTCGTGGGCGTGCCGTCGAGCGGGATCGCCGTCGCCACGCGCAACCCTTCGGGGTCGATGCGGACGACGCCACTCCCGCGCAGTGGCGCCGCGGAGTTCGCACCTCCGCCGGCGATCGCCGCGACCGCTGCGGCAGCCGCGAGCGCCGCCACGCCGCCGAGTGCGGCGATGCGTCGGCGAGAGCCGCGGCCCGATTGCGGTGGCCCCGCGGGCCGGCGTGGCGCGCGACCTAGTGACGGGTCCTCGCGCAGGATCGCCTCGTGCAGGCGGCGCAGGGGTTCGCCCGGCTCGATGCCGAGCTCCTCCGAGAGCGCGCGCCGCGCGGCGTCGTAGCTCTCGAGCGCCTCGGCGTGTCGTCCGGCGCGATAGAGAGCGACCATGAGTTGGCCCCGCGGGCGCTCGCGCAGCGGATGTTCGGCGACCAGCGCCCGCAGCGCGGGGATCGCCTCGTCGGCTCGGCCGAGCGCGAGCTCGATCTCCAGCCGCTCCTCGCGCGCGCTCGTCCCGAGCTCCTCGAGGGACGGCAGCAGGCCGGTCGCGAACGGCGCCTCGGCCAGATCGCCGAGCGGCGCTCCGCGCCACAGCCTAAGCGCCTCGTCGAGCGCGCGCGCGGCGGCGCGCGCGTCCCCACCGGCGAGGCACGCACGCGCGCGCTCGAGCCCCGCCTCGAAGCGGCGGACGTCGACCGTCGCCGGGTCGACGTCGAGCAGGTATCCCGGCGCCCGTGTGACGATGACCGGGCCAAGCGCGCGTCGCAGGTACGAGACGTGGCCGTGCAGCGCGGTCGCCGCGGTCTTGGGGGGCTCCTCGCCCCACACCCCTTCGATCAGGCGACCAGCCGAGACGACGCGGCCGGGCTCGAGCGCCAGCATCGCGAGCACGGCGCGGCGACGCAGCCCGCCGATCGCGACGACCTCGCCGTCGCGCGCGACGTCGAACGGTCCGAGCAGCCGGAAGTCGAGCCTGGCGCTCACGGCGCCACGCTACCTGCCACATGCGCCGTTAGCCGGTTGTTAGTGTCGCCACAGCGGCTCGGGCAAGGCTCGCGGCATGACCAACCGCACCATTCCCATCATCCTCGCGGCGTCGGCCGCGCTCGCCGCCGGCTGCGGCTCCGGCGACGATCCGGAGTCGAACGCCGCCAAGCCGGCCGCGACGGCCGCGGCCAAGATCGCCGCCCCGTACGGCACCTACGTGCGTGAGGTGAACAAGGCGGACCTCGCGCGCACCGACGACCACCGCGACGAGAGCGGACCCCATCAGTCACTGCCGCCGGTGGGCGAGTACCGACTCGTGATCGCCCAAGGCGCCGGTCAGGACGTGATCAAGGTGACCGACTCGAGCGACGAGCCCACCACGATCGCCATGGACCTGACCGCCGAGGACGGCCTGCTTCGCCTGACGAGCTACGTCAACCCAGACGTCGGGGCCTTCTGCGGCCCCGAGATCGCGGCCCCGGCGCGGTACACGTTCGAGGCGAGCGGGTCGACGCTCGCGCTCGAGCCGAGCAGGCCGGATCTTTGCGCCGACCGCGACTCGATCCTCACCGGGACCTGGACGAAGGGCTGACGCACCATGGCGAGGATGCTTGATCGATGGCTCACGGCGGCGTTGGCGGTCGCCGCGATTGGCCTCGCGGTCTGCGGCGATGAACGGCGGCGAGGTCCGAACGGTCACGGTTCCTGCCGAGGCCGAGCAGGACGCCCCGGTGATCGGCGACGCGATCCTGATCGAGACGCGCATCTCCGACGCGAAACACCACATGGGCGAGGTCCTCGATCGGTCCTTCATCGGCGAGTCGGCGTTCTGCCCGGGGGGCAAGACCACGGGAGGTAGCACGGGTCCGACGATTATCACGATGTTCCGCTGTCCCGACGGCGGCTTGAAGATCCGCTTCGCACCGATGCAACCAAGCGTGGTCCAGAGCGCCGTCTGGGAGATCGCGAGC
Source organism: Solirubrobacteraceae bacterium (assembly GCA_036520135.1). GTDB lineage: Bacteria > Actinomycetota > Thermoleophilia > Solirubrobacterales > Solirubrobacteraceae > DASSUW01. The sequence goes on from DATDKF010000323.1 coordinate 8,603, forward strand.
GGCACCGGCCGCTTCGAAGGTCTGCCGCCTCGCTCAGGCAGGACGCAGTAGCGCCGTCTGCAGGCGTTTCGTAGATGGCGAGACCCGGACTCGAACCGGGGACACCACGATTTTCAGTCGTGCGGTTGCTGCTCTCGAACGCCGGCGAAAGCCTGCAAATACCCACGATCGAGGTCGACGCGCGTACGAGGTGAAAGGTCGCAGATTCCGGACGATTCGTCCTGATTCGGGAGACGCTATGCCCCTCGCCTCCCATTGCGGCGCCCGGCGGCGCGGCAACATCGCGTGGCGCGGGCCCCTCGAGCAGCCCGTGTCTCCCAGGTCTGGTCGAGCTCCGTGCACTTCAGGCGCGGCGCGCCTGCGCCAAAGCGACACGCGCTCGTTGAACGCCGGGA
>DATDKF010000324.1:0-31664 GCA_036520135.1 Solirubrobacteraceae bacterium
CGGTGCTTGCGCGCCCGCAGCTCCGCCACCGCCCGCTCGTCGCCGGCCAGGCAAGCGAGATGGAACCCCCCGATCCCCTTCACCGCGACGATCCCGCCCGCCTGCACCACCGCAACAGCGCGAGTAAGGGGGACAGTCCCCTTTAGTTGCGGCCCGCAGGTGGGGCAGGCGTTCGGCTGGGCGTGGAAGCGGCGGTTGGCGGGATCGTGGTACTCGGCCGCGCACAGCTCGCACATCGCGAAGCCGGCCATCGTGGTCAGTGGGCGGTCGTACGGGACGCCGCGGACGATCGTGAAGCGCGGGCCGCAGTCGGTGCAGTTGATGAGCGGGTAGCGGTAGCGGCGGTCGGCAGGGTCGAACAGCTCGCGCAGGCACGCCGCGCACGTCGCCGTGTCGGGTGAGACCTGGGCGTCGGGCGGCCCGGAGGCGTGGCTCTCGGCGATCACGAAGCCGCCCTCGCCGCGCGCCGGCACGACCTCCGCGCCGGCCACCTCCACGTGGGCCAGCGGCGGCGCCTCGGCGGGCAGGCGCGCGAGCAGCGCCTCGATCGCCCCCGGCTCGCCCTCCACCTCGATCACCGCGCCGCGCTCGTCGTTGCGCACGAACCCGGCGAGCCCCAGCTCACCCGCCAGCCGGTGCACGTACGGCCGGAAGCCGACGCCCTGCACGACGCCCTCCACCCGCACGCGCACGCGCTGGATCAAGGCGGTCATTCCCGAGGCCGGGCTCGCATCTCGCTCAACACCAGGCCGAACAGCAGGTGGTCGACCACGAACACCGCGCGCTCCTTGCCATGCGGCCACCGCCGCTGCTTGAGGCCGAGGGCCGGCGCCACGATCGTGTCGAAGCCGAGCCAGACGAGGAACCCGTACGCCGGGCCGGCCCACGCCTTCATGCGGATCGGCTCGGAGAGCAGGCCGAAGACGAGCCCGAACGCCGCGCCCATGCCCCAGTGGATCAGCTCGACCACGACGCCGCGGCGCTTGCGCGGCACCGACCGCAGCAGCCCTTTCGCCTGCTTGCGGGCCACCCGCGCCGGCGGGTCCTCGCGGATCACACCGAGATGCTGCGCGAGCGTGCGCACCCCGGTCATGGCCATGGCGGCGACGATGCCGCGGAACGCCGCGTGGATCATCCGATCAGCTCGCAGAGGACGTGGTAGGCGCTCGCCTGCGCCTCCTGGATGCGCGGGATGTGCTGCGAGCGGGTGACGACGACGTGGTCGGCGAGCCGCTCGGCGGCGATCCGCCCGCCGTCGTAGCCCACCAGCGCGATCGTGACCAAGCCGCGCCGGCGCGCCTCGACCAGCGCCGCGATCACGTTCCCCGAGCCACCACTGGTGGAGAGCGCGAGCAGCGCGTCGCCGGGGCGCCCGTAGGCGATCACCTGGCGCGCGAAGATCGCCTCGACGCCGACGTCGTTGGCGATCGCCGTCAGGATCGCCGGGTCGGCGGTGAGGTCGATCGCCGGGTGGCCGCCCGCCTGCAGGTCGGCCACCACGTCGGTCGCATCAGTCGCCGAGCCGCCGTTGCCGAGCGCGAGCGCGCGGCCGGCCCCGCGCAGCGCGTCCGCCGCGGCGAGCAGCGTCGCGCGCCCCTCGCCGAGCGTCTGCTCGCGCAGCGCGCCGATCTCCTCCGCCTTCATCAGGATCGAGCGGCGCACGTCCTCCAGGACCGCGTCCTCGTCGGTCTCGCGCTCGCCGAGGAACGGATACAGGAAGCTCGCCGCGCCGGTGTCGTGCACGTTGCGCTCGCTGTGCTCGAGGAACACGTGGACGAGCTCCCACAGGACGTGGTAGCCGGTCTCGACCAGCTCCTGGTGCACGAACGGGTCGTCCTCCGGCGGGTCGAGATCGATCACCAGGCACCCGCGCGCCGCCATCCCGGACACGTCGGCGCCGAAGCCGATCACCATGTCGTCCGGCTCGGCGAGCAGCTCGAGCTCGCGTGCCGTGACGGCGAGGGCGGGCAGCGCACGCTTGCCGACGATCACCGGGTGCACGAACTCGACGGCGACGTGGCGGGAGTCCGAGACGTCGCCGGTCGCCAGCAGCCGCCCGCCGGCCGCGAACCGCACCGCCATGGCGCGGCACAGCTCCGCGAGCCGCCCCGCCTCGGTGGCGAACCACGCCGCGTTCGCCTCGCTCCGCCGGGCGAGCAGCTGGTCCAGGCGCTCGGCGACCGCCTCCATCAGCCGGGCAGCTCCATCAGCCAGTCCCGCCACGCGTCGACGCCCTCGCCCGTGCGCGCGCTGACGAGCATCCGCGGCACGCCGGGATGGACGGCGTCGAGGTTGTGCAGGAACGCGTCGAGGTCGAACTCCAGGTGCGGCAGCAGGTCGATCTTGTTGACGAGCACGAGCTCGCAGGTGCGGAACATCAGCGGGTACTTGAGCGGCTTGTCCTCGCCCTCGGTGACCGAGGAGACCATCACCCGCGCATCCTCGCCGACGCGGAACTCGGCCGGGCAGACGAGGTTGCCGACGTTCTCGATCACCAGCAGGTCGAGGTCGTCGAGCGGCATCGCGGGCAGCGCCGAGCGGACCATGTTCGCGTCCAGATGGCACTCGCCGCCGAAGCCCGGGTCGGTGTTGAGCTGCGTCACCGGCACGTGCAGGGTGGCCAGGCGGTCGGCGTCGTAGCTGCCCTGCACGTCGCCTTCGAGCACCCCGGCGCGGACGCCGTCGAGCGACCCGAGGACGCGCTCGAGCAGCGCGGTCTTGCCGGCGCCGGGCGCGCTCATAAGGTTCACGACGGTCACGCCCGCGCGGTCGAAGTCGTCGCGGTTCGCGCGCGCGATCGTGTTGTTCGCGTCGAGCGCGTCCTCGACGACCCGAACCTTCACGCGGTGCATGCGGCCTCCTCCACCTCGATCGACTCGACCTCGAGCTCGTCGCCCGCGATCACCTCGCCCGGCCCGCCGCAGCGCGTGCAGCGGAACCACGCGTCCTCCGGGTCCCACTCACTCGCGCAGCCCGCGCAGCGCAGCCGCGCCGGGACATACTCCTGCTCCAGCCGCGCCCCCTCGCACAGCGTCTCGCGCGAGACCAGCTCGAAGTAGAACGCGAGCGAGTCCGGCACGACCTGGCGCAGGTGCCCGATGCGCAGCGACACGACGGTCACGCGCCGGCCGGCGGCGTGCTTGAGCACCGTGTCCACCACCGCGCTGGAGACCGACAGCTCGTGCATCAGGCCGGGTACGCCGCGTCCGTCCGCAGCTCCGCGATCGTGTCCATCACGAGCGCGATCGCGCGCTCCACCGCCGCCTCGACGGCCGGCGTGAGCCCGAGGCCGACGTCCTCGACGACCGCCGGCTCGCACGCGATCACCTGCACCCGCCCTGGCCAGCCGCCGATCGCGCGGACGAAGCGCAGCATCGTCATCGGGTCCATCGAATGCGGGTCGATCGTCTCGCCGTCCTCGATCTCGGACGGCACGTCGTCGGGCTCGACGTCGATCACGTACAGCGTGCCGGGCTCGCCGCCCTGCTTGCTGACGTCGACGATCACCAGCGCGCTGTAGCCGCGCATGACCTCGTAGGCGAGGTCGAGCCCGCTCGTGCCGACGTCCATGACGCTGACGCCCGACGGCAGCTCGCGCTCGGCCAGCCGCCGCGCCACCTCGGCGCCGAACGCGTCGTCCTGCAGCCACGCGTTGCCGACGCCGGCGACGAGGATCTGCTTCTCGAGCTCTGGGGTCATGCCGGAACCACCTCCACCTCGGCGGGCTTGAAGTACAGGTAGCGGCCGATGTCGCGCATCAGCTCCTGGCCAGGATCGTCGTCGACGGTGACCGCCAGGTGGACGCCGTCCTCGTAGTCGCGGTAGATCCGCTCGATCGTGGCCGTGCGGCCGGCCCAGACGCCGTCCTGGGGCGCGGCGCCGGATCCGGGGCGCAGCCGCACCTTCGCCCCGCGCCGGAAGGTGACGCCGCCGACCTCGATCGCCGGCTCGCCCGCCACGTCGGCGGGGCCGGGCTTGTGCAGCGGCGGCAGGTCGGCAACCGTCACGCGCCCGTGCAGCCGCGCGATCGCCTCGGGCCCGGCGGCCTCGGCGCGCGCCAGCATCGCGCGCACCTGCGGGTCCTGCTCGGCGATCGCGGCGCGCTCGGCGTCGCTGAGTGCGAGCACGTGGAGCAGCAGCGCCTCCTCGATCTCGGTCGCGTCGAACAGGTCGCCGTGGCTCTCCGGCGCGATCTGCGGATGGTCGGGCAGGACGATCGTCGCTCCGAGGACGGTGTCGTCGCTGTCGGTGGCGAGCACCGGGAAGATGTTCACGTGCTCGCACGCCGCGACGGCGGGCGCCGCGGCCGGACCGGGGGCGACCGGGGAGGCGAAGCGCCCTCCCGGAGCGTCGGCGATGAGGTGAGTGGAGAGCAGCGAGGACCGCAGCGCGGTGGCCCGGTCGAGGCCCTCCGGGACCGCCGTGGTGTTGTGCACGCACATCGAGACGCGCACCAGCCCGCCGTCGAGCGGTGTCGTGGCGAGGCGGACGCGGCCCTGCACGGCGTCGAATGCGAACTCGACCGTCGTGTCGCCTTCGAGCTGGACGCGTCGCGCCACGCCCTGGTGGCGCTCCCCGCTCGGCTCCAGGAAGACGAGCGTCCCGGAGACGGTGTCGCCGGGCTCGAGCATGAGCTGCATCCGCGCGCGGTCGAACGTGTGCGGGCCGTCGGCCGCGTACGCCGGCGGGTAGACGATGCCGAACGGCGTGGGCGTGGCGTTCTTGGTCGCGCCGGGCGTGTACGGGTAGAGCGCGTAGCCCTCGTAGAGCAGCGTGGAGAGCAGGCGCTCGACGCTCACAGCAGCTCCCGCACCGTGTCGTCGAACGTGTGCAGCCCGCGCTCGGCCTTGCGCCGCGCCAGCGCCTCGAGCGTCTCGTGCTGCAGCCGGATCCAGCCGCCGCCCGGGTAGTGGGCCGCGATCGTGCGCTTGAACACCTCGACCGGCATCCGCCAGCGCGATGTGCAGCTCCACGGGACGAGCACGACCTGCAGCCGGTCGTCGGCGCCGCGGTAGAGCACCGTGCCGTTGAAGTGGAGGCTGAGCGGCACCTCGCCGCCCGCCAGCGAGTCGAAGTACTTCGCCGACGCCACCTCGAGGTCGTAGGTGCACGGCACCTCGATCGCGAACATCGTCGAGCCGGTGAACGACGGCACGAGCGCCTCGACGCGCGCCCACTGGAACGAGTGCGTCGTCGCGCCCCAGCGCTCCGGCGCCCCGAACAGCTCGACGAGCCGCTCGCGCTCCTCGTCGGAGTACGCGCGCCGCGCCGGGTCGATCTGGATCTGTGTCGAGAGCGCGACCGTGTAGACCTCGCGCCCCTCAGGCTCGGAGACGTGCAGGTGGAAGCGCACGCCAGGCGTCGCGGCGTGCTCGATCGGCTCGGCGCCCATCACCGTGAACTCGAGCGCGGTCGGCGCGGCCAGCTCGCTCATCGCACCTTCGCGGTCGCCTGCAGGTCTTCGAAGTAGCGCTCGACCGCGGCCTCCATCTCCGCGCCGCCGGAGATGCCCGCCCACGTCGCCTTGATGATCCCGACGAGCCGGTAGCAGTCGTCGAGCGGCGCGATCGCGTGCACGTGCGGCGTCGCCATCCGGTTGACGATCAGCGCCTCGGCGTCCGGGTCGAGGTCCTCGAGCACCGGGTTGGCGGCGACCAGCCGGTCCCACGCGTCGAGGTCGAGCTCGCACTCGGTGGCGCCGGCCGGGCTCGGGTACAGCCCGACGACTTGCCCGGTCGCGCTCGAGCGCAGGAAGAACGCGAGGCCGATCGGGATCTGGAACTCGGCCCACAGCTCGTCCGACAGGTCGAGCCCCTCGAGCCAGACCGTGCGCGACCCGGTCGGCCGGTAGCGCGCGTCGCCCGAGCGGATCGACCAGCAGGTCGGGCAGACGCAGACGATCCGCCGCTCCTCGAGGTCGAGCAGGTGCTTGTGGTCGGCGGCCAGCGAGATCGGGCACAGCTCGCAGCGCGCGCCGCCGTCCCCCGGCGGCGGCCGGTTGCCGGGCGGCCGGCGCACGTAGCGCCGCAGGCCGGCCACCAGCGTCGGGTCCATCAGGCCACCGCCACGCGCACGCGACCCTCGCCGCGCAGGAGCGGCACCGGCGGGATCTGCACGCGGTCGTCGTCGGGCGAGCGGCCCGCGCGGCGCAGCTCGAACCGCCGCTCGCACGCCGGGCACGTGAGCGTGCCGTCGGGCGCCATCGGCGCGGCGTCGAGCCGCGCTCGGCACCAGCCGCACGTGTTGCGGTACGCCAGCAGCGTGCCGCCCACGTTGGCCACCAGGACGTCCGCCCCGCCGACCGTCATCGGCGCCGTGCGCCCGACCGCCGGCGGGTCGCCGTCGAGGTCGGTCCACGCGGGCGCCGCGCCGTTGGACTGCACGACCGGCAGCTCGAACGCCGGCTTCTCGACGCCCTCGACCTCGAGGCCTTCGAGGTCGGGCGCCGTCTCCTCGAGCGCCTTCTTGATCGCCAGCTCGAGCGTCGCCTCCGACGCGGGGCAGCCCTTGCAGTGCCCGACCAGCCGCATCTTCGCGACGCCGTCCTCGATCGCGAGCAGCTCGACGTCGCCGCCGTGCGACTCCATGTACGGCCGCACGCTGTCGAGCGCCTCGCGCACCCGCGTCTCGAGGTCGACCGGGTAGAGGCCGTGGATGAGCAGCAGGCTCGCCACCACCCCGTCGTCGACCAGCCGCGCGCGGACCTCGGCCGCGCTTGCGCCGGGCTCGTCGAGCGCGGCGACAATCCGCTCCAGGCCCTCGCCGTAGAGCTGCATGATCGACGCCACGAGCTCGTCCGCGACCGCGCGCGCCTGGAAGTCCTGGACCTCCTCGAGCTGCGCGGTGAGCTCTTGGACGCGCGCGATCAGTTCCTCGGAGGTCAGCACATCCCCGTCGGCGTGTGGACGACCTTGCGGACCTTGCCCTTCCCGTACATGTGCACCCCACACGGCAGGCACGGGTCGAAGCTGTGGACCGCCCGCATGATGTCGATCCCCTTGAAGTTCTCGGGACCGTTCTCCTCGAAGATCGGCGTGTTCTGCACCGCGTCCTCGTACGGGCCGGGCGTCCCGTGCGTGTCGCGCGGGTTGCCGTTCCACGGCGTCGGCGGGTACGGCTGGTAGTTGGCGATCTTGCCCTCCCGGATGACCATGTGGTGCGACAGCACGCCGCGGGCCGCCTCGTGGAAGCCGACGCTGACCGCGGTGTCCGGCACCTTGAAGTCGTTCCACGACTTCGTGCGGCCGGCGCGGACCTCCTTGAGCGCCTGCTCGAGGTTGTAGAGCCCGACGAGCGCCGAGTACGCCTGGTGGTAGCTGCGCGCACGCTGGCGCTCGATCGCGTTCGACCACTGCGGGATCTTCCACTCGAGCTCCATCTCGGGCATGAACCCCGTCTTCGGGAGCACCATCTGCAGGCTCTCGCCGGTCGCCTTCAGGTAGCCGATGTCGAGGAGCCCGGCCTTGGCCGTGACCCACTGGCGCGCGAACGGCCCGCCGCCGGTGTCGTTGGCGACGAAGATGTCGTTGCGCTTGTCGTGCATCCGCGGCGACGCGACCCACGAGTACTTGTCGGCCCAGTCGCGCGCCTGCGGCTTGGGCAGCGTCACCTTGTTCCACGGGTGGCGCTTGTCGACCGGGTTCCCGAGCGGGTCCTGGGTGACGAAGGTCTCCTCGTTGGTCCAGTCGTCGAAGTACGAGGAGCCGAGCAGGATCCGGATCGCGAGGTTGATCTCCACGAGGTCGGTGGTGATCAGCTCACCCTTGAAGACGAGGCCCGGCGTGACGAACCGCCGGCGGCCCCACTCGGTCATGTTGCGGTAGTTGTAGTCGACGTACTGCGGGTCGTCGAACGCGCCCCAGCAGATCAGGTCGGTGTCCCGGTAGCCGACCTTCTCGTACCCCGGCATCGCCTCATAGAAGAAGTCGTAGAGGTCGTCGTGCATGGGGACCGTGCGCTTGCAGTAGTCCATGTAGCGCATCAGCCGCACGTAGTAATCGGTGAGCGTCTGGTGCGTGATGTCGGCGCTGCAGCCGCCCGGCATGATCGTCGACGGGTGCGTGTGGCGGCCGCCGAACAGGCAGTACATCTCGCGCGTGTAACGCGCCACCTGCAGCGTCTCCAGGTAGAAGCTGCCGGTGAACGCGTTCAGCGCGCGCATGATGTCGGCGATCGTCTTGTAGCCGTGGATGTCCGAATGCGGCGCGGACGTCTCCTCGGCCCGCTTGAGGAGCCCCGGGTTCGTCTCCTTGACCACCTGCTCGGAGTAGTCCACGTTCGCCATGCAGTCGTTGAAGATCGCGTGGTCGAACATGAAGTCGGCGGACTCCGCGAGGTTGAACGCGTAGTCCCCGAGCGGCGGCGGCTTAACCCCGTACGCCATGTTCTGGTTCAGGCACGAGCACGTGCAGTGGTTGTCACCGCAGATGCCGCAGATGCGGCTGGTGATGAAGTGCGCGTCCCGCGGATCGATCCCCTTCATGAAGATGTCGAAGCCGCGGAAGATCATCGAGGTGCTGTAGCACTTGAGCACCTCCTGGTTGGCGAAGTCGATCTCGGTGTGGATGCCCAGGCTGCCGACGATCCGGGTCACCGGATCCCAGGACATCTCCTTGACGGCGACCTTCTTCTTCTCGACGGGCGTCTCTGCTGTTGCCATGTCCGCTCCTCACCACCGCTTGGCGTAGCCGGTGGTCAGCTCCGGCTGGTTGTGCCGCCACTCCGGTTCCTTGTCGTACTCGCGCTTGACGTTCCACTTGCGCCCCCAGCGCAGGAGCGGGCCGTAGGTGAACTTCGCGACGCTGCTGGAGATGCGCCCGTACCTGTCCTCGTCCATGAACGGCATGTACTTGTCGGGGAAGCCCGGCATCGTGCACGCCATGCAGATGCCGCCGACGTTCGGGCAGCCGCCGATGCCGTTGATCCACCCGCGCACCGGCACATTGCACTTGACCACCGGGCCCTTGCAGCCGAGCTTGACCAGGCAGCGGTGGTCGGAGCCGTACTCGGTCGCGAAGTCCCCCGTCTCGTAGAAGGCGGCGCGGTTGCAGCTCTCGTGCACCGTGCGGCCGAACAGCCACTTGGGGCGCAGCGCGTCGTCGAGCTCGGGCAGCGGCGCCATTCCAGCCAGCGCGAACACCAGGTACATCAGCGTCTCGGTGACGTTGTCGCCCTGGGCCGGGCAGCCGGGGATGTTGACGATCGGGATGCCGGCCTTCGACTTCCAGTTCCAGCCGAGGTAGTCCGCCAGGCCCATCGCCCCGGTCGGGTTGTTCTTCATCGCCGGGATCCCGCCGTAGGTGGCGCACGTGCCGACCGCCACCACGGCGGCCGCCTTCGGCGCGAGCCGGTCGACCCACTCGTTGGTGGTCACCGGCTGCCCGGTCGACGGGTTCACGCCCATGCCGGTCCAGTAGCCGTCGCCGTTGATCTTCTCGTTCGGGACCGAGCCCTCCAGCACGAGCACGAACGGGTCGAGCTTGCCGTCCTCGGCGTCGTACCACGCCTGCATGAACTCCTCGCCCGACTCGACGGCGAGCACCGTGTTGTGCACGACCACGCGCGGCATGCCGGGGATCGCGCCGGTGATGATGTCCTCGAGGCTGGGGTTCGTGGCGCCGGTCATCGCCACGCTGTCCCCCTCGCAGCTCAGGCCGGTCGTGAGCCAGATGACGTGGGCGGTGATGCCCTCGGTCTTGGCCTGATTCGGTACGAACTCGGTTGCGGCCATATTCACTCCCTCTCAGCAGATCCGCGGTAGCGGGTCACCGACGAGCTGGTCCATCACCCGCCGACCGCCGAACGCCGTGTTCACCAGCACCATCCCCGGCGGTTCCGTCTTCACCTCTCCGATCTCGGCGGCCCGCGCGCAGCCGTCGACGCCGCGCAGCGCGGCCAGCGCGGCGTCCGCGGCCTCGGGGGCCACGAACGCGACGAGCGTGCCCTCGTTGGCGACGTACATCGGGTCGATCCCCAGGATCTCCGCGGCCCCCGCGACGGCGGGGTCCACCGGCACGTCGCCTTCGCGCACCACGATCGCCACGCCCGAAGCGCGGGCGAGCTCGTTGAGCACCGACGCGACGCCGCCGCGCGTGGCGTCGCGCAGCGCGCGCAGCGACGACCCGGCCGCCTCCAGCAGCGTGTCGGCGGCCGGCCACAGCGAGCGGGTGTCGGACTCGATGTCGGCGTCCAGCCCCAGCTCGCCGCGCGCGAGCATGATCGCCGTCCCGTGCGCGCCGATCGGGCCCGAGACGAGGATCCGGTCACCGGGCCGGAGCGCGCCCGGCGACAGCGCGGCGCGCGGGTCGCGCCGGCCGACGCCGGTCGTGCAGACGTACATCCCGTCGGCGTGCCCGCGCTCGACGACCTTGGTGTCGCCGGCGACGATCCGCACGCCGGCGGCGGCCGCCGCCGCGGCCATCGCCTCGACCTCCGCGCGCAGCACGGTGGCCTCGAGGCCCTCCTCGACGATCAGCGCGAGGCTGAGCGCCAGCGGGCGCGCGCCCGCCATCGCCAGGTCGTTGACCGTGCCGTTGACCGCGAGCTCGCCGATTGAGCCGCCCGGGAAGCGCAGCGGCTTGACCACGAACGAGTCGGTGGTCAGCGCGATGTCGTCGATCAGCGCCGCGTCGCCGAGCTCGTCGATGCCGAACGCCGGCGCCAGCAGCCCTTCGATCAGCGTCTGGGTGGCCTTGCCGCCCGCGCCGTGGGCCATCGTGATCCGCTCGTCCTTGAACCGCGGCCGCTTCGCGCGAGCGGTCTCGATGATCCCGAGGATCCGCTCCTCACGAGACGACACGCTCACGAGCGAACCGTCCGTAGTTGTAATAGGCGGCGCAGGCGCCCTCGGGCGACACCATGCACGTCCCGATCGCGTGCTCGGGCGTGCACGCGGTGCCGAAGACCTTGCACTCCCACGGCTTGATGACGCCCTTGAGGACCTCACCGCACTGGCACGCCTTCGGGTCGGCGACCCGCACGCCGGGCACGGAGAACCGCTGCTCGGCGTCGAGCTCCGCGTAGGCGGGCGACAGCCGCAGCGCGCTCTGGGAGATGAACCCGAGGCCGCGCCACTCGAAGTGCGGCCGCAGCTCGAACACCTCGGCCATCACCTCGAGCGCCTTGAGGTTGCCCTCGTCGGGCACCACGCGCTTGTACTGGTTCTCGACCTCGCAGCGGCCGTCGGCCAGCTGGCGCAGGATCATCTCGATCGATTGCAGGATGTCCAGCGGCTCGAACCCCGAGATCACGACCGGCCGCCGGTAGTCGGCCGGGATGAACTTCAGCGGCCGCGCCCCGACCACCGTGCAGACGTGCCCGGGGCCGATGAACCCGTCGAGCCGCAGGTCGGGCGACTCGAGCAGCGCGCGCAGCGGCGGCACGATCGTCACGTGGTTGCAGACGCAGCTGAAGTTCGGCACGCCCTCGGCCTTCGCGCGCTTGAGCGTCAGCGCGGTCGAAGGCGCGGTCGTCTCGAAGCCGATCGCGAAGAACACGACCTCGCGGTCGGGGTTCTCCTTGGCGATCCGCAGCGCGTCGAGCGGCGAGTAGACCATCCGCACGTCGGCGCCCGCCGCCTTGGCCTCGAGCAGTGTCCCGTTCGAGCCCGGGACGCGCAGCATGTCGCCGAAGCAGGTGAAGATCACGCCGGGCTGGTGGGCGATCGCGATCCCGTCATCGACCCGCCCCATCGGGATCACGCACACCGGGCAGCCGGGCCCGTGCACCAGCTCGACATTGCCCGGGAGCAGGTCGTCGATCCCGTACTTGTAGATCGAGTGGGTGTGCCCGCCGCACACCTCCATCACCTTGTAGTGGCGGCCGGGCTCGACCGTCGCGAGGATCTGGCCCGCCAGCACGCGGCCGAGCTCGGCGTCGCGGTACTCGTCGACGAACCTCATGTCCGCACCAGCGCCACGTCGGCGTGGACGAGCAGTATGTCGCCCTCTTCGACCCCGGTCAGAAGCGCGACCTCGACCGTCCGTACGTCGCCGTCGGCCGCCTCGCAGACCGCGAGGTCGCCGTCGATGCGCAGGACCCGCATCTCGACCGCGACGTCGCCACAGGTGATGCAGACGTCGTGATCGCAGTCGCTCACTCGATCACGCTCGCTCTGAGCTCCGCCAGCTCCTGTTCGTAGTCGGCGCCCATCCCCTCGAGCAGCTTCAGCGTCGCCTCGGCCTCGGCCTCGTCGACCTTGGAGAGCGCGAAGCCGACGTGGATCAGCACCCAGTCGCCCGGCTGGGCGCCGTCGCCTTCGCTGTCGAGCAGCCCGATGTTGATCGTGCGCTGGACTCCGGCGACGTCAACCTTGGCGAGGCGGTTGGTCTCGTCCACGACCTCGACGACCCTGCCTGGGATGGCCAGGCACATAGGCGACCACCATTGCGCTCCGGAGCCGCCTGAGCAAACGACAGGTAATCCGGATTACGGGGCGACTACCAGCGGGGCTCGTACCCGCTGGCGAGCGCGCCCGGGCGGCGCCATTCGGGTTCGATTTCGTACCGCCGCTTCATGCTCTGGTTGCGCAGCTGCTTGAGCACCGGGCCATACGCGAAGCGCGACGCCGCGGCGACCACCTTGCCCTTGACGCCGTTGTCGAACAGCGGCAGGTACTTGTCGGGGAACCCCGGCATCGTGCACGCCATACAGATGCCGCCCACGTTCGGGCAGCCGCCGATCCCGTTGACCCAGCCGCGCGCCGGCACGTTGCACTTGACGACCGGGCCCTTGCAGCCGAACTTGACGAGGCAGCCAGCGTCGCCCAGATGGTCGGCGTAGTCGTTCTGCTCGGCGAAGCCGGCGCGGTTGCAGACCTCGTGCGCCGTGCGCTGGAACAGCCAGGCGGGGCGCCCCTGGTCGTCGAGGTCGATCGGCGCCGTGGTCCCCGCGAGCTGCAGCACGAGGTAGAGCAGCGTCTCGGTGATGTTGTCGGGCTGCGCCGGGCAGCCCGGGAGGTTCACGATCGGATGTCCGAGCCGCGAGCGCCAGCCGCGGCCGAGGTGGTCGCGCAGGCCCATCGCGCCGGTCGGGTTGTTCTTCATCGCCGGGATGCCGCCGTACGTCGCGCAGGTGCCCAGGGCCATCACGATCGCCGCACGCGGCGCGAGCCGGTCGATCCATTCGTTGGTGGTGATCGGCTGGCCCGTGGCGCGGTCGACCCCAAGCGCGGCCCAGTGGCCGTCGCCGTTGATCGCCTCGTTCGGCACGGCGCCCTCGAGCACGAGGATGAACGGGTCCAGCTTGCCGGCCTCGGCGTCGTACCACGCCCGCATGAAGTCCTCGCCGCTCTCGACGGCGAGGAGCGGGTTGTAGAGCGCCACGCCGGGCATCCCCGGCAGCGCGCGCGTCAGCAGGTCCTCCAGCGAGGGCTGCGTCGCCGCGGTCATCGCCACCGTGTCGCCGTCGCAGCCGAGCCCGCTCGTCATCCAGATCACGTGCACGGTGAGCTGCTCGGTCTCGGCCTGGCGCGCAGTGAACTCGAGCCCGGTCATGCGCGTGCGGAGCGCTCGTCGCGGTCGACGAGGCAGGCGATGTGGTGGGCCGCAGTGCCGTGCAGCACGAGGCCGTCCGGCTCGCGCGTGACGAGCCCGGCGCTCGCCAGGCGCGCGAGCGCGTGCGAGACCGACGGCCGCTCGGCGCCGACGAGCTGGCCGATCAGCCGGTGCGTCAGTGGCAGCGGCACGAGGATCCCGTCCGCGACGACGACCCCCCAGCGCTCGGCCAGGTGCCAGAGCAGCAGCGCGATGCGCGCGTCGGCGCGCGGGTGGCACGTCGCCGCGCGGTGGACGTTGAGCTCCATCGTGCGGCGGACCGCGCGCCGCAGCAGCGCGTGGAGGATCTGCGGCCACGGGCGGATGCGCTCCGCGAACGCCTGGTCGAGGACCGCCACGCGCGTGCGCACGAGCGCGCGCGAGAACGTTTCCGAGGCCAGCAGCACGACGTCGGCGGCGCTCGTCCAGGGCGCGAGCAGGTCGCCCGCGCCGACGAGCTCGGAGGCGGTCCGGTCGCCGACCTGCACGTCGAGCGCGACGACGCCGTCGACGAGCAGCAGGCCGAGCCCGCCGCGCAGCTGCGCCAGCAGCGGGATCAGGTCGAACTCGCCGGCGGAGATCTCCTCCACGCGCGCGGTCGCCAGCGGGCGCGCGACGAGCCGCATCCGCAGGTCGAGGTCGCCCGCCAGCTCCTCGTCCACGTCGAACAGGTAGCAGTAGCGGCCCGGCCGGCGGCGGGCGGGATCCAGGCGCGCGCCGGGCTCGCCGCGAACGGGCAGCGGGAACGGACCAGGCGGCGTGTCGCCGCCGTGCGCCATCTGCTCCTCCTGACGACGGGGACCCGGCCACCATACCCCCGCCGGGATGGCATCATCCGCGCATGCCGGTCCGGGTGCGCTTCCGCTGCCAGTTTTGTGACGCGTCGCCTGGCCCGGAGACCCAGCGGCGCCTGGAGCGCGGGCTGCGCGAGCTGGTGTTCGGCGAGTACCTGGACATGCCGCCGGACCGCTGGCTGGTCTGGCACGGGCGCGGCCCGCTCGGCCCGACGCGCTACGCGTGCGCCGACCATCGCGGCGACCTTGTCGCCTACGTGCGCGAGCACTACGGCACGATCGCCCGCCATCCGTGGAAGATGCCGCCGTACGCGACGACCCGCCGCTCGAGCGACACCGAGCGGGCGATCGCGCGCGGCGGGCTCTCGTCGATGCCGAAGTGGGGCCTGCCCGCCTAGGCGCGCCTGCCGCCCGAACCTCGTAGCATCACGGCCGCTAATGGCGGAGGTGATCTTCTTCATCGCGGCGATCGGCGCGATCGCCGGTGCGGTGGGAACGGTGGCCCTGCGCAACCCGTTCTACTGCGTGCTCGCGCTGGTGTGCCATCTGCTGGCGCTGGCCGCGCTGTTCCTCCTGCTGCGCGCCGAGTTCGTCGCCGCCGCCCAGGTCGTGGTCTACGCCGGCGCGGTGATGGTGCTGTACGTGTTCGTCGTGGCCTACGTGGGCGGAACCGGCGAGCCGCTGACCGCGTCGACCGGCTCCACGCTGCGCTTCGCCTCGCTGCTGTTCGCGCTCGCGCTGTTCGCCGAGCTGACGATCGCGCTCGTCGGCACCGGGCTGTCGGCGCTCAACAGCGACGGCGCGCCGTACGAGACGGGCTTCGGGACGCCGGCCCAGGTGGGCGAGCTGTTCCTCACCAAGTTCCTCGTCGCGTTCGAGATCGCATCGCTGCTGCTGCTCATCGCCGCGGTCGGCGCCGTGATCCTGGCGCGTCGGCGCGCGGGCCTGACCGATCCGCACGAGATCTCGGTCGCCGACGTGCTGCGGCGGCCGAACATCACGGCCGGCGACGCGGCCCCGGAGACGATGATCGAGGCCGGCGGGCCGCCGCAGAGATGAGCACGTGCCGCTGACCTGGTACCTCGTCGTCTCCGCGCTGATCTTCTCCATCGGCGCCGGCGGCGTGCTCGTGCGCCGCAACCCACTCGTGGTCCTCCTCTGCATCGAGCTGATGCTCAACGCGGCCAACCTCGCGCTCGTCGGGTTCTCGCGCATGCACGGGAACATGGACGGCCAGATCTTCGCCCTGATCGTGATGGTCGTCGCCGCGTGCGAGGTGGCGATCGGGCTCGGTCTGATCGTCGCGCTGTTCCGGCGGCGGCTGCCGATCGACGTCGACGAGCTGCGGGAGCTGCAGGGTTGAGCCTCCAGACCTACGGCTGGCTGGTGCTCGCGTTCCCGCTGGGCGGCGCGGTGCTCATCGCGCTCACCTCGAAGCTGTTCGGGGGCCGGATCCACGGCGTGATCGGGACGCTGGCGATCGCGCTGTCGTTCCTCGCCGCGATCGGCGCGTTCAGCGAGCTGCAGTCGCTCGGCGAGGAGGAGCGTCAGGTCGTCGCGATCGGCTGGGACTACGCGGTGACGAGCGGCGTCGACGCGCGGGTCTCGATCCTGCTCGACCCGCTGAGCGTGATGATGATGCTGATCGTCTCGGGCGTGTCGATGCTCATCCACCTGTACTCGGTGGCGTACATGGGCGGGGACCGCGGCTACGCGCGCTTCTTCGCGTACCTGAACTTCTTCGTGTTCAGCATGCTGCTGCTCGTCGAGGCGGCCAACTTCGTGCTGCTGATCGTCGGCTGGGCGTTCGTCGGCGCCGCATCGTACTTCCTGATCTCGTTCTGGTACCGCCGCACGACCGCGACCGCCGCCGGCATCAAGGCGTTCGTGATCAACGTGGTGGGCGACGTCGGCCTCGTGCTCGGGACGTACTTCATCTTCAAGGGCACCGGCACGCTCGACTTCCTGCAGACGTTCAACCGGATCCCCGAGGCGTTCGCCCGCAACGACGGCGACCTCGTGGCCGGCTGCCTGCTGCTGCTGGTCGGCGCATTCGCCAAGTCGGCCCAGGTCCCGCTGCACACCTGGCTCCCGGACGCCATGGAAGGCCCGACGCCGGTCTCCGCCCTGATCCACGCGGCGACGATGGTGACCGCCGGCGTGTACCTGATCGCGCGCATGCATCCGCTGTTCGAGCGGGCCCCGATCGCCGGCGACGTGGGCGCCATCATCGGCTGCCTGACGCTGCTGATCGCTGCCTCGATCGGCCTCGTCGTGACCGACCTCAAACGCGTGATCGCGTACTCGACGATGTCCCAGATCGGCTACATGGTCATGGGCGTCTCCACGGCCGCGTACGCGGCCGGGATGTTCCACCTGATGACGCACGCGTTCTTCAAGGCGCTGCTCTTCATGGCCGCCGGCTCGGTGATCGCGGCAATGGCCGGGATCCAGAACCTGGACCGCATGCGCGGCTTCCGGCGCGCGATGCCGTTCACGTTCGGCTGCATGCTCGTCGGCGGCCTCGCGCTGTCCGGCTTCCCGCCGTTCTCGGGCTTCTTCTCCAAGGACGAGATCATCGCCCTGCAGTTCGCGCACGACGACTGGCACATCGTGCTCGGCGTGCTCGGCTACCTCGGCTCGCTGCTGACCGCGATCTACACGTTCCGGATGATCTTCCGGGCGTTCTACGGCGAGCCGTGCGAGGAGGCGCGCGAACTCGAGCACGGCCACCTCTACCACGCCGAACACCCGACGAACCCGATGACCGGTGAGATCGAGGACACCGACGTCGGCTTCCCCGGGCCCGAGCATCACATCGCCGAGCGCGAGTTCCCGATGAAGCTGGCGATGGCCGGGCTGGCGGTGCTGGCGATCGTCGGCGGCGTGGTCCAGGTCCCCGAGGTCACGGACTCGCTGCACAAGTTCCTCGAGCCGACGTTCGCCGACTCGACGGAGTACCGGACGCTCGAGCCGTCCGGCACGCTGACGGCGGTCGGCCTGCTCGTCGGCGCCGGGATCTCGATCCTCGGCATCTTCACCGCCTACACGCTGTGGGTGCGCCGGCCGGAGGTGCCGGCGCGGCTGCAGGCGCGGTTCCGCCCGCTCCACACGTTCTTCGTCAACAAGTGGTACTTCGACGAGGCGATCGACCTGCTGATCGTGCGGCCCGCGACGTGGCTGGGCCGCTTCGCCTCGACCACGTTCGAGCGTGTGTTCGTCCAGGGCGCACTGGTCGGCGGCGCGGCCGGCCTCGTCGGCCTGGCCGGCGCCGCGGTCCGGCGCGTGCAGAACGGCTACCTGCGCTACTACGCGGCGCTGCTGCTCGTGGGCATCACGTCGCTCGGCGCCTACTTCCTGATTTCCGCATGACCATCCACCTGTCGATCCTGATCTTCTGGCCGCTGCTGCTGGCGCTGCTCGCCGGCCTGTCGCCGCGCGGGATCGCGCCGGTGATCGCGCTGCTCGGGTCGCTCGTGCCGCTCGGGTACGCGGTGCTGCTGCTGATCGACTTCGACCCGTCGGCGCGCGGGCTGCAGTACGTCACCGACGACAAGTGGATCCCGGACCTCGGCATCCGCTACTCGCTCGGCGTCGACGGGCTGAACTTGTGGCTGGTCGCGCTGACGGCGCTGCTGTTCGCCGCCTCGGCGCTGTGGATCGCGCTGCGGCCACCGGAGCGGGCGAAGCTCTTCGCCGTCCACTTCGGGATCGCCGAGACCGCCGTGCTGGGGGCGTTCCTCGCGCAGGACCTGGCGCTGTTCGTCCTGTTCTTCGACCTGATGCTCGTGCCGTTCTACTTCCTGCTCGGCCAGTGGGGCGGGCCGGAGCGGGTGCAGGCGGCGGTCAAGATGGTCATCTACACGCTCGTCGGCTCGCTGCTGATGCTGGCGGGCGCGGTCGCGCTCGCGGTGCTGGCCTCGCCGGGCGCCACGCCGGACTTCTCGCTCGCCTTCCTGCGCGAGCACCTGCTCGGCGACAACACGCAGAAGCTGCTGTTCGTCGCGTTCAGCCTCGCGTTCCTGATCAAGATGCCGGCGTTCCCGTTCCACGGCTGGATGCCGGACGCGTACCGCAACATGCCGCTGCCGGTGCTCGCCGTGTTCTCCGGCGTGGTGTCGAAGGTCGCCGCCTACGGTTTCCTGCGGATCGTGCTGCCGCTGTTCCCGGCGGCGGTCGACGACTGGCAGCTGATCATGCTGATCCTGGCGATCTGCTCGATCCTCTACGGCTCGATCCAAGCGTTCACGCAGACGAACCTGCGGCTGATCCTGGGCTTCTCGTCGGTCGCCCAGCTCGGGTTCATCGTGCTCGGGATCTTCGCGCTCGATGCCGGGGCGCGGGGCGCGCAGGGCGCGCTCCTGCAGGCGGTCAACCACGGGCTCGTGGTGGCGCCGCTGTTCCTGATCATCGTGCTGCTGGCCGCGCGGTCCGGCGGGTCGGAGGACATCCGCGACATGGGCGGGATCGCGTTCCGGGCGCCGGTGCTGGCGGCGCTGTTCTTGATCGTGACGCTGGCGACGCTGGCGATGCCGGGCTCAGCCAACTTCGTCGGGGAGTTCCTGATCCTGCTCGGCGTCTTCGACTCCAAGCTGGCGATCGCGCTGATCGCGTCGACGGGCGTAATCCTGGCGAGCGTGTACGCGCTGCGCATGTACATCCGCTCGATGCACAACCGGCAAGGCGCAGCCGTGACGTCGTTCGAGATGTCGGTCCGCGACGCGCTCGTGATCGTGCCGCTCGTGCTCGCGATCATCGCGTTCGCGCTGTTCCCGCAGCGGGCGATCGACGCCGGTGAGCCGGCAGTGCAGGGCGCCAGCCAGGCCGTGACGGGGTCGGCGCGATGACGCCCAAGGCGCCCGTCATCGACTGGGAGGCGCTGTCGCCGATCGTCGCGCTGGCGGGTGGCGCGTGCATCGTGCTGCTCGTCGGGCTGCTGCGTTCGCGGTTCGTGCGCGCGCAGGTGACGCCGTTCCTCGCGCTCGTGACGCTGGGGACGACCGCCGGCCTCGTGATCTGGCAGTGGGGCGCGAACACCGAGATCGTCGAGCGGGCGCTGGCGATCGACGACCTCACGCTGGCGCTGACGATGATCTTCGTGGTCGCCGGCATCGGCACCGTGCTGCTCTCCTGGCGCTCGTCCGCGGTCGTCGAGGCCGGCGAGGGCGAGTACTACGCGCTGCTGCTGAGCTCGATCCTCGGCATGGTCGTGCTGGTCGCGGCGCAGAACCTCGTCGCGGTCTTCCTCGGCTTCGAGCTGCTCTCGATCCCGCTGTACGTGCTGTGCGCCACGCACATGCGCCGCGAGCACTCGCTGGAGTCCGGCCTGAAGTACCTGATCATCGGGTCGGTCGGGTCGGCGACGCTGCTCTACGGGCTGGCGTTCGTCTACGGCGCGACGGGGTCGACCGACTACGCGGCGATCGCGGGCGCGGCCGGCGACCTGACCGACGACGTGCTGCTCCTGACCGGCATCGCGCTGGTCGTGGCCGGGCTGGCCTTCAAGGCCTCGGTGGCGCCGTTCCACCAGTGGACGCCGGACGTCTACGAGGGCGCGCCTACGGCCGTCACCGCGTTCATGGCCGTCGCCACCAAGGCGGCGGCGTTCGGCGTGCTGCTGCGCCTGTTCGACGTGGCCCTGATCGACCTGGCGGAGACGTGGGGCCCGGCGCTGGCGACGCTCGCCACGATCACGATCGTGGTCGGCAACGTGGGCGCGATCGGCCAATCGTCGATCAAGCGCATGCTCGCCTACTCGTCGGTCGCCCAGGCGGGCTACATGCTGGCCGGCGTCGTCGTGTCGACCGAGCTTGGCGTGCGGGCGACGGTCTTCTACCTCGCCGTCTACGCGCTGATGAACCTGGCGGCGTTCGCGGTGATCCTCGCGCGCGAGCGCGAGACCGGGCTCGGCGATCACATCACCGCGCTGTACGGCCTCGGCACCGAGCGGCCGCTGCTGGCGTGGCCGATGACGATCGCGATGCTCGCCCTCGCGGGCATCCCCGCCACCGCCGGGTTCTTCGGCAAGGTCTACCTGATCCAGGCGGCAGTGAACAACGACTACGGCTGGCTCGGCGTCGTGATCGTGCTCGGCTCGGCGATCTCGCTCGCCTACTACCTGCGGGTGATCGCCGCGGTGTGGATGCGCTCGGCGGCCGACGCGCCCGCGCGACCCCCGCTGCCCACGGGCGCCCGGCCGGCGATCGCCGGCGGCTCGGCCGAGGCGACCGAGGCCGCGGCCCGCCCGCGCGGCGTGGTGCAGGTCGAGGTCCTCGTGGTCGCGGTCGTGTGCGCGGTGGCGACGATCGTGTTCGGGATCTACCCCGATCCGCTGCTCGACGTGGCTCGCGACGCGGGGAATGCGTTGAGCGGTCTCGTCTGACCGGCGGGCCCGGCACCGCCGACGTCCGGGGGCGAACTCTCGGACGCACGCCCTACCAACGTCGTGCGCCCCCACGACGCCACCGGCCAGGCCACGACCGAGTACACCGCGATCCTCGCGCTGGTCGCCGCCGCGCTGGTCGGCGCCGGCGCCGCCATCGGGGTCGGCGAGGTCGGGCAGGCGGTCGCGCACACGGTCCGGACCGGCATCTGCATCGTCGGCGGCGGCATCTGCCGGGCGTCTGACGCCGCAGCGGCCGGGCTCGAGCCGTGCACGGTGCGCGAGCGGTCCGACGGCGGCGGGGCGACGCTCTCGCTCGCGTGGCTGCGCCTGGGCGAGTCGAACGGCCTGACGGTCGCCGCGCGGTCGGACGGGTCGGTGCTGGTCACGAAGGCGAGGGAGCGCAAGGCCGGCGCGGGGGCGGGGATCGGGGTCGAGGCGAGCCCGCTCGGGATCGAGTTCGGCATCGAGGGGGCGATCGACGCGACGCTCGCCACCGGGGCGGCGTGGGAGTTCCCCGACGCCGCCTCCGCCGCGGCGTTCCTCGCGGGCCGGACGCACCCGCCGCCGACGTGGCGGTTCGGCGACGCCGGCGAGGTGCTGTCCGCCGGCGCGGGCGCGCGGCTCGGCGGCGTGACGCTGACCGGGGTGGAGGCGTCGGCGACGGCGGCCGCCGGCGCGCGGGTCGGCGGCGACGCGACCACGCTGTACGTCCGCGCCGAGCTCGGCTCGGGGATACACGGCTGGCCCCCCGGCACGCGCGTGAGCGGGCCGTCGACCGGCGACATGATCGTGGAGGTGACGCTGGGCCGCAACGGGCCGCGCGAGCTCGCGTTCCGCCGGCTCGGGCGAGCGGGAGCGGGCCGCGTGGTCGACACGGTCGCGCGGCTCGACCTGAGCGATCCGGCGAACCGCGCGGCGGCCGCCGGGCTGCTCGCCCACCGGCTGCCGTGGCCCGGTGCCGTGGCCGCCGAGCTGCGGCAGCTGCTGCGGCTCGCGGTCCAGCGCGGCACCGTCGAGCAGGCCATGTACGACCTCCGCGACGACTCGACGAGCTTCGAGCTCGCCGCGCGGTTCGGGGGCGAGCTCGGCCTCGAGGCCGACCACGTGCACGTCGAGCGGCGGCTCGTCGCGGCGAGCGTGTGGATCGCGGGCTCGCAAGAACGCGTGCGGGAGGACTGCGTGATGTAACCGTGGACCCCCGCGAGCGTACTTTGTGGCGTCTCACACAATCCGTCGCTCGTATAGGAGGAAGCGATGGACATCATCAAGCGCATGGAGCCCGTGTGGCTCGCGCTCGTCGTGGTCGGTGCCCTCAACTGGCTGCTCGTGGGCCTGTTCGAGTGGAACCTGTTCGCGGAGATCTTCGGGACCGGGACGGTCACCGATGTGATCTACGTCATCATCGGCCTCGCCGGCGTGGCGATGCTCCCGCGGCTGTTCGAGGACTTCCGCCTGAGCACCGGCAGCACGCACCCCACGGGGGCGTAGCGGCAAGCGCGACGGACCGGGGGTGCACACCCGGTCCGCTCCGCCGGATCCCTCCGCGAGCCGCGCTAGGGTGGCCGTCCCGTGCGCTACCCCTCTGACGATCTGACGGATGCCGAGCGGGCACGGCTGGCGCCCCACGTGACGGATCTCGACGGTCCCGTCTTCGCGCTCGTCAACCTGCCGGAGACCGTCAAGGGCGCGCTGTTCGCGCGCTACTCGCGCTACCCCGGCACGCTGCGGCGGCTGTTCCTGGACGAGTTCGCCGACTCGCTGCCGGCCACCAGCGGCGAGGGCTGGGACACGGCCGGGGAGGGCAAGCGGGCGGCCGAGCTCTACGAGCGGATCTTCGTCGGCTACGGGGACGACTCGGTGGCCCAGCTCGGCGGCGCCCACGTGGCGTGCGAGTGGGTCTCGAACATCCTCACCAAGACGCTGCAGCGCCCGCGGCTCGCTGCGTACCTCGAGCAGTCGACGCGCTACATCGCCTACGACGCCCCGATGCCCGGCGGCGGCTACCGCTACTACCGGGACGAGCGCCTCGGCCCGGAGTACGCGGCGGCGATGGACGCGCTGTTCTCGGCCTACGCCGAGGCGCTCCCGCGCGTGCGCGCGTGGGTCGAGGACACCTACCCGCGCGCGGAGGGCGAGCCCGACGCGGCGCGACGGCGCGCCGTCAACGCCAAGGCGCTCGACCTGCTGCGCGGCCTGCTGCCCGCTGCCTCGCTCTCGCACATGGGCATCTACGCGACCGGCCAGGCGTACGAGCAGCTGATCCTGCACCTGCTCGGCGACCCGCTGCCGGAGGCGCGCGCGTACGGCGGCATGATCCTCAGCGCGATCAAGGCCACGATGCCGAGCTTCGTCTCCCGCGTCGAGCGGCCCGAGCGCGGCGGCGAGTGGGTCGCGTACCTCGAGCGCCGCCGCGCCGCGACCGAGCGGTGGGTCGCCCGTCTCGGGCTCGACCGCCGCGAGCCCGGCGACGACCGCCCGTCGGTCCGCCTCCTGCACGTGGACGGCGACGAGGACCAACTGCTGGCCGCGCTGCTGTTCGAGGAGGCGAACGCCGGCGAGGCGGAGACGCACGAGGCCGTGCGCGCGCTCTCGGACGACGAGCGCGCTCGCGCGCTGGCCGACCTGGTCGGCGACCGCGCCAACCGCCGCCACCACCCCGGCCGCGGCTTCGAGGCCCTGCGCTACCGCTTCGAGATCGTCTCCGACTACGGTGCGTTCCGCGACCTTCAGCGCCACCGCATGTTGACCGTGCAGTGGCAGGCGCTGACGCCTGACCTCGGCGCCGCGGTGCCCGAAGAGGTCGCGGCGGCCGGCTGCGGCGACCTCTACGCCCGCGGCCTCGAGACCTCGCGCGCGGAGTACGAGCGCCTCGCCGCCGCCGGGCTCGCCGACGCGGCGCCGTACGCGCTCTGCCTCGGCTACCGCATCCGCTACGTGCTCGACATGAACGCCCGCGAGTCGATGCACCTGATCGAGCTCCGCTCGGGCCGCGAGGGCCACCCGTCCTACCGCGCGGTCGCGCACGAGCTCCACGCCCAGATCGAGCGGATCCACCCGGCCGTCGCCGCCGCCATGAGCCACGTCGACCGCTCATCCGAGCCGCGGCTCGAGCGGATCCTGAGCGAGATGCGGCTGCACGAGCGTCGGGCCGCTATGGCTCGCTAGGGCGCCGGCGTCAGCGCGGGCGCGGCGGCAGCGCCCACAGCGCGCGCAGCCGCCCGCCGAACCCCAGGCCCTGGGCGAGCGCGCGGCGGAGGGCTCGGCGCTCGGCCGGCGTGGGCAGACGCGGCGTCGCGCCGTAGCGGGAGGCGCTGAGCGCGCGCAGGTACGCGGTCGCCTCGTCGGAGGCGCCGAAGCGCTGCTCGAGCTGGCGCAGCGTCGTGCCGGTCTCGAGCGGGCGGCCGGCGCGCCGGAGCGCCTCCTCGAGTTCGGCGACGGCGCGGTCGAGCGGTGAGAGCGGCAGGCGGGCGCGGCGGCGGCGCCACGCCACCACGGTCCATGCCGCGAGCAGCGCGAGCGCGATTCCCGCGAGCGCCCACAGCCACCAGGCGATGCCGCCGCCGGTGTCGAGGTCCCCGCCGCCCGGCGCGTTGTTGCGCTGCGGGTCGAACAGCAGGTCGGGGCGGACGCCGCCGAGCCGGCGGGACGCCTGGCCGCCACCGCCGCCGGGCGTGTCCGCGCCCGCCGCGGCCGGGCCCGCCTGCGCGGGCCCTTCGAGCGCGGCGATCTGCGAGCGCGCCGGCGTCAGGTCGGGCGTCGGGTCGTAGGTGACCCAGCCGAGCTCGTCGAACCACGCCTCGACCCACGCGTGGGCGTCGGTGTCGCGAACGATCCAGGCGTCGCGCCGCTTAGAGAACCCGCCCGGGCTGAAGCCCGTCGCCACCCGCGCGGGCACGCCGCCCATCCGCAGCAGCAGCGCCATCGCCCCGGAGAAGTGCTGGCAGTAGCCCTCCTTGGTGTCGAAGAGGAAGGCGTCGAGCGGCGCGCGGCCCGGCGCCGGCGCAGCCGGCCGCTCGGAGTAGGTGAACCCGGTCTGCAGGTATTCGTTGACGAGCAGGATGTACTCGTACGGGGTGGTGGCCCTCGCGCGCAGCCGCTGGGCGAGCGCCCAGGTGCGGCGGTACGGCGAGTCGCGGAACGTCCGGTCGACCGCGCCGAAGCGGGTGCGGCGCACGGCCGGGTAGGTCACGAACGACGCGACACCGTGCTCGCCGAACGGCCGGAAGTGCACGACGGCCGACCCGATCCGCCTATGGCCCATGCCGCCGACCGAGCGCGGCGTCGGCCGCTTGCCGCGCAGGAACGGCACGGTCATCTCAAGCTCCTCCTCGCGCGGGAGGCGGGCGCCGGTCGTGTCGGGCTGGCGGACGTCGGCTGGGGTCGGGGACGGGACGTAGACCTCGGCCGTGTACGAGTCGCCGCGCCGCAGCTCGGTGTTGGACGTCCAGCGCCCCGGCTCGCCCGACGGCTCCAGCGGCCGCGTCGGATCCTCGACCTTCATGATCGTCCCGGGGGCGATCACGTCGCGCGTGCGCATCCGCCGCACCGACACCTCGATCCGGTCGAGGTCGCCCGGCTTGTTGCGCCAGTCCTCCCGCAGCTCGCCCTCGGGATCGCGGCCGCCCTGCACCAGCGGCCCGGCGTCGGCGAACCCCGTGCCGTCGAACAGGTCGAGGTTCGCCGCCTTCCAGTAGTGCGGCTCGTCGGACTTGACCCGCATCACCTCGTTGCCGTCGCGCGGCCAGTCGATCGGCCCGTACTGCTGCGACCACGAGAACCGCACCGGGTCGTCGGGCCCGAGGCCCTCGGCGAACGACTTGTAGTCGAACCACGGCTCGCCGCGGTCGGCGACCGCGGCCAGCGGCAGCGCGCCCGCCAGCGCGACGCCAAGCAGCAGCGCCACCCCCAGCCCGGGCCGCAGCGGCAGCCGCTCGAGCCACAGGAAGCACACCGTCAGCGCCGCGATCGCCGCGCCGAGCATCAGCGGCCGCGTGCCGCCGAGCGACACGACCGGCGAGACCACGGCCACGAGCAGCCCCATCAGCGCGAGGAACGGGTAGCCGCGCCCGCGCGCCCGCGGCCAGCACGCGACGAGCGCCGACGCGGTGAGCAGCAGCGACCCCGCCACCTCGAGCGTGAGCCGCGGCCACGGGTCCGGACCGCTGTACGGCAGCCGCACCGTGCCGAGCGACTCGGCGCCGCTCGCCAGCCCCTCGACCAGATCGTCCCAGCCGCGCGGGCGCAGCAACGAGACGTCGATCCCGGAGACCACGAGCGCCAGCACCAGCGCGAGCACGGCCACGCCGACCGTCGCCGCGCCGCGCCGGCGGAGCGCGACGCGGTCGCAGGCGAGCACCGCGGCCGCCGACACGATCGCCGCCGCCACCCACAGAAGCGCCCGGCCGGAGCTCAGCCCGGCGACCATGCGCTGCCACTGGAGCGCGCCCAGCGACGCGAGCGCGGCGAAGCCGACCAGCCGCGCGGCCCAGACGGGAACGAGCGCGTCCGGGCCCTTGTCGTGGGGCGGGACCGTGCTCACTGCGCCGATTCCATCTCCCTCTGCCGCAGTTCGATGCGGCGGATCTTGCCGGTCAGCGTCTTGGGCAGCTCGTCGACGAACTCGACCCGCCGCGGGTAGGCGTAGGCCGACAGCCGCTCGCGCACGAAGCGCTGGATGTCCTGCACCAGCTCGTCCGACGGCTCGTGCCCGGAGGCCAGCACGATGAAGGCCTTGACGACGTTGCCGCGCCGCTCGTCGGGCGACGCGACGGCGGCTGCCTCTGCGACCGCGTCGTGCTCCAGGCACGCCGACTCGACCTCGAACGGCCCGATCCGGTAGCCGGCGGCGATGATCACGTCGTCGGCGCGGCCCTCGTACCAGACGTAGCCGTCCTCGTCCATGCGCGCGGCGTCCTTGGAGTGGAACCACTCGCCGCCGAACGTCTCGGCCGTCGCCTCGTCGTTGCGCCAGTAGCCGAGCGGGTAGTGCGGGTTCGACCGCGCGCGCAGGCAGATCTCGCCGCGCTCGCCCTGCGGGACCGGGTGCTCGTCCTCGTCGAGGATCTGCACGTCCCAACCCGGCATCGGCCGCCCCATCGACCCCTCGCGGACCTCCATGAACGGGTAGTTGGCGACCAGCGGATAGGACTCGGTGAGCCCGTAGTAGTCGAGCACCGTGATGCCGTACTGCTCGCGGAACCAGCGGATCGCCTCCGGGTTCAGCGGCTCGCCCGCCGAGCACACGCGGCGGAACTTCTGCGGGTAGCGCGTGCCCGCGTCGGAGATCGACATCATCGAACGCATCGCGGTCGGGGTGGTGAATACGTTCGTGACTTCGTGGCGGCTCAAGAAGTCGAGCTGTTTGTGCGGGTCGAACCCGCCTTGGCGCTGGTAGACGCACTGCAGCGCGCCGAACCGCCACGGCCCGAGCAGCGGCGCGATGCCGGCCGCCCACGCCCACTCGCCCATGCCGTGGAAGCGCTCGCCGTCCCGCACCTCGTGGCAGTAGACGAACTCCTCGTGCGCGAGCAGGTAGCGGTGCGCGTGCAGGATCCCCTTGGCGAGCCCGGTGGTGCCGGATGAGTAGTAGAGCTGGGCCGGGTCGTCGGCGAGCGTGTCCTCGACCTCGAACGCGGCATCGCCGCCGGCGATCAGGTCCTCGTCGAGCAGCAGCACCTGCTCGGCCTCGACGCGCCCGGCGTTGGCGGCGTTCGTGACCAGCACCTTCGGCTCCGAGTCGGTGATCCGGTGGCGGATCCCGTCGTCGCCATACAACACGGACATCGAGAGCAGGATCGCGCCCGCCTTGTAGGTCCCGAAGAAGGCGGCGGCGGTCTCGGGGGTGGGCGGCAGCAGCATCGCGACGCGGTCGCCCTTCTCTACACCGTGCGCCCGCAGCACGTTCGCGAAGCGGTTCGACCACTCCTGCAGCTCGCCCCAGCGGATCTCGCGGATCGTGCCCTCGAAGTCCTCGTGGATCATCGCGAGCTTTTCGGCCGGGTGCTTGTCGCAGCAGTCGACGGCGATGTTGTAGCGCTCCGGGACGCGCCACTCGTGCGCGGCGACGGCTTCCTCGTACGACCCGATCTCCAGTGTCATCGCTCCTCCTCGACCAATGGTCCGTGGTGACGATACTGAGGGGGTGACCGAGCTACGCGCATCGGATGCCGACCGCGAGCGCACGGTCGCAGCGCTGCGCCAACACGCGGCGGCCGGGCGGCTGTCGCTGGACGAGCTCGACGAGCGCAGCGAGCAGGCCTACGCGGCGCGCACGCTGGGCGAGCTGGCGGCCCTGCACTCCGACCTCCCGGCGCTCGCCACGCAGCCGATCCGCGGCCATCACGCGACGCTCGCGCCCGGCTGGCGCGGCTTCACGTCGCGCTGGCACTCGCCGCTCGGCGTCGAGGCGACGATGGCTGAGCTGATCGCCCACCTCGCCCCGCGGATCCAGGAGCGCGGGTTCGACCTCATCCAGCGCGCCGACGACCGGCTGCGCTTCGAGACGCGCCGCCGCCCCGGCTGGACGTGGCTCGTCGTAGTGCTCGTGCCGATCTTCGGCTGGTTCGCGTTGTTACACAAGGAGATCGTGCGGATCACGATCGACGTCGCCGAGACCGACCGCGGCACCCAGATCCTCGCCAGCGGCGTCGCGCCGCTGCCGATCCGCGGCACGTTCGCCGAGCTGGAAGACTGAACGCGCATGGCGAGGGCGGCGGTGGTCACGGGAGCGGCGAGTGGGATCGGCCGGGCGATCGCCGCGCGGCTCGAGCGCGACGGCGCGCGCGTGCTCGCGGTCGACCTCGCGCCCGACCCCGACGGGCCGGGCGAGCCGTTCGCCGCCGACCTCACGACGCGCGCGGGCAACCGCGACGCCGTGGCCGCGGCGATCGACCGCTTCGGCGCCCTCGACGCGGTGATCCCGAACGCCGGCTTCCAGCACGTCGCGCCGGTCGAGGAGTTCCCCGAGGACCGCTGGGACGCGATGATCGCGCTGCTGCTCACGAGCCCGTTCCTGCTCGCCCGCGCCGCCTGGCCGGCGCTGCGCGCGAGCGGCGACGGGCGCTTCGTGGCCGTCGCCTCTGTCCACGGCCTCGTCGCCTCGCCGTTCAAGAGCGCCTACGTGTCGGCCAAGCACGGCGTCCTCGGACTCGTGAAGACGCTCGCGCTCGAGGGCGCCGACGACGGCGTCGTGGCGACCGCCGTCTGCCCCGGCTATGTGCGCACGCCGCTGGTGGAGAACCAGGTCGCCGCGCAGGCGGAGGCCCACGGGATGCCCGAGGACCGCGTGCTGGAGGAGATCATCCTCGCCCCGCACGCGGTCAAGCGGCTGATCGAGCCCGACGAGGTCGCGGAGGTCGTCGCCTTTCTCCTCTCCCCCGCCGGGCGCTCGTTCACGGGCGCGGCCGTGACGATGGATCAGGGCTGGTCGGCGCGCTGACGATCAGTCGTCCTCCTCGCCGCAGTCGAACTTCGCCGCTCCGGCGGCCATCTCGATGCCACCGAGGACGTGGCTCAGCAGCAGCGGCTCGGACCAGTACACGCCCTTGTGACCGAGGGCCGTGTAGAACGCCCGCCCGCCGCCATACGGCTGGCACCACGAGATCGGATGGTCGCCCATCCCCGGCGACCCGCCGGGAACGCTGTAGCCGCGCGGGTCGTACGTGGTCTCGTCGACCGAGGTGAGCACGTGCACGCTGTTGCGCGGATTGGTGCGGAAGTTGTACCACTCCTCCTCGCGCGTCCAGCGGCCCGGAAGCCCCTTCGTGGCGGCGCTGTGGCGGTCCTCCACGTTCATCGTGGCGACCTGGAACTGCGGGTTCACCAAGCCGGGATGGTCACGGAAGTACGCGCCGACGAGCCCGCCGTACCACGCCCAGTCGTACTCGGTGTCCGAGGCCGAGTGGATGCCGGCGTAGCCGCCGCCCGCCTGGATGTAACGCTCGAACGCCGCCTGCTGGTCTGCGTTGAGCACGTCACCGGTCGTGCAAAGCCAGATGACCACGTCGTACTGGGCCAGATTGGCGTCCGTGAACGCTGCGGCGTTCTCGGTGGCGTCGACGTCGAAGCCGTGCCGAATTCCCATCTGGGCGATCTTCACGGTGCCCTGCGGGATGCACTCGTTGTGCCGGAAGGCCGCCGTCTTGGAGAAGATCAACGCCTTGAAGTGCGCCTTGTGGTGGTGGTCGCCGTGCGTGCGATGCGCGCTCGCCGGCGCCAGCGGAACGATGACCGCGGCGACCAGCGCGGCAGTCAACAGCCCCCGTATCGAGAGCTTCATAGAACCCCTCCCCGTGTGGTGCGCGCCCCGGTCGGCGCGCAAGCACCACTAATTAGTTGTACCGAGCAACAATTGTCCCGCCGGAGCCCGCCGGTGTCAAGACGTCACGCCTCGTCGGCGTCCTGGCGCTCCTTGATCTTGTCCTCGAGCTGGGACATCACGTCCGGGTCGCGCAGGGTCGTGACGTCGCCGAGCTCGCGGCCCTCGGCAATGTCGCGCAGCAGCCGGCGCATGATCTTGCCCGAACGGGTCTTAGGCAGGTCGTCGGCCCAGATGACCCGCTTCGGCCGCGCGAGCTTGCCGATCCGCTTGGCGACGTGCTCGCGGATGTCGCCGACCAGCGCGTCGTCGCCGTCGATGCTGCCGGTCAGGGTCACGAACGCGGCGATCGACTGGCCGGTGTCCTCGTCCTGCTGGCCGATCACGGCCGCCTCGGCGACCCGCTCGTGGGCGACGATCGCCGACTCGACCTCGGCGGTCGAGAGCCGGTGGCCGGAGACGTTGATCACGTCGTCGACGCGCCCGATGATCCAGAAGTAGCCGTCCTCGTCACGGCGCGCGGCGTCGCCGACGAAGTAGACGTCCCTGCCGTACTTGGACCAGTAGGTCTCGACGAACCGGTCCTCCTCCTTGTACAGGGTGCGCAGCATCGCGGGCCAGGGCTTGCGCAGCGTGAGGAAGCCCTGCTCGGTGCCGGCGTCCTCGCCGTTCTCGGTGACCACCTTGGCCTCGATGCCCGGCAGCGGCCGGCCCGCCGAGCCCGGCTTGGTGTCCTGGATGCCCGGCAGCGTCGTGATCATGATCGCGCCGGTCTCGGTCTGCCACCAAGTGTCGACGATCGGGCAGCGCTCCCCGCCGATGACCTTGTGGTACCAGAGCCACGCCTTCGGGTTGATCGGCTCGCCGACCGTGCCGAGCAGGCGCAGCGAGGACAGGTCGTGCTTGCCCGGGTACTCGGCACCCCACTTGATGCAGGCCCGGATCGCGGTCGGCGCCGTGTAGAAGAGCGTCACCTTGTAGCGCTCGCACAGCTCCCACCAGATGTCCTTGTCCGGGTAGTCGGGCGCGCCCTCGTACATCACCGACGTGCAGCCGTTGGCCAGCGGCCCGTAGACAATGTAGGAGTGGCCGGTGACCCAGCCGACGTCCGCCGAGCACCAGTAGACGTCGTCCTCCGGCCTGAGGTCGAACACGTCGCGGTGCGTCCACGCGACCTGCGTCAGGTAGCCGCCGGTGGTGTGCAGGATCCCCTTCGGCTTCGCCGTCGAACCGCTCGTGTAGAGGATGTAGAGCGGGTGCTCGGCGTCCTGCGGCTCGGCCGGGCACTCGTCGGAGGCGGCCTCGACGACCGTATGCCACCAGAAGTCGCGCCCCTGCTTCATCGAGCAGTCGGCGCCGGTGTGCTGGACGACGATGATCGTCTCGAGCCGCTCGAGGTCGCCCATGACCTCGTCGACCTGCTGCTTGATCGGCGCGGTCTTGCCCTTGCGGCGCGCGCCGTCGACCGTGATCAGCGCCTTGGCCTCGGAGAACTCCATCCGCTCCTTGACCGACTCGACGGAGAAGCCGCCGAACACGACGTTGTGCGGGGCGCCGATGCGCGCACAGGCGAGCATCGCCACCGCGACCTCGGGGATCATCGGCAGGAAGATCCCGACGACGTCGCCCGCGCCGAT
>DATDKF010000325.1:0-13932 GCA_036520135.1 Solirubrobacteraceae bacterium
CGGTGAGCACGAGCGCCCGCGGCTCGGTCCCGGCGAGGAAATCGGCCAGTGCCGCGAGCTCCGGGTCGCGGCCAACGATCTGCTGGCCCTGCACCGGGCCAACGTCCCACGCCCGCGCGGGAGCGTCAACTCACGCGGTAGTCACTCCTCGCCCGTCTCGAAGTAGCGCGTGACCCAATCCGGGTCGGCCGGCTCGATCAGGCTCTCCCGCAGCAGCTCGCGATCGTCGTCGCCGAGGCCGTCGAGCACCGCGGCCACGTCGTACTCGGTGCGGCGCAGTTCGACGTCCGGCCCGAGCAGCAGCCAGAACGCGGCGGCCACGCCCTCGTACGGCAGCCCGACGCTGCCCGCGTTGAGCACGCGGTGCACGCCGCAGCGCACGTCGAACTGCTGGTGCGTGTGCCCGCAGACGACGACGTGCTCGGCGACGCCCGCGAGCATCGGCGCGAGGCGTTCCTGAGGCGTGGCGCGGGTGATCCGCTCCTCGTCGCCGCGCGGCGAGCCGTGGCAGAACAGCGTCGGGCCCAGGCCGTCGATGTTCAGCGTGACCGTCGGCTCGAACGCGGCGAGGAAGTCGCGCTCCGCGCGGCCGAGGGCGCGCACCCACGAGTTCTCGTCGTCGCCGGCGTCGAAGTCCCGGACCATCTCGCGGTCGCAGTTGCCCATCACGTAACGACCTCCGCGCTCGCGCATGCGCGCGATGGTCTGGACGGGCAGCGGCCCGAACGCGACGTCGCCGCCCCACACGATCGCGTCGACGCCGGCGCGGTCGACATCGGCGAGCACCGCGTCGAGCGCCGGGACGTTGCCGTGGACGTCGTAGAGCGCGGCGACCCTCACCGATGGGATGAAAGCACCCGGAACGCGACCCGCGTGGGCGCCGATGCGTTGCCGGCCGCGTCGACGGCTTGCAGTACCGCCCGGTACCGGCCGCGCCGGTGCGGCGCGAATCGCGTCCGGTTGGCCCCGCGCCGCGCGGAGACCCGCAGCGCCTTCACCCGCCGGAAGCGGCCACTGATGCGGCGCCTGACGACGATCGTCACGGTCGCCGGCTCCGAGAGCGCGTAGCGGAACCGCTTCCGCCGGAAGCGGGGGCGGCTGGTGAACGACGGCGCGACCGTGTCATGGGCGACGGATGCCCCGCCGCCGTTCGACGGCTGCGGGAACAGCGCGAAGTCGCACGCGTTGAGCTCGTCGACGCCCGCACGATCCGTCGTGACGGTGTCCACGCCCGCGCCGCAGGTGACCATGTCCGGCTCGCCGTCGCGTGCGTCGATCGTGTCGCGGCCGTCGCCGCCCGACAGCTCGTCGCTGCCGCTGCGGCCGGTGATCGTGTCGTCGCCCTCGAAGCCGATCAGCTGGTTGGCGCCGCGGTCGCCGCGCAGGACGTCTCGCTCCCGCGTGCCGTAGACGTCCTCGATGCCGGCGAACGTGTCGGCGCCGGAGCCGAGCTGCGGCCCGGGGATCGCCAGGTCGATGTCCACGCCGGTCGGGTTGGCGATGTAGTCGACGGCGTCGCGCCCGGAGCCGCCGTCGACGTCGTCATCGCCGCTGCCGGGGGCCAGCGCGTCGTTGCCGCCGAAGCCGTGGAGGAGGTCATGTCCCGCTCCCCCGTGCAACGCGTCGGGGCCGTTGCCGCCCGTGAGAACGTCGACCCCGTCGCCGCCGACCAGGACGATCGGGCTCGTGAGCGGGTCGCCGGTGCCGAGACCGCCGGTGGCGGAGATCACATTGAAGCCGTTCCCGCCGGTGATCGTGACGGCCGTCGCGACGTCGACGAGGAAGATGTCCGTGTCCGGCGCGAGCTCGGCGATGCGGGCGTTGGGGTTGATCCCGCTGGTGCCGGCGCGGATGTCCTCGTTGGCGGGCCCGCCCACGAGCGTCAGCCGCGAGTCGAGATCGCCGCTGAAGTTGACGAACACCTCGATCTCGCGATCGCCGCCCAACTCGTCGGCCGTGCTCGCGCCGGGGGCGAACGCGCTCGGCTCGACGAGCTCGACGGTCGTCGCGCCGCCCTGCATCGGGACGTTGCGGATCGAGATCACGTTCGTCGTCACCCGGGTCGGTGTGCCGCCCGTGCAGGTGATCTTGGTGCCCGCCCTGCTGACGACGATCTCGCCGTTCGAGGCCACCGAGAATGACGCGTCGTCGTGGACGGCGGACATCTGAACCGTCATCACGCCGGACGCGAACTCGCAGCTGGTGGCGGCTGAGGCTGCCGATGGCGCAAGCCCCGCGATCGCTGCCAGCACGACGATGCCGAGGACTGCTCGATGGCGTCTCATGGCGCAACGCTAGAGAGCGCGCCGCCGCCGGAAAATTAGGGAAACCCTCAATCTTTGTCGGCGCCGTGGGCCGCGAGCCGGCCGGCCAGCTGCGAGCGCGAGCGGACGCCGAGCTTCGCGTACGCCCGCGAGAGATGGACCTCGACGGTGTGGACGGTGACGAACAGCGTCCGCGCGATCTCCTTGTTGGCGAGGCCCTCGGCGGCGAGCGCGACCACGCGCTCCTCGGTCGGCGTGAGCTCGCCGGTGGGCCGCGGGCGGCGGGCGCCGACGCGCGCGAGCTCGGCCCGCGCGCGCTCGGCCCAGCCGGCCGAGCCGATCGCGTCGAACGCGTCGGCGGTCCGCTCGAGCGTGGCGCGCGCCGCGCCCCACTGCTTGAAGCGCCGCTGCGTGCGGCCGAGCACGAGGCGCGACCGCGCCGCGTCGAACCGCAGGCCGAGCGCCTCGTAGTCGGCCGCCGCGCCCTCGAGCTCCTGCGCCGCCTCCTCGTCGTACGCGCCGGCGGCGAGGCGCACCATGGCGTCGCAGCGGCGCGCGGTCGCGCGGCCCCACGGATGGCTCTGGCGTTCGGCGAGCTCGCACAGGCGGGCGGTGACCGCGCGCGCCTCGTCGTGCTCGCCCAGGTCGGCGAGCGCCTCCACCAGCTCGGGCGCGACCGGGAACACGCCGGGCTCGAGCACCCCGGCGCGCTCAGTGTGCTCCCACACGCCGCGCAGGGTCTGCGCCGCCCGCGCCGCGTCCGGCGCGATCAGCGCCGCGATCCCGCGCGCGCGCTCGGACTCGAGCTCGTCCCAAATCACGCCCACCTCGCGGGCGCCGGCGATCGCCCGCGCGGCCCAGCGCTCGGTCTCCTCCGGCAGCCCGCGGCCGGCGGCCAGCAGCGCGCGGCAGCGCTCGAACATCGGCGGCACCAGCAGGTCCTGGTCGGTCGACGTGCCCCACTCGTCGATCAGCCGCGCGGCCGCCTCCCAGTCGCCGGCGCGCAGCTCCAGCTCGCACAGGTGCAGGCGCTGGAGCGCGTACGACATCGGCTCGGCCCGCTCGTCGGCGTCCTTGAGCAGGCGCGTGAGCGTCGCGCGCGCGGCGTCCATCTCGCCGCGCCAGACGAGCCGCTGGCCGGCCACCCGCTCGGGCGACTCGGCCAGGTACGGCGCGTGATCGGAGGCGGCGCGGTGGCGCTTGCACAACTCGTCGAGCGAGCGGCCGGTCATCGCGTGGACCCAGCCCAGCGCCACGAGCGCGAGCCGCTGCTCGTACGGGCCGGCCTCGCTCGCCACCACGGTCGCGGCCACCGCCCACGCCTCGGCCTGGCCGAGCCGGTCGATCGTGCAGGCGCTGATGTCGATCGAGCGCTTGGCGAGGATCTGCGCGCGCAGCGAGGGATCGTTCGCGCACTCGTCCCACGCGTGGTCGAGGTGCTGCTCGAACGCCGCGGTGGTGCGGACGTCGGCGGTCTCGGAGAGCAGCATCCACGCGCGGGCCCGCACGGGGCCGGCGGGCAGCCACTCGAGCGCGGGCCGCACGACGTCGGCGAGCCGCTGCAGCTCGCCGGCGGTCTCCAGGCAGGCGCCGAACGCGAGCAGCCGCTCGCTGCGCTCGGGCGAGCTCTCCGGCGTGAGGCGGAACGCGTGCTCGGCCAGCCGCACGGCCTGCTCGCGGCCGCCGCGCACCGTCGCTGCGGCGGCTGCGGCCGCGACGAAGGCAGCCAGCTCCTCGTCGGGCCGGTCGGTCGCCAGCGCGAGATGGAGCGCGCGCAGGCCGTCCGCGCCGACCACGTCGGCCAGCGCGCGGTGCAGCTCGCGCCGCTCGCGCGCAAGCGAGTGCTTGCGGGCCGCCGCCGCGAGCAGCGGGTGCGAGGCCCGCACGCGGTCGCCGTCGACGATCAGCACCCCGGCGTCGACCGCGTCGTCGAACGCGCCGTCGTCGGCCAGCGCAGCCAGCGCGCCGGTCGGCAGGTCGCCACTCAGCGCGACCGCGAGCAGCAGCCGCCGCACCGGGTCCGGCAGCTTGCCGACGCGGGTCCCGAGCATGTCCTCGAGCGCGTCTGGCACCGGGATGTCCTCGCCCGCCTCGGGCCGCCCACGCTCGATCAGGTTGCGCCCGACCTCGAGCGCGAACAGCGGGTTGCCGACTGCGGACTCGACGATCCGGCGCAGCGTCTGGCGCGACACGCTGAGGTCGAGCCGGTCGGCGAGGATCCGGCGCGTCGCGCCGAGGCTCAGCGGGCCGACCTCGATCTGCTCGAGCGCCCGGTGCTCGAACGCCTTCTCCAGCGGCGAGGTGCGGCCGGGCCGCTTGGCGAGCAGGAAGCCGACCGGCTCCTCGTCGAGCCGGCGGGCGGCGAAGGCGAGCGCCTCGGCCGACGCGGCGTCGAGCCACTGGACGTCGTCGATCGCTAGAAGCAGGGGCCCGTCGGCGGCCAGCGTGCGCAGCACATTGAGCAGCCCGAGCGCGATCGCCTGCGGCTCGGGTGGCACGTCGGCCGGGTCGGCGCGCAGGAGCGCGACCTCGAGCGCCGCGCGCTGCGGCCCGGGGACGCCGTCGAAGGCGGCCGTGTCGATGCCGTCGCAGAGGTCGATCAGCGCGGTGAACGTCGCAGAGGTCGATCAGCGCGGTGAACGAGAGCTGCGCCTCGGCGCCGCTGGGCCGCGCGGAGAGCACGCGCAGGCCGCGCTCGGCCGCCGCCGCGATCGCCGCCGACCACAGCGTCGTCTTGCCGATGCCGGGCTTGCCCTTGAGCACGAGCGCCCGCGCGCCGGCGCCGCCGACGAAGTCGGCGAGCGCCATGAGCTCGAAGTCACGGCCGACGATCTGCGCGTCATTCACCCCGCCAACGTCCCATGCGAGCCCGGGACCGTCAAATCACGGGATCAGCACCACCTTGCCGGTCGTGGCCCGGCTCTCGAGCGCAGTGTGGGCCGCCGCGGCGTCGCCGAGCGGGAAGCGCTGGAGCGCCGGGACGAGGTCGCCCGCGGCCGCCGCGGCGAGCGCCCGCTCCTCCAGCGCGCGCGTGTCGCGCACCCGCGGGCCGATCGCCCCAGAGGCCGTGATGCCGCGGCGGAACAGGTCGCCGGCCGACAGCGGCGTGAGCTCGCCGGACGCCAGGCCGTACAGGACCAGGCGGCCGCCGGGCGCGAGCAGCTCGAGCGCCGCGCGGCCCAGCTCGCCGCCGACGCCGTCGAGCGCGACCGTGACCTCGCCGACGTCCTCGCTCCAGCCGGCGACGCGGTAATCGACCGCCCGCGCCGCGCCCAACGCCTGCACGTGCGCGACCTTCTCGGGGCCGCCCGCGGCGCCGATCACAGTGGCGCCGGCGGCGCGGGCGGCCTGGACCAGCAGGCTGCCGAGGCCGCCGGCGGCGGCCAGCACGAGCACGCGGTCGCCGGGTGCGATCGCCGCCGCGTCGAGGATCGCCATCGCCGTGCGGCCGGTGCCGATCATCGCGACGGCGGCGTCGGCGGCCAGGCCGTCCGGCAGGGCGTGGATCGCGTCGGCCTCGCGGACCGCCAGCTCGGCGTAGCCGGCGCTCGCCGGGCCGAGGTGGGCGACCACGCGGCGGCCCAGCCACGCGCGGTCGACGTCGTCGCCGAGCGCGTCGACCGCGCCCGCGACCTCGCGGCCGGGGATCGCCGGCAGCGCGGGCAGCGGAACGGCGCCCATCTGGACGCCGGCGCGCAGCTTCGTGTCGATCAGGTGCACGCCGGCCGCGCGGGTCGCGATGCGGACCTGGCCGGGCCCCGGCTGCGGGTCCTCGACCTCCTCGAGCCGGAGGTTCCGGGGCGCGCCGAACTCCCGCAGCACGATGGCGCGCATCAGGGCAGCAGCAGGTGCGAGTCGCCGAACTCGTGCCAGCGGTAGCCGTGCGCGAGCGCCTCGGCGTAGGAGCGCTCGACCAGCTCGCGGCCGGCGATCGCCTCGAGCATGAGCAGGTGGCTGGCATCCGGGTCGTGCCACCCGGTGACGATCCCGTCGACGACCCGCACGCCGGTCTCGGGCGTGACGACGAGCCGCGTCCAGCCCTCGAACGGCTCCACCCGTCCCGCGTAAAGGGGACTGTCCCCTTTATCTGGCGCGGCGGTCTCCAGCGCTCGCACCACGGTCGTGCCGACGGCGATCACGCGCTCGGCCGCGTTGACGGCGGCCGCGGTCGCGGCCGGGACCTTGAAGCGCTCCGGGTACGGCGCCTCGCCGCGCTCGAGCGAGGAGACGCCGCAGTGCAGCACGATCGGCGCGACGGCGATGCCGCGCTCGGCCAGCGCGTTCAGCACGCGGCGGCTGAACGGCCGGCCCGCGCTCGGCATCTCGGCGCTGCCGGGCTCGAGCGCGAAGATCGTCTGGAAGTCCGCCAGCGGCCGCGGCGCGGGCAGGTGGCGATAGCGGATCGGCTCGCCGTGGTGGTCGAGATAGGCGAGCAGCGGCTCGGGGAGCGTGAGCCTGGCGGCCCACAGCCGGTGCCCGCCCAGGTAGGGCGCGAGCAGCTCCGCCTCGCCGCCGCCGGGCAGCGGCAGGCGCTCTCCGGCGCGGCCGCGGCGGAACGGAGCGGTGCTCTCGCGCAGCTCCACGACCCAGCGCTCGTGGCCGTCGTCCGGGAAGGCGCCGGGGAGCGGCGTCGACAGGTGCAGCCGGAGATCGCCACCGGCTGCGAGCGCCGCGGGCAGCGTCGCGGACGTGTTGACGACCAGCAGGTCGCCGGGCTGGAGCAGATCGGGGAGGTCGGTGAAGCCGTGGTGGCTGAGCCCGCGCGGCGTGGCGGCGAGCAGCCGGACCTGGTCGCGCTCGGGCGGCGGCTCGGTCGCCTCCAGCCGCTCGGGCAGCTCGAACGCGAGCGCCGCGTTCATGCGGGAGTCACCGCGCTCGCCTGGTAACGGCCGCTCGGCGCGTCGCCGAACGCGAGCGCGAGCAGGCCGGGCACGCTCGACTCCGGCAGCGGGCGGTCCGAGATGTCCTCGCCCGGGAACGCCTCCTGGTGCATCTGGGTGCGCATGTCGCCCGGGTCGACCGCGAAGATCCGCAGGTCCGGGTGCTCGGCGCCGAGGATGCGGCTGAGCTGCTCGAGCGCGGCCTTGGAGGAGCCGTAGCCGCCCCAGCCCTCGTACGGCTCGACGGCGGCGTCGGAGGTGATGTTGAGCACGGCCGCGCCGGGGTGCAGCCGCGGCACCGCGAGCTGGAACAGCGCCAGCGGCGCGAGCACGTTTACGCGGTAGACCCGCTCGAGCGTGCCGAGCGGGTAGTCGGCGAGCGCGGGCTGCGGGCTCGCGCCGAGCAGGCTCGCGTTGTTGACGAGGAGATCGATGCGCGGGCCGGCCGCCTGCACGAGCGCGTGCAGGTGCTCGGTGTCGGCGACGTCGCCGGGGATCGCGACCACCTCGGTGCTCGCCGCCAGCTCGGCGCGCGCGGCCTCGAGCGCGTCGGCGCCGCGGGCGTCGATGGCCAGGCGCCAGGACCGGCGCGCGAGCTCGCGCGCCAGGGCGAGGCCGAGGCCTCGCGACGCGCCGGTGATCAGTGCCGTGTCCATGCCGACCACGCTAGGCGCGCGGCGGCGCTCCTGCCATTGGTCTTTGGTCCTAGGACCCCGGCCCGACGAGCCCCTCGCGGACCGCGTAGAGCGCCGCCTGCGTGCGGTCGCTGACGCCGAGCTTGGCGAGGATGCTGCTCACGTGGGCCTTGACCGTCTTCTCCGAGAGCGACAGCTCGCGGGCGATGATCTTGTTCGGCATCCCGCGGCCGATCAGCGCGAGCACCTCGCGCTCGCGCGGGGTCAGCGGGTCCTCGGTCATCTCCTCCAGCAGCCGCGCGGCGACCTGCGGGTGCAGCAGCGCACCGCCGCCGTGGACCGTGCGGATCGCCTCCACGAGCTCCTGCGGCTGGACGTCCTTGAGCAGGTAGCCGGCCGCGCCGGCGCGGATCGCCGGGAACAGCTTGTCGTCGTCGACGAAGCTCGAGAGGACGATCGCGCGCGTCGCGGGCGAGCTCTCGCGTAGGCGGCGGATCGCCTCGATCCCGTCGAGCTTGGGCATGACGAGGTCGATCAAGATGACGTCGGGCGCATGTTCGGTGGCCGCTGCGAGCGCCTCCTCGCCGTCGCTCGCCTCGGCGACGACCTCGATGTCCTCCTGCAGGTCCAGGAACGTCCGCAGCCCCTGGCGCACGACCGCGTGGTCGTCGGCGATCAGCACGCGGATCACTGCGGCACCTCCAGCGTCACGGTCGTCCCCTCGCCGGGCCGCGAGACGACGACGAGCGTGCCGCCGAGCGCGCGGGCGCGCTCCTCCATCGAGGTCAGGCCGAGCCGGCGCGAGCGCAGGCCGGGCGCGGCGGGGTCGAAGCCGACGCCGTCGTCGGCCACCGTGACCGTGAGCCGCCCGTCGCGGCCCTGCAGGCGCAGCTCGATCCGCTCGGCGTCGGCGTGGCGCAGCGCGTTCTCCAGCGCCTGCTGAGCGATCCGCAGCACCTCGCCCGCGGACTCCGGCGCGGCCTTCGCCGCGCCGGTGATGCGCAGCTCGATGGCGCGGCCGTG
Organism: Solirubrobacteraceae bacterium; assembly: GCA_036520135.1. GTDB lineage: Bacteria > Actinomycetota > Thermoleophilia > Solirubrobacterales > Solirubrobacteraceae > DASSUW01. The sequence continues at coordinate 8,803 of DATDKF010000325.1, forward strand.
CACGCGCTCGAGCATGTCGACCTGCTTGCGCAGCGTCGCCGCCAGCCCCTCCTCCTCGAGCGATGCCGGGCGCAGCTCGAAGATCAGGCCGCGCAGCTCCGCGAGCGCGTCCTGCGCCAGCTCGCCGAGCTGCGCGATCTGCTCGGCGGCGGCGCCGGCGTCGCGATCGAGCAGCGTGGCGGCGGACTCGGCGCCGAGCACGAGCCCGAACAGCTTCTGGCTGACCGCGTCGTGCAGCTCGCGCGCGAGCCGGTTGCGCTCCTCGACGATGCTCAGCTCGCGGCTGCGCTCCAGCAGGCGGGCGTTCTCGATCGCCAGAGCGGCGTGCGCGGCGAGCATCTCGATCAGCCGCTGGTCGGCCTCGCTGAACTCGTCGGCGCCCTCGCAGTCGGTCAGGTAGAAGGCGGCGACGATCTCGCCGCGGGCGACGATCGGCACGCCGAGGAAGCTGCGCATCTGCGGGTGCGCGCGCGGCCACCAGCCACGAAAGCGCGGATCGCGGCGAATGTCCGCCGTGCGGTAGGAGTCCGGCGACTCGAGCATCGCGCCGAGCAGGCCGTGCGTGCGCGGCAGCGGGCCCATCGCGGCGATCAGCTCGTCGCTCATCCCGTCGGTGATGAACTGGGCGAACGCGCCCTCGCCGTCCGGGATGCCGAGCGCGGCGTAGCGGGCGCCGGCCAGCTCGCGCGCCGACCGCACCATCTGCCGCAGCACGGGGTCGACCTCCCGCTCGGCGGCGATCGCCAGCACGGCCTCGCTCATCGAGTCCAGGGCGTCGCGCTCCATCTGCTTCACGCTAGCCTGTGGGGAGTCGAAGGGAAGTATCCCGACGGCGGGCGTCGTCAGCACGGCCGTATTCGGCCCGGCGCCCGCGGCCCGAGCCACTGGGCGAGAGAAACCTTCGCGCGTTGCCACCCAACCCGCGAAGGAGCTCATGCCCGTGCCCGGTCCCTGGATCGCCCTGATCGCCGCGATCGTTGTCCTGCTGGCCATCGACCTGCTCGTCGTCCGCGGACGCGAGATGACGCTGCGCGCCGCAGCGATCGCCAGCGTCGTGTGGGTCGGCGTCTCGCTCGCGTTCTTCGGCGTGCTGCTGGCGTTCGGGAGCGGCGAGGACGCGGGCGCGTACCTGGCCGGCTACCTGGTCGAGAAGAGCCTGTCGCTCGACAACGTCTTCGTCTTCCTGCTCGTGTTCTCGGCGTTCGGCGTACCGGTCGCCGAGCGCCACAGGCTGCTCACCTACGGCATCGCCGGCGCGCTGGTCCTGCGCGCGCTGTTCATCGTCGCCGGCGCGGCGATCCTGCACACGTTCGGCTGGGTGAGCTTCATCTTCGCCGCGCTGCTCGCCTGGACGGCGTGGCGGATGTTCGTGCACCGCCACGACCACGAGGGCGAGGACAAGCTCGTGGGGCGGCTGCGCGCCCGACTTCCCTCGGCGTCGCTCGCCGCGCTCGTGGCGATCGCCGTCGTCGACGTGATCTTCGCGATCGACTCCGTGCCCGCGATCCTCGCGATCACCGACGACACGTTCATCGTGTTCGCCGCCAACGCGTTCGCGTTGCTCGGCCTGCGGCCGCTGTTCTTCCTCGTCGCCGACCTCGTCGACCGGCTCTACTACCTCAAGACCGCGCTCGCCGCCCTGCTCGGCTTCATCGCGATCAAGATGGCGCTCGGCGAGATCGTCGGCAAGATCGGGCCGGAGATCAGCCTGCCGGTCATCGCCGCGATCCTCGGCGCCGGGACGGTCGCCTCGCTGCTGCGCGAGCGCCGCTACAGTCGGCCGGCGTGTTCGCCGCGATCGTCGACATCCCGCCCGACGTCGGCTACGCGGTCGTCTTCGCCCTGATCGCGGTCGAGACGATGGGCATCCCGGTGCCCGGCGAGACCGCGCTGATCACGGCCGGCCTACTGGCCCACGACGGCAGGATGGACATCGTGCCGCTGATCGCGCTCGCCGCGACGGCGGCGATCCTCGGCGACAACGTCGGCTTCGCGATCGGCCGCAAGGTCGGCCGCCGCGTGTTCGAGGCGCCGGGGCCGCTGCACCGCCAGCGCCTGTCGACGCTCGCGGTCGGCGAGCCGTTCTTCGAGCGCCACGGCCCTAAGGCGGTGTTCCTCGGCCGCTGGGTCGCCGGCCTGCGGATCGCCTCGGCTTGGCTGGCCGGGATGAACAAGATGGCCTGGCCGCGCTTCCTGTTCTGGAACGCACTCGGCGGCATCTGCTGGGCGACGAGCGTCGCCCTCGGCGCCTACATCGTCGGCCACGCGTTCGAGGAGATCATCGGCGTCGGCGGCATCGTCGCCGCCGGCGCGGTCAGCGCCGGCCTGCTCGGCCTGTTCGTCTGGCACCGGGTGCGCGAGCGCCGCGTCAGGTGATCCCGGCGTACCAGAGGCCGAACAGCAGCCCGAACGCGCCCATCGCGGGCATCAGCACGACGCGGTAGACCGGCACGATTGCGGGGCGCGTGAGCGCCCACGCAAACGCGCTCGTGCAGGCGGCCATCGAGACCATCGACATCGGCGCGAAGACGGCGAGCGCCGCGGCGGCCTCGAGCCGGCCGGGCAGCGCGGCGATCAGCAGCACGACGACCGCGCCCGTGCCCGCGAGGCCGTGCAGCATCCCGATGCCCAGCGCCTGGCTGCGCGTGCGGATGCGATGGGTGTGGGCGGGACGCAGCCAGCGCACGATGACCCGCGCGGCGAGCAGCAGGATCACGACGCCCACAGCGGTCTCGGCGCCGCGCTCGAGCCAGCCGGGCAGCTCGCCCTTGAGCGCGATCAGCGGCAGCCCGACGGCCAGCAGCGTTCCCGCGTGACCGGCGCCCCACCAAGCGCCCAGGCGCGTCGCCCCACGCACGCCGCCGTCGTCGGCGACCACGAGCGACGTGACGGCGACGAGGTGGTCCGGATCGGTGGCGTGGCGCAGGCCGAGCAGGAACGCGACCGCCAGCGCGACGAGCAGCGGGGCGCCCTGACTGAGGTCGCTGAGCCAGGCGTCCATCAGGCGGGCTCGGCGGCGCAGTCCGGGCAGAGCCCCGCGATCGGGAAGTGCGTGAAGCGGGCCTCGTAGCCGAAGTCGCTGCGGATCAGGTCGCGGACGGCGTCGAGCCGCTCGGGCGGCACCGCGAGCACCGCGCCGCAGGCGTCGCACAGCAGGTACTCGTGACGGCCGGCCGAGGCGCGCGCGTACAGCCCGGGGCCGTGGCCGAGGTGGAAGTGGCGGACGAGGCCGACCCCCTCGAGCGTCTCGAGGTTGCGGTAGACCGACGCGAGGTCGAGGTCACCGGCGATCTGGTCGGCGCGGAGCGGCTCGTCGCTGGCGTACAGCGCCTCGAGCACGAGCCGGCGCGCGGTCGACAGCCGCAGCCCGCGCGAGCGGATGACCGTCGCCGCGGCCTGGAGGTCCGGCGCGTCGATCGGCGGGACGGCGCTGTGAGGGCGACTCATCGCAGTTGCGAACGCTTGCAGCTGCGACCCTACTCCCCAACGCGCGCGGCCGCAACGGCCGCCTGGCCGAACGCGATCCCGCCGTCGTTGGGCGGCAGCCGCTCGGGCACCAGCACGCGCAGCCCGGCCTGCTCGATCCCGGTCGCGGTGCGCTCCAGCAGCCGCCGGTTCTGGAACGCGCCGCCGGACAGCACGACGATCTCGAGCCCGCGATCGGCGGCCAGCTGCGCGCAGTCGGCGGCCGTGGCGTCGGCGAGCGCGTGGTGGAAGCGCGTCGCGATCGTGCCCACGGGAACGCCGCGCGAGACATCGCGGTCGACGGCGAGGATCGTCTCGCGGGCGTCGAGCACACCGGCGACCGACCGCAGCGGATACGCGCCGCGCTCGGCGCCGTCGCACGCCGCCTCGAGCTCCATCGCCGCCTGGCCTTCGTAGGTGACCTCCAGGCGCAGGCCGGTCAGCGCAGCGACCGCGTCGAACAGGCGCCCGACCGACGTCGTCGGCGGCGACGCCACCCCGCTCTCGGCGAGCCGCGCGATCGCGCTCCAGCGCGTCTCGTCGACGCCGCGCAGTGGCCGCGCGTCGCCGCCCGCCGCGGCGCGCCAGGCGCACGCCATCCGCCACGGCTCGCGCGCCGCCTGGTCCCCGCCCGGCAGCGCGACCGGCCACAGGTGCCCGGCGCGCTCGAAGCCGCGCAGGTCGCCGACGAGGATCTCGCCGCCCCACACCGCCCCGTCGCTGCCGAGGCCGGCGCCGTCGAAGATCGCCCCGACCGCCGGGCCCGTCTCGCCGTGCTCGGCCAGGCAGGCGGCCAGGTGGGCGTGGTGGTGCTGGACGGCGACGCGCTCGACGCCCTCGCGCGCGAGCGCGTACGTGGTGGACAGGTAGTCGGGGTGCAGGTCGCGCGCGACGATCTCGGGCGCGACCGCGAACAGCCGCTCGAAGTGCGCGACGCCGGTCTGGAACGAGGCGAGCGTCTCGGCGTTCTTGAGGTCGCCGATGTGGTGGGAGACCCACGCCCGGCGGCCGCGGGCGAGGCAGAACGTGCTCTTGAGCTCGGCGCCGCAGGCGAGCACGTGGCGGGCGGCCGGGACCGGCAGCGCGAGCAGGCTCGGCACTGCCCCGCGCGAGCGCCGCAACGGCAGCGGGCGCCCGCACGCGACGCGCAACACCGAGTCGTCCGTGCGCGTCTCGATCGGCCGGTCGTGGAGCAGGAACGCGTCGGCGATCCCGGCCAGCCGCTCGAGCGCGTCCTCGTCCTCGTAGGCGATCGGCTCGTCGGAGACGTTGCCGCTGGTCATCACCAGCGGCTCCCCGACGTCGGCGAGCAGCAGGTGGTGCAGCGGGCTGTACGGGAGCATCACGCCGAGCTCGGCCGAGCGGGGCGCGACGGCGGCCGCCACCCGCGCGCCCGGCCGCCGCGGGGCGAGCACGATCGGCCGGTCGCGCCCGCGCAGCAGCGCCGCCTCGACCGGCCCCAGCCGCACGAGCTCGTCGGCCGCCGCGAGGTCGCGCGCCATCAGCGCGAACGGCTTCTCCTCGCGGTGCTTGCGCGCCCGCAGCTCCGCCACCGCCCGCTCGTCGCCGGCCAGGCAAGCGAGATGGAACCCCCCGATCCCCTTCACCGCGACGATCCCGCCCGCCTGCACCACCGCAACAGCGCGAGTAAGGGGGACAGTCCCC
>DATDKF010000326.1:0-15827 GCA_036520135.1 Solirubrobacteraceae bacterium
GGCAGCGGCGTCCGTTGCCCAGGATCGCCGCGCAGCGGCCGCCGGTCTCCTCCTCCTCGCCGTAGCCCGTGTCCTGCTCCTCGCGGGCGAACTCGGTCTCGGAGCGGATGTCGACGCGCCAGCCGGTCAGGCGGGCGGCGAGCCTGGCGTTCTGGCCCTCGCGGCCGATGGCCAGCGAGAGCTGGTCGTCGGGCACGATCACCGTCGCCTGGCGGTTCTCGTCGTCGACGAGCACCTCGCGCACCCGCGCGGGGCTGAGCGCCTTGGCCACGAACCGGGCCGGCTCGTCGTTGTAGGGGATGATGTCGATCTTCTCGCCGCGCAGCTCGGAGACGACCATGCGTACGCGCGAGCCGCGCGGGCCCACGCAGGCGCCGACCGGGTCCACGCCGTCGGCGTGGGAGACGACCGCGATCTTCGAGCGGTAGCCGGGCTCGCGCGCGACGTTCGTGATCTCCACGAGGCCGTCGGCGATCTCCGGCACCTCGAGCTCGAACAGCTTCTTGATCAGCTCCGGGTCGCGGCGGCTGACGATGATGCTGGGGCCGCGGGTCGAGGACGAGACCTCCCTGATCACCGCCTTGACGCGCTGCGAGTGGTCGTAGCGCTCGCCGTCGACCTGCTCGGACTTGGGCAGCAGCGCCTCGACGCGCTCGCGCAGCTGGACGAGCGTGTAGCGGGAGTCCGACTGCTGCACGATGCCTGTGATCAGCTCGCCGACGCGGTCGCGGTACTCCTCGAACATCATGTCCCGCTCGGCCTCGCGGATGCGCTGCAGGATCACCTGCTTGGCGGTCTGCGCGGCGATCCGGCCGAAGTCGTGCGGCGTGACGTCGCGGGTGTCGATCTGGTCCTCGAACTCGGCGAGGCGCGCCGGGTCGATGTCGGGCGCCTCGGGGATGATGACCTCGCCGGTCTCCGGGTCCACGCGGCGCTCCTCGAGCGTGGCGGCCTCCTCGGCCTCGTCGAGCAGTTGCTCCTCGAGGTCGGCCGGGAGCAGCAGCTCGTCGACGCGGAAGTCCCCGCTGTCGCGGTCCATGCGGACGCGTGCGTAGCGGGCGGCGCCGGGCTGCTTCTTGTACGCCGAGAGGAGGGCGTCCTCCAGGGCCAGCATGAGCTTCTCCTCGGAGATGCCCTTCTCACGGCCCAGGACGCGCACGGCGTCGACGATCTCTTGCGACATGCGCTCAGTCCCCCAGGAGATTGGATCGGTGGATGTCGGCGTACGCGATCGAGACGACGCCCGTCTCGGCGGCGACCGTGACGCCGTCGTCGCCCGCGTCGAGCAGCTCACCGGTGAACGAGCGCCTCCCGTCGTGGTCCCCGCGCGTGCGAACGCGGGCGCGATGACCCAGGAAGCGCCGGAAGTGCTCGGGCTTGGTCAGCGGGCGTTCGGTGCCCGGCGAGGAGACCTCGAGCGCGTACTTCTCGCGGACCTCGGGCAGATGCCGCGTCACCCGCTCGCACAGGTCGAGCGTGACGCCGGCGGGATGATCGATGAAGAGACGGACGAGGCGACCGCCGACGACCTCGGCGAGCAGCACCTCGACCTCAGGCTCCACCTCGGAGAGCCGAGCTTCGATGTCTGCCTGGATCGCACTCATGTCACTTCACCCCATCATCATGAAAAAAGCGGGCGAGCGCCCGCTTTCTTGGCCGCGCGGCCGCGAAAAAGCTGTGTGCGTGTTATAGCACCGGACGGCCTACGCCGCCTTGGCAGCGCGCTCCCGATAGATGCGGTAGTCACGCCGCTCGGGGCGCAGCTGGGAGGCCAAAGTGAGCGGCTTGCGGGCCTCCTTCGGGCGGCCGAGCTCCATCAGCGCGCGGCCCAGGCAGAACAGCGCGTAGTCGTTGGTCGGCGCCCGTTCCACGACCGCCTCGAACTCGACGCGCGCGGCCTCGAACTGGCGGCTGCGGAAGTACGCGCGGCCGAGCGCCTCGCGGATCGAGGTCTTCTCCGGCTCGAGCCCGGCGGCCTTGCTCAGCGGCACCGTGGCCTGGTGGAACTCCCCCGCCTCGAGGAGTTCCGTGCCGCGCTTGAAGAGGTCGTAGACGTCGTCCATTACGAACCGTCGAGTGTAGACCCGGCGAACGTCAAGCCCGCGGCGGCAGCGCCCACCACGCGCGCAACCGCTGCACCAACCCGCCCCCACGCGCAAGCTCGGCGCGCAGGCCGCGGCGCTGGGCCGTCGTCGGCGCGGCCGGGCGGCCGCCGTAGCGCAGGTCGCGGACCGCGCGCACGTAGCCGGCCGCGGCCGGGCTGCGCGCGAAGCGCTCCTCCAGAGCCCGCAGCGTCGTCCCCGCGCCCGGGTGGCGGCGGGTCCGTCGCAGCGCGCGCTCGAGCTCGCCGAGCGCGAACGTCGCCGGCGGTGTGCCCGCCCGGCGCCGGTGCGCGCGCCACGGCAGCGCCACGGCCACCACCAACAGCACCGCGAGCACGCCGTAGAGCGCGTAGGTGGTCCATGAGGTGCCGTCCTCGAAGACGCCGGAGCGGCGACCCGGGTCGGCCGGGCGGTCGCCGGCGAGGCTCGGCGGGCCGTTGATCCCGCCGGGCGCGCCGGCGCTGCCGCCCTCGTTCGGCTGCGCGCGCGGCGGGGCGCTGGCGGGCGTCGGGTCGAACGTCACCCAGCCGAGGCCGCGGTACCAGACCTCGACCCACGAGTGGGCGTCGAGGTCGCGGACCACGAACTCGCGCGTCTTCGTGTCGAGCGAGCCGGAGGTGAAGCCGGTCACCACGCGCGCCGGGACGCCGCCCATGCGCAGCAGCAGCGCCATCGCGCCGGAGAACTGCTGGCAGTAGCCGGACTTGCCGTCGAACAGGAAGCCGTCGAGGTTGTAGGACGACTGCGGCGGGGTCTCGCTGTAGTTAAACCCGCGCCGCAGGTAGGCGAGCACGGCCTGCACGAAGTCCTCCTGAGTCTCGGCACCGGAGGCCAGCTCCTGCGCGAGCTGCCACGACCGGCGGTACGGGCCGGTGCGCAGAATGCGCCGCGCCTCGCCCGGCGGGACCGACTCCGTGTTGGACCGGTTGCGCGCCTGCAGCACCGCGAACCCGTCGCCGAACGTCGGGAAGTCGAACGCCCACAGCGGCACGCCGGTCTGCCCGACGACGCCGGACGCGGGCAGCAGCAGCCGCCGGTAGCGCGCGAGGTCGGACCGCGCGACCTCGTTGCCGGCGGCGCGCCGCTGCGTCTCGTTCGTCTGCGGCGTATAGACGATCGCCGTGTAGGCGTCGCCGCGGCGCAGCGACCGGCCGGCGACCCACGTCCCGTCGCCGCGGGGGGTCTCGCGGATCGTCGGCGAGTCGACCTCGGCGGCGTAGCCGGCGGTGATGAAGTCGCGGCTGGAGAGGTTGCGGATCGTCACCCGGATCTCCTGCGTGCCCTGGTCGAGCGCCTCCGCATCCTCCGGGCGGCCGGGATCGTCGACGTCGGCGTCGATCTCGCGCCAGCGGATGCCGTCGAAGCCCTCGAGGTTCTCCGCCTTCCAGTAGGCCGGGCGCTTCTCGGCGCGCACCCGCAGCAGCTCGCGGCCGTCGCGCGGCCAGTCGAGCGGCCCGTAGTCGTGGTCCCACGAGAACGACGTCGAGCGCGCGGAGGCGGCGCCGAGCGCCCAGCTCTCGTAGTCCCACCACGGCTGGTCGGCGTCCAGTGCCGGCGCCAGCATCAGCGCGAGCACCGCGACGCCGGCGGCGACCATCCCGGCGTTGCCGGCGTCGCCCACCCGCAGCTTCTCGAGCCGCAGGAACGCGAGCACGAGCAGCGCCAGCGCGGCGCCGCGCAGGAACTCGTTCTCGAAGTCGAGCGCGACGGCGGGGATCGCGTAGAGCGCGACGAGCAGGCCGAGCGCCACCGCGGGGAAGCCGATCCCGCGCCGCCGCGGCCAGAACGCGGTAGCGCCCGCGAGGCCGACCAGCACGGTCCCGCCGAGCGGGATCACCGTGCGCGACCAGGGGTCCACACCCCGGTAGGGCACGCGCACGCCGGGCAGCGACTCGATGCCGCGGCTGATGCCCGCGCTCAGCTCGCCCCAGCGGTCGGGCCGCAGCAGTTCGTCGGGGACGCCGCCGCCGAGCAGCGCGAGCGCGATCACGACGAGCAGCACGCCGACGGCCGCGGCCTGGCGCAGGCGCGGCCGCGCGGGCAGCAGCCGCGAGATCGCGAGCATCCCGAGCATCGCCACGATCCCCGCTCCGAGCGCGTACAGCGCGCGCTTGGGCGTCGCGGGCTCGAGCAGCACCATCCAGTGCAGCGACCCGAAGGCGGCGAGCGCGAGGAAGGCGAGCCCGCGGGCGGTCGGCACCGGCAGCGTCGGGTCGGCCGGCAGCGGCCGTGGCCCGGCTGCGGCCGCCGCGCTCATCCCGCCACCGCCTCCCGCGCGGCGGCGGCGCCGGTGCGGGTGGCCAGGAAGCCCTGGCACCCGGCGACCTCGAACACCGCGCGGCGGTTTGGCAGCGCGCCGGGGACGACGAGCACGCAGCCGCCGGGCGTGCGGCCGAGCGCGCGCGGCGGGCGGTCGAGCAGGCGCGCGGCGACGAGCACGACCAGGCCGCGGCGGTTCTGCGCGGCGACGAGCGACGGGCCGGTGGACTCGTCGATCAGCGCCAGGCGCACGTGCGCGGCCGGCCACGCCAGCAGGTCCTTCTCGACCACGTGGGCGCGCCGGTCGCCGGGCAGCAGCAGCGAGCAGCCGCCGCTGCGGCGTGCGAAGTGCACGGTGAGCGACGCGGCGGCACGGACCGCGTTGTCGAGCGCGTCCTGCGAGGCCGGGGCGCGCGGGTCGAGCAGCACGAGCGGACGCGAGTCGGCCTCCGAGATCAGCTTGCGCTCCATCAGCCCGTGGCCGCGCGCGACGGCGGGCCAGTGGATGCGCGAGGCGGGCGAGCCTGGGCGGTGCTCGCGTAGGCCGTCGAGCTCGGTCTCGGCCGCGGCGATCAGCGCCGCGCGGGCGTGCGCGGGCGTCGCGTCGCCGCCGCCGGCGGTCGCGCGCACGGGCAGCACGCGCGGGAGCACGAGCACCTCGTCGCTCTCGGCGCCGCTGACCACGCGCTGGGCGAGCCCGAACGGGTCGCGCAGCACGAGCGCGGGCGGGGCGAGCCGGCGCCGGCCGCGGCGGCCGAACGTGACCTCGACGCGCACGCGCGCGACGCGCTTGCCCGCCCGGAAGCGGACCGGCTCTGGCAGCAGCGGCTCGTCGATCCAGCCCGGCGGCAGCGGCAGCCGCCCGGCGCTCGCGCTGATGCGCACCTCCAGCGGCTGCTCCTCGAGCACGCTGCGGGCGCCGAGCTCGCGCTTGACGCTCGCGCCCCACGCGCCGGCGCCGATCCACGCCGCGGCGCCCGCGCCGAGTAGCGCCAGCGCCGAGCCGGTGACGTACAGCGGCTCGGCGTCGAACGTGCCGGCGACGACCAGCAGCAGGAGCCCGAGCGCCGCGCATCCGAGCGCCGACCGCACGGCCGCTGCTCCTAGAGGGCCGGCGTGGCCGCGATCGCGTCGGCCACGATCGTGGACCGCACCACGCCCGCCGCCTCGGGCACGAGCATGATGCGGTGGGCGAGCACGGTCTTGGCCAGCGCCTGCACGTCGTCCGGCAGCGCGTGATCGCGGCCCTGGACGAGCGCCCGTGCCTTCGCGGCGCGCAGCAGCATCAGGCCGGCGCGCGGCGAGGCGCCCAGCTCGACGCGGCCGTCGGCGCGCGTGTGGCGGGTGAGGGCGACGATGTAGTCGCGCAGCGCCCGTGAGGCATGCACGCGATGCGCGGCCTCGACGGCTTCGACGACCTCGGCGCGGTCGGCCACGGCCTCGAGGTCGAGCACGCGGTCGCGGGCCTCGTGGCCGGCCAGCATCCCCGACTCGTCCTCGGCGCTGGGGTAGCCGAGCTCGACGCGGATCATGAAGCGGTCGACCTGCGCCTCCGGCAGCGGGTAGGTGCCCTCGTACTCGACCGGGTTCTGCGTCGCGAAGACCAGGAATGGCCGCGCCAGCTCGTGCGACGTCGCGTCGACCGTCACCTGGCGCTCTTGCATGCACTCGAGCAGGCCGGACTGGGTCTTCGGCGAGGCGCGGTTGATCTCGTCGACGATCACGACGTTGGCGAAGATCGGCCCGGGGCGGAACTCGAAGCGCCCCTCGCGCTGGTTGTAGACGTTGGTGCCGACGATGTCCGCCGGCAGCAGGTCGGCGGTGCACTGCACGCGTGCGAACGCGCAGTCGATCGAGCGCGCCAGCGCGCGCGCGAGCGCGGTCTTGCCGACGCCGGGGTAGTCCTCGACGAGGATGTGGCCTTCGGCGAGCAGCGAGACGATGACGTGCTCGAGGATCTCGTCACGGACCTTGACCGCGCGCCGGACGTTGTCGGCGATCCGGCGGGCGACGGCGACCGCCGCCTCGACCTTCTCGCGGGCGACGGCCTCGGCCTCGGGCGTGGGCTCCAGCGGCTCGATGGGTTCCATTCAGCGCGGCACCTTCATATCGGAAGATGAACGGCGGCTCAAGACCGCGTCCAGGATGGCCGTGGCGACCTCGGCCTTCGAGGCGCGCGGAACGTGGCGCTCGGAGTCCGTCGTCACGATGGTGACCTCATTTTCCGCGGCGTCGAAGCCGATGCCGGGCTCTCCGACGTCGTTGACGACGACGGCGTCGAGGTCCTTGCGGGAGAGCTTGGCGCGGCCGTACTCGACCGCGCCCCCGCCGTGCTCGGCGGCGAACCCGACCAGCAGCTGGCCGGGTCGGCGGCGGGCGGAGAGCGTCGCGAGCACGTCCGTTGTACGCACGAGACGCAGCTGCAGTTCCGCCCCCGTCTCGTCTTTCTTGAGCTTGCCGGCGTGCACGGCGGCCGGGCGGTAGTCGGCGACGGCGGCGGCCATGAGCAGCACATCGGTGGCCTCGAAGCGCTCCTCGCAGGCGGCGGCGAGCTCCTCGGCGGTCTGGACGTCCACGTACGTGATACCGCTGCGACGGGGCAGCGAGATGTTGGCGGCGATCACGGTGACGTCGGCGCCGCGGCGCGCCGCCTCCTCGGCCAGCGCCAAGCCCATCCGGCCCGAGGAGCGGTTGCCGACGAAGCGCACGGCGTCGATCGGCTCGCGCGTGCCGCCGGCGGTGACGAGGACCTTCAGGCCGTCGAGCTCGCGGCCGGCGCTCAGGGCCGCCTCGAAGGCGGCGAGCAGCTCGGGCGGCTCGGGCAGGCGGCCGGTGCCGTACTCGCCGAGCGAGGCGAGCGAGCCGGTGCCGGGCTCGAGCACGGTCACCCCCCGCGCGCGCAGCCGCGCGAGGTTGTCCTGGGTGGCTGGGTGCTCGTACATCGATCCGTTCATGGCCGGAGCGACGATGAGCGGTCGCCGGCAGGCGAGCGCGGCGGCCGTCAGCAGGTTGTCGGCGTGGCCGCCGGCGAGCTTGGCGATCGTGTTGGCGGACGCCGGGGCGATCAGGAACGCGTCGGCGCGCTCGACCAGCTCGAGGTGCGAGAGCGGCGCGTGCTCGGGCGGGTCGTCGCCGGGGAAGGCGCCGCGCATGGGGTCGCTCTCCCACTCGGTGAGCAGGACCGGGGCGCCGGTGATGCCGGCGAACGAGGCGGTTCCGACGAAGCGCGTCGACGCCTCGGTCTGGATGACCCGCACCGCGTGGGCGGCCTTGATCGCCAGGCGCGCCAGCTCGAGCGCCTTGTATGCGGCGATCCCGCCGCTGACGCCGAGCAGGAGGCGAGCCATGGGCCGCCGCGTCAGCCGCGGTAGCGGTACTTGACCTTGCCGCTCGCGACCTCTTCGAGGGCGATCGTCAGGTAGTTCTTGGAGCCCGTGTCCACCATCGGCGGTGGGAACTCCTCGAACGTGCCCTCGCCCAGGTTGTGGTAGTACGAGTTGATCTGGCGCGCGCGCTTGGCGGCCACGATCACGCTGGCATACGGCGAGTCCACGTTCTCCAGCAGTCGGTCGACGCGGGGTGAGATCAAGAGGGTTCCTCCGTCGGTTTCGTGGCCTCAGATGCTAGCGCCGACCGCACAACCTCTTCGAGGGCCACCACCGCGTCCTCGAGCCGGTCGTTTCGCACGACGTGCGGGAACTCCTTCTGCGCGCGCAGCTCCTCGCGGGCCGTGGCGAGCCGCTTCTCGACGTCCTCGGCCGAGTCGGTGCCGCGGCCGATCAGCCGCGCCCGCAGCGCCTCCTCCGACGGCGGGGCGATGAAGATCCGCACCGCCTCGGGCATCGTCTCGGCGATCTGGCGGGCGCCCTGGACCTCGATCTCGAGCACGACGGGCGCGCCCCGCGCGAGCCGCTGCTCGAGGTCCGAGCGCAGCGTGCCGTAGCGCCGGCCCGAGTAGGTGGCGTGCTCGATGAACTCGCCCTCCCGCACCCGGCGGTCGAACTCCTCGTCGTCGAGGAAGTGGTAGTCGACCCCGTGCGTCTCCCCCAGCCGCGGGCGGCGCGTGGTCGCCGAAACCGACAGCTCGAGCTCGGGCACGCGGCCGAGAAGCGTGCGGATCAGCGTTCCCTTGCCGACCCCTGAGGGGCCGGTGATCACGAAGACACAGGGCGGCACTTAGCGGCGCAGCATGGAGACAAGCTCCGTGCGCTGGCGCTGCGAGAGGCCCCCGATCGTCTTCGAGGGCGAGATCCGGCACTGCTGCAGGACCTTGTTGACCTTGACCCGGCCGTACTTCGGCACGGCCAGCAGCATGTCGAACACCTTGGCCGTCTCGACGTACTCCGGCGGCTCGAGCAGCAGGTCGTGGATGCTCTGCCGCCCGCCCTTGAGATCGCGCTTGAGCTGGGCTCGCCGCGTGCGGATCTCGTTGGCCCGCTGGAGCGCTTCCATTCGCTGGACGAGGGAGCGCTCTGGGGCAGCCACTATTGGCTTGGTAGGCGTCTTGGTCGCTGGCGGCATGGGCGGCGAGTCTACATCTGTTCCGGGGTTCGACAACCCACTGGGTACGAATTCGCCTCGACCTCAACTTGAGGTGAAGCCGCGTGCAGGGGAGTTGACGGTAACCAGTGGCTTTGCAGGGCTTTTGAAGTCACTTTGTGCTAATCGCGCACGACCGCTATCGCGTCTTGCGCGTTTGCAGGGAAAGCTTCAGTGAACCTGGACGCCTCAGCCGCAATACGGTTCCCGGCCAGGGGGTCCCGGAACGATTCAGTACCCACTCCGACCAGATCTGCGCCCGCTTGCAGGAGGTCGACAACATGGCGACCGGTCTGGACACCGCCTAGGCCGATGATCGGGAGTCCACCCCGCGCGCGGACCTCGCGAACCTGGCTCAGAGCGATCGCGCGGACGGCCGGTCCGGACACTCCGCCGGTGCCGCCGCCGAGCCACGGCTCGCCCGGGCGGTGGGGATCCATCGCCATGCCGCGGAGCGTGTTGATCAGCGACACGGCGTCGGCGCCGTGCTGCTCGGCGGCCGCCGCGACGTCGGCCGGCGAGGCGCAGTTGGGCGTGAGCTTGACGATCAGCGGCTTGTCGGTGCAGGGCCGGACGGCGTCGAGCAGGCCGGCGAGCTCGACCGGGTCGGCGCCCATGATCAGCCCGGTCTTCACGTTCGGGCAGGAGACGTTGAGCTCGAGCGCGGCGACCTCGTCGCGCTCGGCGAACGCGCTGACGAGCGTCGCCACGTCCTCGCGCGTCGAGCCCATGACGTTGACGATCAGCGGGACGGGGAGCTCGGCGAGCTGCGGCAGGTCCTGCTCGAGGTAGCCGCGCAGGCCCTTGTTGGGCAGCCCGATCGAGTTGATCATCCCGCCGGGCAGCTCCCACAGCCGCGGGGGCGGGTTGCCCTGGCGCGGCTCGAGCGTGACGGTCTTGGACACGAAGGCGGCGAACGGGAAGTGCTCGAGCAGCGCGTCGCCGAACACGCGGCGGGCCGCGATCGCGTCGAACGTCCCGGATCCGTTGACGATCCGGTGCTCGAGCTCGATGCCGCAGAACTCGACGGTCACAGCTCGGCCGCCTCCAGCACGGGGCCGTCGACGCACAACCGCACGTAGCCACGCCGCGTGGGGACGACGCAGCCGAAGCAGGCGCCGAAGCCGCATGCCATGCCGGACTCCAGCGCGAGCTGCGCCGGGACGCCACGGCCGTTGCAGATCGCGGCGACGGCGTCGAGCATCGGCGGAGGGCCGCAGGCGTAGACCTCGGCGTGGTCGTCGAGCTCGGCGAGCAGCAGGTCGGTGACGAAGCCGTGGTGGCCGGCCGACCCGTCGTCGGTCGCGATGCGGGCGCCGGGGAGCAGCGCGGCGCCCTCGGCGTGGGCGGCGTCGCGGAAGCCCAGCAGCGTCGTGGCACCGGCGAGCGCGTCGCTCCAGATCGCCAGCGGCGCGATCCCGACGCCGCCGCCGGCGAGGATCGGCCGCCGCCCGTCGCGGGGCGGCGCGAAGCCGTTGCCGAGCGGGCCGAGCAGGTACAGCCCGTCGCCCGCGTCGAGCTCGGCGAGGCGGTGGGTGCCGGGGCCGACGTCCTCGAGCAGGAAGTCGAGCGTCCCGTCGCCGTGGGCGCGCATCACGCTGAACGCCCGCGGCAGGAACGGGCGCTCGTCCTCGCCGCCGCCCCAGCGCTCGGCCGCGGTGAGCATGTAGAACTGGCCGGGCTGCGGGCTTGGCGCGTCGGGGTCGGCGGCGGTGATAACCCGGTACGGCCCATAGTCCCGACGTTCAACGACGCTTGTACGGCGGCGAGAAAGCGGTGCGAGGGTCCGGTTGGGGCGGTTAGTACACGAATAGCGTGTATTAGCCGCCCCACCCACGCTCACGCCTCCCTCAATGCGGGGTTTTGCCGTTGATGGAGCTCCTGCAGCGACACGACGGCCGGGTCCCCCGCCCGCGCCGCCGCGATCGCGCGGGTGGCGGCGAACCCGCCGGCGATCGTGGTGATGCACGGGATCCCGCGGGCGACGGCGGCGCGGCGGATCTCGTAGCCGTCCGTGCGGGCGGCGGTGCCGGTCGGGGTGTTGATCACGAGGTCGACGTCGCCGTTCTCGATCCAGTCGACGACGTGGGGAGAGCCCTCGCCGACCTTGTTGAGCCGCTCGACCGGGATGCCCATCCGCGAGATCGACGCCGCGGTGCCGCGTGTGGCCACGATCCGGAACCCGAGGTCGTGGAGTTGGGCGGCGATGCCCATGACCGCCGACTTGTCGGTGTCGGTGACGGTCAGGAACACGGTGCCCGAGCGCGGGAGCCGGGCACCGGCCGCGGCCTGGGCCTTCGCGAACGCGCCCGGGAAGTCCGCGGCGACGCCCATGACCTCGCCGGTCGAGCGCATCTCCGGGCCGAGCAGCGCGTCGGCGCCGGCGAAGCGGTCGAACGGCAGCACCGCCTCCTTGACGCTGACGTGATCGCCGCCCGGGTCGTCCGGCAGGCCGAGCGACGCGACGCGCTCCCCCAGCATCACCCGGCAGGCGAGCTTGGCCAGCGGCAGCCCGGTCGCCTTCGACACGAACGGGACGGTCCGCGAGGCGCGCGGGTTGGCCTCGATCACGTACAGGTCGTCGCCGAGCACGCCGTACTGGACGTTGATCAGGCCGACCGTGCCGAGCGCGAGCGCGATCCGGCGCGTCGCCTCGCGGATCTCGGCCAGCATCTCGGTGCCGAGCGAGTGCGGCGGCAGCACGCACGCCGAGTCGCCGGAGTGGATGCCGGCCTCCTCGACGTGCTGCATGATGCCGCCGATCCAGACGTCCTCGCCGTCGCAGATCGCGTCGACGTCGACCTCGATGGCGTTCTCCAGGAAGCGGTCGAGGAAGATCTCGCGGCCGCTCCCGTTGACCCTGGTCAGGTAGTCGCGCAGGCCGTCGAGGTCGTAGACGATCTCCATCGCCCGCCCGCCGAGCACGTAGCTCGGCCGGACGAGCAGCGGCCAGCCGATCCCCGGCGCCGCGGCGAGCGCCTCCTCGGCGGAGTGCGCGGTCGCGTACGGTGGCGCGCTCAGCCCGAGCTCGCCCAGCAGCCGCCCGAAGCGACCGCGGTCCTCCGCGAGGTCGATCGCCTCCGGCTGCGTGCCGAGCAGCGGCACGCCGGCTGCCTCCAGGCCCGCCGCCAGCTTCAGCGGCGTCTGGCCGCCGAACTGGACGATCACGCCCTCCGGCTGCTCCACCTCGACGATCGCCAGGACGTCCTCGAGCGTGAGCGGCTCGAAGTACAGCCGGTCGGACGTGTCGTAGTCGGTCGACACCGTCTCCGGGTTGCAGTTGACCATCACCGCGTCGCGGCCGGACTCGCGCACGGTCATCGCCGCGTGCACGCAGCAGTAGTCGAACTCGATCCCCTGGCCGATCCGGTTCGGGCCCGAGCCGAGGATCATCACGCTCGGCCGGTCGCCGCGCTCGATCTCGGCGCGGACGGGCGGGCGCTCCCAGGCCGAGTAGAAGTACGGCGTCTCGGCCTCGAACTCGGCGGCGCAGGTGTCGACCGCGCGGTACGTCCGCTCGCCCTCGAACGCGCCGTCGAGCTCGCGGAGCTGGCGCAGGAACCACAGGTCGATGCCGGTGCGCGCGCGGATCTCCTCCTCGGCGACGCCCCGCCCCAGCAGCTCGAGGATCAGGTCGAAGCGGTCGGCGGACGGCCGCTCGATCCGCGCGAGCAGGTCGCCGCTCAGGTCCGGCGCCGTGTCGAGCTCGCGCGAGCGCATCGCCTTGGCGAACGCCTGCCGGAACGTGCGGCCGATCGCCATCACCTCGCCGACCGACTTCATGTGCGTGGAGAGACCGGAGTCGACACCCGGGAACTTCTCGAACGCGAACCGCGGCCACTTGACGACCGCGTAGTCGAGCACCGGCTCGAAGCTCGCCGGCGTGCGCTTGGTGATGTCGTTGTCGATCTCGTCGAGCCGGTAGCCGACGGCAAGCCGCGCCGCGATCTTGGCGATCGGGAACCCGGTCGCCTTCGACGCCAGCGCCGACGAGCGCGACACGCGCGGGTTCATCTCGATCACCACCACGTCGTCGGTGGCGGGGTTGACCGCGAACTGCACGTTCGAGCCGCCGGTCTCGACGCCGACGGCGCGGATCACGGCGATCGCCTGGTCGCGCAGCAGCTGGTACTGGCGGTCGGTCAGCGTCTGCTGTGGCGCGACCGTCACCGAGTCGCCGGTGTGGACGCCCATCGGGTCGACGTTCTCGATCGAGCAGACGATCACCACGTTGTCCGCGCCGTCGCGCATGACCTCGAGCTCGAACTCGCCCCAGCCGAGCACCGACTCGTCGATCAGCACCTGCCCGATCGGCGACGCCGCCAGCCCGCTCTCGACCATCCGCGCGAGATCGGCCTCGGCGCGCACGATCCCGCCACCGCGGCCGCCGAGCGTGAACGCCGGGCGCACGATCAGCGGCAGCCCGAACGCGCGCAGCGCGGCGCGCGCCTCGTCGACGCTCGTGGCGATCGTGTTGCGCGCGGTGCGCAGGCCGGCGGCCTGCATCGTCGCGTCGAACAGCTCGCGGTCTTCGGCGCGGCAGATCGCGTCATAGGTGGCGCCGATCAGCTCGACGCCGAAGCGCTCGAGCGTGCCGTCCTCGTGCAGCGTCTTGGCGAGGTTGAGCGCGGTCTGGCCGCCGAGCGTCGGCAGCAGCGCGTCCGGCCGCTCGCGCTCGATCACCTGCGCCACCGGCCCCGGCAGCAGCGGCTCCACGTACGTGACCGTCGCGAACTCCGGGTCGGTCATGATCGTGGCCGGGTTCGAGTTGACGAGCACGACCTCGTAGCCCTCCTCGAGCAGCACCTTGCAGGCCTGCGCGCCGGAGTAGTCGAACTCGGCCGCCTGGCCGATGACGATCGGGCCTGAGCCGAGGACGAGGATCTTCTGCAGGTCGTCCCTACGCGGCACGGTCGAACTCCTGGACGAACGAGTCGAACAACCCGAGGCTGTCGTTCGGCCCCGGTCCCGCCTCCGGGTGGTACTGCACGCAGGCGGCGGGCACGTCGAGCAGCCGGAAGCCCTCGACGGTGCCGTCGTAGAGGTTCACGTGGGTGAGCTCGGCGGCGCCCAGCTCGGACTCGATGCGGCGGCCGACCTCGCCCGCCACCGCGAACCCGTGGTTCTGCGAGGTGATCGCGATCCGGCCGGTCGCGAGGTCCTTGACCGGGTGGTTGGCGCCGCGATGGCCGAACGGGAGCTTGAACGTCTCCAGGCCGGCGGCGCGCGAGAGCAGCTGGTGGCCGAGGCAGATGCCGAACACCGGCTTGCGCACCAGCAGCGCCCGGATCGTGTCGACCAGGTAGCCGAGCGCGGCCGGGTCGCCCGGGCCGGGCACGAGGAAGAACCCGTCGGGGTCGCGCGCCAGCAGCTCGGCCGCCGGCGTCGTGCACGGGTACAGCTCGAGCTGGACCCCGCGCTCGACGAAGTTGCGGATGATCGAGCGCTTGATGCCCGTGTCGAGGGCCACGATCCGAAGGCGGCCACCTTCCCCCTCGATGCGGCGTTCAGGAAGCGTGACTTCGCGCGCGAGGTCTCGACCGATCATCGAGGGTTCCGCGCGGACGAGATCCATGGCGTCGGCCTCTGAAGTGCTCGAGGGGAAGATCCCGCCGCGCATCGCGCCCTGCGACCGGATGTGCCGCACGAGCGCGCGCGTGTCGACCCCGGCGATCCCCGGGATGCCGTGCGCGGCCAGCCAGCTCAGCCAGCCCTGGTCGGCCCCGGGCGCGTCGGTCGTGTCGACCGCCTCGCGCATGATCGCGCCGGCCGCGTGGATGCGGTCGGACTCCCAGGCGCCCGCGCTCACCCCGTAGTTGCCGACGTGCGCGGTCGTGAACGTGATGATCTGGCGCGCGAAGCTCGGGTCGGTCATCGACTCCTGGTAGCCCGACATGCCGGTCGTGAACACGACCTCGCCGGTCGCGACGCCGGGCGCCCCGACGGCGTCGCCGTCGAAGCGCTCGCCGTCTTCCAGCAGGACGTAGGCGCTCACGCCACCACCGCGAACGACCGCTCCCGGTAGGCCACGCCGCCGGCCGCCACCGTGGCGACGACCCGCCCGCGCAGCGTTCGCCCGGCGAAGCAGCAGTTCTCCGAGCGGCTCTCGTAGCCGTGCTCGCCGACCTCCCACTCCGCCTCGAGGTCGATCAGGCAGACGTCGGCGGGCCGGCCGACCTCGATCGCGGGCAGCGGCAGGTCGAGCAGCGCCGCGCCGGCGGAGAGCTTCTCGACCACCAGCGCCAGCGGCAGGACGCCTGGGAGCACCAGCTCGGTGTAGACCGCCGCGAACGCGGTCTCCAGCCCGGTGGTGCCCATCGGCGCCTCCTCGAACGGCACCTCCTTCTCCTCGCGCGCGTGCGGCGCGTGGTCGGTGGCGATGCAGTCGATCGTCCCGTCGCGCAGGCCGTCGATCAGCGCCGCGCGGTCGTCGTCGGTGCGCAGCGGCGGGTTCATCTTCAGCCGCGTGTCGAGCCGCTCGAGCAGCGCCCGCTCGGTCAGCGTCAGGTGGTGCGGCGACGCCTCCGCCGTGATCCGCACGTCGCGGCCCTTGGCCGCCCACACCGCCTCGACTGACTCGCGCGCGCTCAGGTGCTGGATGTGGATCCGGCCGTCCTCATAGCGGGCGAGCGCGGCGTCGCGCGCGATCAGCGTCGACTCGGAGACCGACGGGATGCCGGCGAGGCCGAGCCGGGCCGACACGTCGCCCTCGTGCATGACGCCGCGGCCGGACAGCGTGGGGTCCTCCTCGTGCAGGCACAGCACGCCGCCGGCCAGCCGCTGGTACTGCAGCGCCTTGCGCAGGATGCCGGCGCGGTGGACGGGCCTGCCGTCGTCGGTGAAGCCGAGCGCGCCGGCGTCGCGCAGCTCGGCCATCTCGGTCAGCGCCTCGCCGGCCAGGTTGCGCGTGACCGCGGCGAGGAAGCC
>DATDKF010000327.1:0-7754 GCA_036520135.1 Solirubrobacteraceae bacterium
GGCGTCCCGGTCGCCGCCGAGGGGCAGGCGCCGATCCACGTCGTCCACCGCGCCGCGCTGGCCGGCGTGCTGTGCGAGGTCGGCGCCGAGGGGCGCTACGGCGCGCTCGACCTCGGTCCGCTGCCCGACCGCGCCGAGGCGTTGGCCGAGCTCGCGCGCCGCTACGCCGCGGCCCACGCGCCGTGCGGCGCCGAGGACTTCGCCACATGGTCGGGGCTCCCGGCCGCCGACGTGCGGGCGGCGTGGGACGGGGAGCCGCGCATCGAGGGAGAGGCCAAGGAGGGGCCGGTGCGCCTGCTGGGAGCGTTCGACGAGTGGCTGCTCGGCTGAGCCTCGCGCGCGCCGGTGCTCGCGCCGCGCCACGCCCGCCGTGTCGCCCCGGGCGGCGGCATCATCCGCCCGGTGGCGATCGCCGACGGCCGCGCGTTCGCCACCTGGCGGCTCGATCGCCGGCGCGGCCACGTGGAGGTCGAGCCGTTCGGGCGGGTCACGCGGGCGATGAGGGACGGCATCGGGGCCGAGGTCGCCGCGATCAGCTCGTTCCTCGGCGTGGACCTGGCCCTGCTGACTGCGGCTGGGTAGGGAGGCGGTGCTCTGGCGCGTTGCCACTCGTCCGCCGACCGTCTGGCGACTTCGCCTTCATAGTGCAGGCGAACTCGCCAGCGACCACCGACGCGGTCGACCCTCGCTCCCTCACCCAGCCGCAGTTCGTCTACAGCTCCTTCTCACCCCAGAACGACGCGTAGCCGTTCCCGTTGTAGTCGGGGATGTCGCGGTAGCCGGAGCGGCGGTACATCTCCATCGCGGTGGTCATCGACGGCGCGGTGTCGAGCCGGACGCGGCGGTAGCCGAGGTCGCGCGCGGCGTCCTCGAGCGCATCGAGCAGGCGGCGGCCGTGGCCGGCCCCGCGAGCGGACGGCACCACGAACATGCGCTTGATCTCCGCGACCCCGTCGTCGAGCCGCCGCACACCGCCGCCGGCGACCGCGCGGCACTCGTCCTCGAGCACGACGAACACCCCGTCGGGCGGCACCATCTCCCCGGGCGCGACCGTCGACGTCCGGTCCGGCGTCATCGGGCCGAGCTGCGCGGCGACCTCCGCCTCCATCGCCGCCACCAACGAGACCGCGGCCGGGTCGTCGCCGGGAACACGCCTGATCGAGATCACGGCCCTATTGTCCAGGCCATGCGGGTGTGCCTGATGATCGAGGGCCAGGAGGGCGTCACCTGGGACCAGTGGCGCGCGCTGGCGTCCACCGCGGAGCGGGCCGGGTTCGAGGCGTTGTTCCGCTCCGACCACTACGAGTCGCTCGACGGCGGCGCGAACCTCGGCTCGCTCGACGCCTGGAGCACGGTCAACGCGCTCGCGACGCTCACGACGACGCTGCGGCTCGGCACGCTCGTCTCGCCGGCGACGTTCCGCCACCCGTCGGTGCTCGCGCGCGCCGCGACCACGGCGGACCACGTGAGCGGCGGTCGGATCGAGCTCGGCATCGGCGCCGGCTGGCACGAGGGCGAGCACCGCTCGTTCGGCTTCCCGTTCGACACGGTCAAGGACCGCTTCGACCGCTACACCGAGCAGGTGGAGATCGTGCACCGCTCGTGGGGGGACGAGCCGTTCGACTTCCGCGGCCGCTACTACGCGCTCGAGCGCTGCGACGCCCAGCCCAAGCCGCTCCAGAAGCCGCACCCGAACCTGATCCTCGGCGGCCGCGCCGGCCCGCGCGGAGCCGCGCTCGCCGCCCGCTGGGCCGACGAGTACAACACGGCGTTCCCGACCGTGGAGGAGGCGAGGGAGCGGCGCGACCGGGTCGCGCGGGCCTGCGAGCAGGCGGGCCGGGAGATGATCACGTTCTCGGCGATGATCCGGCTCGAGGGGACCTCGGCCGAGCTCGTGGAGCGGCTACGCGGCCTGGCGGCGGCGGGCGTCGAGCGCGTGATGCTCCAGCACCTGGCGCATGACGACCTCGGCACGGTCGAGCGCGTCGGCGCCGAGGTGATCCCGGCCGTCTAGGCGCTTCTCGAACCACGCCGCGCGCGGGTCGCCGACGAAGGCGCCGTTGTAGGCGGGGATCTCGCGGTAGCCGGCCGCGGCGTAGAGGCCCATGGCCGCGTGCGACCGGCGGCCGGTCATCAGCCGCAGCGTGTGGTAGCCGCGCCGCACTGCGGCCGCCTCGAGGGCGCTCAGCACGCGCCGCGAGTGGCCCTCGCCGCGGTGCCGCGGGTCGGTCCACATGCGCTTGATCTCGCCGATGCCGGGGCCGATCCGGCGCAGCGCGCCGCCGGCGATCGTCCGGCCTTCGGACTCCACGATCAGGAACGCCCCGCTCGGCGGGAGGAACTCGATCGGCGAGTACTGGTCGACGTCGGCGGCGACGTCGGGGCCGTAGAGGGTGTGGTACTCCTGCCGCAGGCCCGCGAGCAGCGGCGCGGCGGCGGGCTGGGTGGGGAGACGAGCCGGAGAACCGTCATGCCCGAACAGACGCCGCGGCCGCCGGGCTATTCCCGACTATCCTGCGCCGCGTCGTGGCGCGGGACTGGCACGAGCTCTTCCTCACCGACGGCGGCCACGCCGTCGCCGACTCGCCCGATCCCGGCGAGCCGGAGCGCCGCCGCGGCTTCTTCGGCCGCCTGCGCGACTCGATGCGCAAGACGCGAGAGGCGCTCGCCGCCGAGGTGCAGGCGACGCTGTTCGAGGGCGACCTCGACGAGGCCACCTGGGAGCGGCTCGAGGAGGCGCTGATCTACGCCGACGTCGGCGCGCGCACGACCGCCCAGGTCGTCGAGCGGCTCGAGCGCGAGGCCGAGGAGGGCGACCTCGTGGGCGGCGAGGCGCTGACCGGCCGCCTGGCCGAGCTGCTCGCCGAGCTCGCCCGCACCGGCGACGACACGATCGACATCCGCCACGAGCCTGCGGTGATCCTCGTCGTCGGCGTCAACGGCACCGGCAAGACGACGACGATCGGCAAGCTCGCCTGGCACCTGCGCCACACGCTCGGCCAGAAGGTCGTCGTCGGCGCGGCCGACACGTTCCGCGCCGCCGCCGTCGAGCAGCTCGAGCGCTGGGCCGAGCGCGCCGACGTCGAGCTCGTCAAGGGCGCGGACGGGTCGGACCCCGGCGCCGTCGCGTTCGACGCTGTCGCGCGCGGGCGCGAGCGCGGCGCCGACGTCGTGATCGTCGACACCGCCGGGCGCCTCCACACGCAGCACAACTTGATGGAGGAGCTGTCGAAGGTGCGACGGGTGATCACCAAGCAGATGCCGGACGCGCCGCACGAGACGCTGATGACCGTCGACGCCACCACCGGCCAGAACGGCGTCCGCCAGGCGAAGCTGTTCGGCGACGCGGTGGGCGTGACCGGGATCGTGCTCACCAAGCTCGACGGGACGGCCAAGGGCGGCATCGCGCTGGCGATCGCCAACGAGCTGAACATCCCGGTGAAGCTGATCGGGATCGGCGAGCAGCTCGAGGACCTGCGGCCGTTCGATCCCGACGACTTCGCGCGCGCGCTGCTGACGGCATGATCGCGCTGCTGGTCGCGCTGGCGCTTGCACCCGGCCAGTTCGTCGCGCTCGACCGCGTGGACGGCACGATCCTGCAGGACATGCGCTACGCGACGAGCTACAACTTCGTCGG
Organism: Solirubrobacteraceae bacterium; assembly: GCA_036520135.1. GTDB lineage: Bacteria > Actinomycetota > Thermoleophilia > Solirubrobacterales > Solirubrobacteraceae > DASSUW01. Next base: position 3,638 of record DATDKF010000327.1, read on the forward strand.
CCGGCGCATCAAGGGCTACCGCGAGCCGGTTTGCATCCTGACCCGCCCCGCCGCCCGCGCCCTGCATCGCGCGCAGCAGGCGCTCGCGCCGAAGGGGTACGGCCTGAAGGTCTACGACTGCTACCGCCCGACGCGCGCCGTCGACCAGTTCGCCCGCTGGGCCGGCAACCCCGCCGACCAGAAGATGAAGCGCGAGTTCTACCCGCACGTCGACAAGCGCCGGGCGTTCGATCTCGGCTACATCGCCCACCGCTCCGGCCACAGCCGCGGCAGCACGGTCGACCTCACGCTCGTCGCCCTGCCGCCGAAGACGCAGCCGCCGTGGGACGGCAAGCTGCGCTCGTGTTTCGCGCGCTACCGGCGCCGGTTCGCCGACAACAGCGTGAATATGGGCACCGGATATGACTGCATCGACCCGCACGCCCACACGTTCGACCGCCGCATCACGGGCCGCCCGCATCGCAACCGGCTGCTCCTCAGGCGCGCGATGGAGAAGGCGGGCTTCGCGCCCTACGACAACGAGTGGTGGCACTTCACGTTGCGCGGCGAGCCTTATCCTGAGAAGTACTTCAACTTCCCCGTCGCCCGTGATTCGTTGAGATAACCGACATGGACCCATGGCTGATCTGGCTGATTGCCGCGGTCGTCTTCGGCGTGGGGGAGATCGCCACGCTGTCGTTCTTCCTGGCGCCGTTCGCGGGCGGCGCGCTGGTCGCCGCGCTGATCACCGGCCTCGGCGCCGGCGCAGCGATCGGCTGGGCGACGTTCCTCGTCGTGTCCGTGGTCCTGCTCGCGGCGCTGCGGCCGCTCGCCCGCTCGCATCGCCGCCAGCCACCGCGGCTGCGCACCGGCACCGCGGCGCTGGTCGGGAGCACGGGCATGGTGGTCGAGCGGATCGCCAACGACGAGGGCGTCGGCTGCGTGCGGATCGGCGGCGAGGTGTGGACCGCCCGCGCGTACGACGACGACGAGGTCATCGAGGCCGGCAAGAAGGTCCAGGTGGTCGAGATCAGGGGCGCCACCGCGCTCGTCACGGAATGAGGAGGCAGTAATGGAAGCCGGAGTCATCGCGCTGATCGTCCTCGCCGTGTTCCTGTTCATCGTCGCGGCGTCCGGCGTGCGGATCGTGCCGCAGGCGCGGGCGGGGATCGTGGAGCGGCTCGGGCGCTACTCGCGCACCCTGGAGCCCGGCCTGGCGCTGATCGTGCCGTTCATGGACCGCGTCAAGCCGCTGCTGGACCTGCGCGAGCAGGTCGTGTCGTTCCCGCCCCAGCCGGTCATCACCGAAGACAACCTCGTCGTCGGGATCGACACCGTCATCTACTTCACGGTCACCGATCCGAAGGCGGCGACTTACGAGGTCGCGAACCCGCTGCAGGCGATCGAGCAGCTCACCGTGACCACGCTACGCAACGTGATCGGCGGCCTGACGCTGGAGGAGACGCTGACCTCGCGCGACAACGTGAACTCCCAGCTCCGGGTGGTCCTCGACGAGGCGACGGGCAAGTGGGGGATCCGCGTCAACCGCGTCGAGCTCAAGTCGGTGGAGCCGCCGCGCACGGTGCAGGAGGCGATGGAGAAGCAGATGCGCGCCGAGCGCGACCGTCGCGCCACGATCCTCACCGCCGAGGGCGTCAAGCAGTCGCAGATCCTCACCGCGGAGGGCGAGAAGCAGTCCGCGGTGCTCAAGGCCGAAGGCGCCCGCACCGCCGCGATCCTGCGGGCCGAGGGCGAGGCGAAGGCGATCGAGACGGTGTTCGGAGCCATCCACGACGGCGTGCCGGACGAGCGGCTGCTCTCGTACCAGTATCTGCAGATGCTCCCGCAGCTCGCGCAGGGCCCGGCGAGCAAGATCTTCGTGATCCCGAGCGAGTTCACGCAGGCGCTCGGCAACCTCACCGAGCGGTTCGCGGACGCGCCGCCGCCGCGGCGCCCAGAGTCGCGGGCCGAGGTGCGCGAGGCCAGCGAGGCCGCCGCCGCCGACGCGCAGGCCGCCGCGGCCGCGGCGCGCGCGGCCGAGCAGGAGGCGACGAGCGCGCAGACGCCCGGCCAGCCGCGCGAGGAGCCGCCTACGCCATCGCCCTGATGCGGTTGCTCGCGTCGAGCGCGGCGACCTTGTAGGACTCGGCGAACGTCGGGTAGTTGAAGACGGCGGTCACGAGGAAGTCGATCGTCGCGGCGCCGCCCATCACCGCCTGGCCGATGTGCACGAGGTCGGTGGCGCCGGTGCCGATCACATGCACGCCGAGCAGGCTGCGGTCGCCCGGTGAGACCAGCAGCTTGAGCAGGCCGTCTTCGTCGCCGGTCATCAGCCCGCGCGCGAGCTCGCGCCAGCGGGCGATGCCGGTCACGTAGGGGACCGCGTCGTCGGTGAGCTGCTCCTCGGTCTGGCCGACCATCGCGATCTCCGGGATCGCGTAGACACCGGTCGGCACCAGCTCGGGGAGCGTCTCGATCGGCTCGTCGAACGCGTGCAGGGCGGCGATCCGGCCCTGCTCCATCGCCGTCGCGGCCAGGCCGCCGCCGGACACGTCGCCGACCGCGAAGATGTGCGGGACCGCCGTGCGGTGCTTGTCGTCGACCGGGATACGGCCGCGGGAATCGGCCTCGAGCCCCGCCTTGTCGAGCTGCAGCGCCTCGGTGTCGCCCTGCCGGCCGGTCGCGTAGAGCACGGTCTCCGATACCAGCTCCTTGCCCGACTCCAGGCAGATCTTCGGGCCGCGCGCGTCGCTGTCGAGCTCCACGGCGGCGACGCTCTCGCGCATCCGGAACGTCACGTTCGCGCGGCGCAGCAGGTACTGGAACGCCTCGCCGATCTCCCCGTCCAGGAACGGCAGCACGCGGTCGCGCTTGTCGACGACCGTGACCTTGGTTCCCAGCGCGCCGAACATCGAGGCGTACTCGACGCCGATGACGCCGGCGCCGACGACGGTCATCGACCGCGGCACCCGGTGGGCGAGCTTGAGCAGGCCGTCGGAGTCGATCACCGTGCGGTCGTCGAACTCCACCGACGGCGGCCGCGCCGGGCGCGTGCCGCTGGCGATGACGATCCGGCCTGCGCGGATCGGCTCGTCGGAGTCCTCGATACGCACCGTGTTGGCGTCATCGAAGCTCGCCTGGCCGGGCAGCAGGCCGACGCGGTTGCGGCGGAACTGCTCGCGCACCACGGCGGTCTCGGCCGCCACCACACGGGCGGTCCGGTCCATCAGCTGCTCGAGCGTGCGCTGCTCGGTCTCCTCCACACGCGTCGGGTCGAGCACGTCCAGCGGACGCTGCGCGAGCTGCTCCAGGACGGCCTCGCGGAGCGTCTTGGAGGGGATCGTCCCGGTGTGGATCGAGACGCCCCCGAGCCGCTCGCGGCGCTCGGCGACGGCGACGCGCTTGCCGAGCTTGGCGGCCTGGATCGCCGCCTTCTGGCCGCTCGGTCCGGAACCGATGACGAGAAGGTCGAGCTCCATCACCGCGCACCGTACCCTGTGAGGGCGTTGTTCGACTCACTGTCCGAGAAACTGCAAGGGACGCTCACGTCGGTGCGCCAGCGCGGCGCGCTCACCGACGACGACGTCAACCGCGCCATGCGGGAGATCCGGCTCGCGCTGCTCGAGGCCGACGTCAACTTCAAGGTCGTCAAGCAGTTCACCTCGTCGGTCAAGGAGCGCGCCCTCGGCATCGAGGTCTCCAAGCAGCTCAACCCCGGCCAGCAGGTCGTCAAGATCGTCAACGACGAGCTGACCGCGCTGATGGGCGGCGCCTCCGCGGGCCTCACCTTCTCGCCGCGCCCGCCGACCGTGATCCTCATGGCCGGCCTGCAGGGCTCGGGCAAGACGACCGCCACGGCCAAGCTCGCCAAGCACCTGCGCGAGCAGCACGGCTCGTCGGTCGCCGTCGCGGCCTGCGACGTCTACCGGCCCGCCGCCGTCGAGCAGCTCGTCAAGGTCGGCACCCAGGCCGGGGCGACGGTCTACGAGCAGGGCACCGATCGCGATCCCGTCGACATCGCGGGCTGGGCGCTCGAGCAGGCCACGCGCGACGGCAAGGACGTGCTGATCGTCGACACGTCGGGCCGCCTGCACGTCGACCAGGCGCTGATGGAGGAGCTCGCGCGGATCAAGCAGCG
>DATDKF010000328.1:0-5169 GCA_036520135.1 Solirubrobacteraceae bacterium
CGGGACTGGTGATGCGCACCTCGCGCCCGGCGAGCTCGATCACGGCGACATCCGAGCCGGCCATCTCTCCACTCTACGGCGCGTCAGTCGACCGGGCCGCCCGCAACGAAGATCACCTGACCGGAGACGAAACCGGCTCCGTCGCCGAGGGCCGAGATGCTCGAGATGTTGATCACGCGGCCCCAGCCGGCGTCGATCATGTGCCGGCAGACCGCCCGGCCGCGAAGAACGCGCCGCGCAGGTTGACGGTGATGTCCGCGTCCCACTGCTCGGTGGTCATGTGCGCGAGGTCGGCCGCGTGCGCGAAGCCCGCGTAGGGATGACGACGCTCCTCGGTCGCGGCGCTCACGGTCGAGCCGCTCGGCGGCGTGCGCTGTGGCGTGGCGCTGGAGGGGGCGGCCGCGGGACTGGAGCCTTCCACGTCGAGTCAGGAGGCGACTGCCTCGGCCGGAGCAGCGACACCGCTCGAGCCGGATTCGATGTCCTTGAGGTACTGGTGTACGAAGGCGATCGCCATGCTGCCCTCGCCGACGGCGGCGGCGACGCGCTTCACCGGGCTGAACCTCACGTCGCCGCACGCGAAGATGCCGGGGACGCTCGTCTCGAGGAGGTACGGGTCCCGGTCGACGCCCCAGCGTCCGGCCGCCCGGAGATCGGAGCCCGTGAGCACGTAGCCGTGGCGGTCGAGCGCGATCTCGGGGGGCAGCCACGCGGTCTCGGCGTCCGCGCCGATGAAGGTGAACAGCCCGCCGGACTCGAGACGGGTCGTCTCGGCGGTCGCGGCGTTGCGGACGTCGACGGCCTCGAGCGACACGTCACCGTGGGCAGCGACGACCTCGGTCCGATACATCGTGCGGATGTTCGGCCGGGCGGCGAGCTGGTCGACGAGATAGCGCGACATGCTCTTCTCGAGCGTCTCGCCGCGGCACAGGATCGTCACGGTCCGTGCGTGGGTCGAGAAGAACAAGGCCGCCTGCCCTGCCGAGTTGCCGGCACCCACGATGTGAACGTCAAGGCCGTGCGTGTTCGCCGCATCGCTGCGCGCCGCGCCATACGAGATGCCCTTGCCGGCGAGCCGGTCGAAGCCGTCGATCGACAGGCGCCGCCACGCGACGCCGCAGGCGAGGATGATCGTCCGCGCCCGTAGGACGTCGCCGCCGTCGAGGTGCACCTGCCGCGTCGCGGCGTCGATTCGCGTGATCGCCCGGGTGACGAGGATCTCGGCGCCGAGTCTCCGCGCCTGCAGCAGTGCTCGGCTCGCCAACTCGTCTCCCGACACGCCTGAGGGGAAGCCGAGGTAGTTCTCGATCCGAGACGAGGTGCCGGCCTGGCCGCCGGGCGCCTCCCGCTCGATCACGATCGTGCGCAGGCCCTCTGATGCCCCGTACACGGCCGCCGCCAGCCCTGCGGGCCCGGCGCCCACGACCACCGTGTCGTACTCCGCGGCGGTGGCTTCGGTGCCAAGACCCAGCAGCTCGGCCACCCGGCGGAGCTGCGGTCGCACCACGGTCTTTCCGTCGACCACGCGGATCGTCGGGCAGTCTTCGTCGGCCGGCAGGGGGCCGCCCCAGTGCTCGGGGGCATCTGGCGCGTCGGGCGTGAGCCATCTGAAGTTGATCTGGTTACGGTCGAGGAAGCGTCGCAACTCCGTGCAGGATGCGTCCCAGCGATGCCCGACCACGATCGCGCGCGGCGGAGGCGGCTCGGCCGCGATGCCCTGCAGCCCGCCCGATCCCCCGATCCGGTGGGCTGCCAGCCTGCCGACTTCCCGCCCGACGTCCGGCGCCACGGCCGCGACGGCGTGGTAATCCTGAGCGTCGATCCGCATGATGCGGGACTTCTCTGCGGCGCGGAATCCGACCGGGAACACCGTCCCGAGCGCGATCGGCACCTCCCCGAAGATATCTCCCGGGCGTCGCTCGCCGACGACCCGCTCGATCCCGTCGACGAGCTTGATCGGCTCGATCCGACCCTCGAGCAAGGCGAAGAGCGCGCGCTCGTCTCCCTCGTGCACCGCGTACTCGCCCGGCGCGAGGCTGATGTCGGCCGCTGCGCGGGAAAGCTGCTCACGCTCGGCAGCACCGAGGGCTGCGAAGATCGTGACGCCGGCGATCTCGTCGGCCGTCACCATGAACGGCATCCCCGCCGCCCGGCGCTCGACACGGCCGGACCATGCTCGTGTTCATGACGGACCCTCACGGGCCAACGCTACTGCGTCGCTCCCGTCGCCGCACGTCAGCCGCCCTTAGGTAGGGGGAACCGCACCGCCGGAGGCGGCGATCCGACGCCAACTCGTCGGCGACCTCCCTCCACACGTCGGACGGGCGCTGCGACGCTTTCCGGCATGTATCCGCATGTCAAGCAATTCGAGGAACGGCGGCAAGAGCTCGAGCGCAGGCTCGGACCCGACCGCGCCCATGAAGCGACCGCCCGGAACCGAGCCGCCGCGCGTCCGTCCGGCGGACCTCCGCGTCACAAGCTCGCGCTTCTGACCTGGGTCGGTGCCTACACCGTCATCACGCTGCTCCTGGCCCTGCTCGGGCCGCAGATTGCCTCCTGGCCGCTCGTCCTTCGCACGCTCCTCCTCAGCGTGGTGATGGTGGTTGCGCTGACGTGGATCGTGATGCCGCGCCTGACGCGTCTCTTCGGCGGCTGGCTCCAGCCGAGCGCGTCATGAGCGTCGCGCGCGTCGCCATCTTCGACGAACCACCGCGTCTGCACGACGACGACGACCGGCGTGCGAACACCTTGCGAGAGCTCCTGCAATCGCTTCCCGGTTTCATCACCGGATACGACCTGCGTGAGGAGCCGACCGGCCGCTTGATGTCTGTGACAGTGTGGGAATCCGAAGCCGCGCTCGCGGCCGGCGAGCGGGCGGTCCGCGACCGCCCGGTGAGCGATCAGCGAGGGATCCGCCCCTCTCGCGTCGAGCGCTGGGCGATCGACGCCCGCTTCGAGGTCGCCCCCGATGTGCGAGGAGGCGCGGCGGAGGCGCAGTACCTGCTCGACCGCGCGCGCCAGTTCCGAAGCGGTTGATCCGGCGATAACCGCCGAATGTGAGCAAACCTTCACGCGGTGAGCCGTAGGGATCCTTACCGTCTCGAGGGACTCGCGCTCGGTGGACGGGTACCACGGGCGAATCGCCGGGTGTCCCAGCCGGAGGCACCGGCACGAAGCGAGGGGGAAACGTAATGAAGGCATCCAGATGGGGCCTGTGCATCGCCGTCGCCGCGAGCCTCGCGCTCGCCACCGCCGGGCCTGCGACGGCTCAGTCGTCGCAGCAGGATTGCGCGGGCCGGGGCGTCCCGGTCAACAAGATCTCGATCCAGCTCTGGACGTTCGCGGAGTACATCGGCTTCGGCACCGACCCCGCCACAATCGCGCGGACCGAGGAAGTGTTCCGCAGGCTGAGCGAGATGGGCTACCGCAACGTCGAGCCGTTCACGCTGAGCGGCCTGACGGCGGAGCAGTACCGGGCGCTGCTCGACAAGTACGGGCTCAAGGCGTCGGCCCGGCACGTGAACGTCGGCACGCCGGAGAGCCCGGTCGACTTCGACCAGATCCTGGCCGAGAACAAGATCCTGGGGATCAAGTACTTCGGCTCCGGCTCCACCCCGATATTTCCTCCGATCTACACCACCGAGGCCGAGTGGATCGCGTACGCCGAGTACCTGAACGAACTCGGCGCGCGGGCGCGGCAGGCGGGCCAGACGCTGATGGTGCACAACCACGACATTGAGTTCGAGACGGTCTTCGGCGACCAGACGGTGTTCGACATCCTGATGGCCAACACCGACCCAAAGAACGTCGTCTTCCAGATGGACATCTACTGGGCGACGAACGGTGGCGGCCTCGACAACCCGGTCGCGGTGCTCGAGCGCTACGGCAACCGCATCCAGCTGTTCCACGTCAAGGACATGGCGGCGGGGCCGTTCCCCGGGCGGATCGAGATCGTCGGTGAGGGCATCATCGACTTCCCGTCGATCTTCGCCGCGTCCAAGGGCCCGGTGAGGTACTACGTCGTCGAGCACGACCCGCGTTTCGGCGACCCGACGTTCGACCCGTTCGAGGCCGCGCAGAAGGGCTTCGACTACCTCGACTGCGTCACCTTCTGAGGACGCACGACGTCCCGGCCGCCCGGCGCGAGGGAGCGCGCCGGGGGCCGAGGCGCCGGCGTGCGGTCAGTGCCGCGCGCGAAGGCTCGCCAGGTAGGCGTAGCTGCGCTCGGCGGTGCTGAACGAGCCCGCCGGGTTCGCCACGGGGTCGGGCGCGGTGTCGCGCTCGACGATGTAGTGGTGGTCGTCCCTGTCGAGCCCCGCGAAGAACGGCTCGAACGCGATGTCCCCGTCCCCGACGTCGGTCATGAACCAATCGAACGACGACGGGCCCGGCGGCCTCTCCACCGCGGGGTCGACGTTGCTGAAGTCGAGCCCGTCCTTGACGTGGAAGAGCGGGAAACGCTCCGGCATGGACCACGGGTACTCGTGCGGCTTGAAGCCCGGGAAGCGCGACTGGCCGACGTACGCCCAGAAGATGTCCATCTCGAAGAACACGAGCCTGGGGTCCGTCTCCTCGAGGATAACGTCGTAGAGCCGCGTGCCGTTCTCCAGCGCGAACTCCCCGGAGTGGTTGTGCTGGTAGAAGCGCAGTCCGTGCGCCCGCGCGGCGGCGCCGAAGGTGTTGAAGTCCTCCGCCGCCTGCTGGTATCCCGCGACCGTCTCGCCGTAGCGTGCGCCCGGGCTGCTCGCCGTCCCGATGTACGGCAGCCCGATCTCCTCGGCGTCCTCGAGCACCTGCTCGAGCTGGGTGACAAAGGAGTAGTCGGCGGGGTTGGCGGAGTAGTAGTTGACGTGGCTGCCGATGCCGCGCAGCCCATACCTGCGCAGCAGCCGGCGGAGCTCCTCATTGCTCCAGCGCCGGCCCTGGGCGTTGTAGCCCGCGAACTCGACCTCGCGGTAGCCGATCTCGCTCAGCCGCCGGAAGACCTCCTCGAAGCCGAGGTTGTTGACCTGGTCGCGAATGGTGAACAGCTGGATGCCGATGTTGCTGCGCGGCAGCAGGCGGCCGCCGCCCCGGCCCCGGCCGCCGTGGCCGAGGGCCGGCGGCGCGCCCAGCGTCGCTACGGCCGCGGCCCCCGCGGTGGCACCGACGAAGCCGCGCCGGCTGAGT
>DATDKF010000329.1:0-9179 GCA_036520135.1 Solirubrobacteraceae bacterium
CCGGATGCCTGCTGGCCAGCGCCGCCGCGGCTCGTGGCACGAGTGACCCGATCGCGGAGGAGAAGCCGGCCAGGCGCACCCGCCCGGCGGTCAGCCCGACGTGGGCGGAGAGCTCCGCGTCGGCGGCATCGATGCGTCCGATGATCTCGGCCGCACGGTCGGCCAGCAGCTGCCCGGCCGGGGTGAGCCGGATGCCTCGGCCGACCCGCTGCAGCAGCTGCGCGCCGGTCTCGGCCTCGAGCCGGGCGATGTGGTGGGTGACCGACGGCTGGGAGTAGTGCAGTTCCCTCGCCGCCGCGGTGACCGATCCGTGGCGGGCGACGGCGTCGATGACGCGCAGGCGGGTGACGTCCAGCATGCATCAACTCTATCTATGGGTCAGCACGAAAGTTGGCATTGGACGTATGAGTCGATCGCGCGCATGCTCAGAGCATGACCGCGACACAGACCCGCCCCCTCAGCCGGCTGACCGAACTCGTCACCGGTGTCCGCGCCGCCGTGGACACGCGCGCCAACTGGTCGGACACGGCGCAGCTCGTGGCCGAACAGCTGCGCCGGCACCTACCCAGCCCGGACGTGCTGACCGCAGAGCAGCGCCTCGGCTCGCCGGACGACTACTGCAGCCACACTCTGCACGTCGAGCCCGACGGCTCGTTCTCGATCATCGCTCTGGTCTGGCGGCCCGGCCAGGTGACGCGCATCCACGACCACATGACGTGGTGTGTGTTCGGTGTCATCCAGGGTGTCGAGCACGAGGATCTGTTCGACGCCGACCTCAACGTGATCGGGAGTAGCGACAACCATGTCGGCGACGTCGACGGCTTCGCGCCGCCCGGAGACATCCACCGCGTCCACAACACGGCCGACACGACCGCGATCTCGATCCACATCTACGGCACGGACGTGACGCGCATCGGCTCCAGCGTGCGGCGCTACTACGACTGAGCTCGAGCCGTATGGCGGCGGGTGCTAACCTACAACCGGATGGTTGTAGGTGGAGTAACCGACGAGGAGGTGGACCGCCTGTTTCAGGCATTGGCCGACGGAACGCGCCGCGACATCCTCGACCGCTGTATACGCGGCGAGCCGTCGGTATCGCGACTCGCCGACGTCTACCCGATGAGTTTCGCTGCGGTGCAGAAGCACGTCGCGGTGCTGGAGCGGGCCGGCCTGGTCACCAAGGAACGTCGCGGACGGGAGCAGCTCGTGCACACCGACGGCGACGCCGTAGGCCGGGCGCGGCGCGTCCTCGACGAGCTCGAGGCGGCCTGGCGCGGACGCGTGGAGCGGATGGCCGATCTGCTCGCGCAGGTTCCCCAGCCTAAGAAGGACAAGCCGTTGACGGGGCACGGCCGATGAGCGTCATCAGGGTCGAAAAGGACTTCGACAACCTCAGCCTCATCCTGGTCGCCGAGTTCGATGCCCCGATCGAGCGGGTGTGGCAGTTGTGGGCCGACCCGCGGCAACTGGAGCGCTGGTGGGGGCCGCCGACCCACCCGGCGACCGTGGAGAAGCACCACCTGGTTGCCGGCGGTGAGGTCACCTACCTCATGACCGGTCCAGGGGGCGAGACGTCTCGCGGTTGGTGGCGGGTGACGTCGGTCGACGCGCCCGGGTCACTCGCGTTCACCGATGGATTCGCCAACGAAGACGGGACACCGAACGCCGAGATGCCGGCCACAGCCGTGCAGATGCGACTCACCGAGCACGACGGCGGGACCCGAATGGAGCTGCGCTTCAGCTTTGACTCCAACGAGCAGATGGAGCTGCTCGAGCGCCGCGGCACACTCGATGTGATCCCGCAGTCCGTCGGCCAGATCGACGCCCTCCTCGCGGCCGACATGAAGTCCTGAAAGGAGAAGCCTTTTGTCCTCATCGGTGCTGTACATGTCGATGTCCCTCGACGGGTACATCGCGGGTCCGAACGACGAACCGGACAACCCCGGCGGCGACGGCTTCGACCGGCTGCACGAGTGGATCGCCACTCCGGCCGGGGAGTACGGCCGGCCGTCCGGGCCGGCCGGGGAGTTGTTCGACGAATGGAACGCGACCGGTGCGGTGCTGGCGGGTCGGCGTACCGTGGAGCAGGTCGATCACTGGGGCGGTGATAACCATGACGGCGTCCCGATCTTCGTGCCCAGTCACCGGCCGCCTGGCCCGTCCGTCGCGAACTATCCGTTGGTGACGTACGTGAACGACGGGATCCAGAGCGCGATGGCGCAGGCGAAGGCCGCCGCCGGGGACCGGGACGTGGTGGTGCACGGCGCCTACACGGCGCAACGGGCGCTCGAGGCCGGGGTGCTGGACGAGGTGCAGATCCACCAAGTCCCGGTGCTGTTCGGTCGTGGCCGTCGGTTGTTCGAGGTGTTGCCGTCGCGCGTCGAGCTGGAGATCGTTCGGGTGATCGACACGCCGGAGGCCACCCATATCCGCTACCGCGTCCGTCGCGCCTAGCTGCCGTTCGGGCTCGGCAGCTCGACGTCGAACTGGACGTCGAGGCCGTAGCGGTCGCCCGCGTAGCGGGACTCGCAGAGCTCGAGCGGGCGGCCGTCCTGGTCGTGGATGACGCGCTTCTCGACGAGCAGCGGGGCGCCCTCGCGGACGCCGAGGAGCTCCGCGTCGTCCGGGCCGGCGGCCTCGGCGCCGAGGCGGGCGCGGCCCATCGTCGGGATGTGGCCGCCGTGGACCAGCGTGTCGTGCAGCGAGGCGTGCTCGAGGTCGGCAGACTCGAGCAGCGCGGCGACCTTGGCCGCCGGGAAGACGGCCTCCTCGATCGCCACCGGCTCGTCGTCGGCCACGCGCAGGCGGCGCAGGGCGATCACCTCGTCGCCAGGTGCGAGCTGCAGGCGTGACGCCTCGGCCGGGCCGGGCTCGCGCCGCTCGCGGCTCAGCAGCCGCGAGCTGGGGATGCGCCCGCACCGGCGCATCTCCTCGGTGAACGAGAGCAGGTTGCCGGCCTGGCGGTGCACCGGCGGCTCGGCGACGAACGTCCCGCGGCCGGGGACGCGGTAGACGATCCCTTCCTGCACCAGCCGCTGGACCGCGTTGCGCGCGGTCATCCGGCTCACGCCGAACTCCTCGCACAGCATCGCGTCCGACGGCAGCGGCGAGTCCGGCTTGAGGTCGGCGATCCGCGTGCGCAGCGCCTGCTCGATCTCGTAGTAGCGCGGGACGAACCGCAGCGGCGGGTCATCCTCCGGCCGCCCCGGGATCCGCGCTCGCCGCCCCATGCCGTGGTTTGCCGCCATCAGTCGCGCTCGTGCCCCATCGTGCCGTTGATGCTGAGCGCGCCGTCGACCACCAGCTCGTGGCCGGTGACGTAGCGGGACGCGTCCGAGGCCAGGAACAGCGCCGCGTCGGCGACCTCCTCGGGCGTGCCGAGTCGGTGCAGGCCGATCCGCTCCTCGTAGCGGCGCCGCACCTCCGGCGTGTAGGCGGTCTTGTTGAGCGGCGTGTCGATCGCGCCCGGGGCGATCGCGTTGACCGTGATGCCGTGGTCGGCGAGCTCGAGCGCGAGCACCTTGGTCATCGCGACGATCGCGCCCTTGGCGGCGACGTACGCGCTGAGGTCGGCGACCACGAGGATGTCGGCGGCGCTCGAGACGTTGACGATCCGGCCGCCCGTGCTTTGGGCGACCATCGCGCGCCCGGCCGCGCGGCAGCCATAGAAGTAGCCGTGCAGGTTGGCGGCGAGCAGGCCGTGCCAGTCCTCGTCGCTGGTCTCGAGCAGCGGCTTCACCATCAGCCGCGCGGCGTTGTTGACCCAGATGTCGATGCCGCCGAGGCGCTCGGTCGCGAGCTCGGCCAGGCGGTCGGCCTGTGCCGGGTCGCCGGTGTCACCCTCGACGAGCACGCACTCGACGCCGTGCTCGCGCACGGCGGCCTCGGTGCGTTCGGCGCCCACGGGGTCGGTCTTGTAGATCCCCGCCACGTGCGCGCCCGCGGCCCCGAGCGCGAGCGCGATCGCGCTGCCGATACCGGTGGACGCGCCCGTGACGACCGCCCGCCGACCACGCAGGTCGAAGGCCGGTGCGGTTGCCGTGGCGGCGTCGGGGTGCGAGGTCATGTCCGGTTGTCTAGACGGGTTGCCCTGGCGGCGACACTATCGCCAGCCGGCACCCTTCGTCAACGTGATCCGCCACTCGCCGGGGTGGTGCTCGCGCGCGAACGTGTGGCCCTCGTCGGCGGCGAGCGCGGCGAGGTCGATCGGCGCCTCCGGATCGGTGGCCAGGACGACCAGCGTCTCGCCCGCCGCCATGCCCGCCAGTTCGCGCCGCGCGCGCACGAGCGGGATCGGGCACTGGAGCCCGCGGACGTCGAGCGTGTGGGAGGTGCGCCCTACGATCACTGGATGATCGCGGTCTTCCTCGAGTCGGGCGAGCTGCAGCGCCTGTACACCGGGCTCTCGCTGCTCGTGTCGGCGGCGTCCGACGGCCGCCCGGCTCGCGCGCTGGTGGGGTTCGGGGCGCTCGCGCCGCTGCTCGACGAGCGCCTGATGGCGCGCGCCCTGCGGCCCGACGCCGCGCCGGACGTCTCCGACGCCGGACGCGACGCGTTCGCCCGCACGCTGGCCGAGCTGCGCGACACGGCGATCGCGCTCGACGACTGCCGGCTGTGGGCGTGCGCAGCGGCGGTCGAGGCGACCGGCGTGTCGCGCGGGACGGTGGACGAGTGGCTCGACGGCGTGATGTCGACGCCGCGCTTCCTGCGCGAGGTGGCCGGCGCGGATCTGGTCGTCGTGTGAGGGCGGCGCTCGTGCTCGTGGCGCTCGCCGTGCTCGCGGGCTGTGGCAGTCCGTCGGCCGACCTGTTCGTGGTCGACCGCAGCGGGCCGGACCCCGCCGCCAACCTCACGATGGTGGTCTCCGACGGCGGCAGCGTCACCTGCAATGGCAACGAGCACCCGCTCGACGCCGACCGGCTCCTGCGCGCTCGCCAGCTCGCGCGCGACCTCGCCAAGCAGGCCGAGCTCCGGCTCGAGCTCCCGCCCGGCCCGGGCGCGAACCTCAGCTACAAGGTGCGGCTCGAGGCCGGCACCGTCGCGTTCTCGGACACCTCGCGCGGGAACCCAAAGGCGTTCTTCCAGCTCGCCGCGTTCACGAAGGACGTGTCCGAGCGCGTGTGTGGGATCGTTCGCCAATGACCAACGAGCTCTTCACCGCGGTCGTCGCCGGCGACGTTGAGACGGTGCGCCAGCTTGTGCGCGAGGACCCCTCGCTGGCGTCGGCGCGCGACGGGAGCGGCCTGCCGGTCGTGCTGCTTGCGCTCTTCAACCGCCAACGCGAGGCGGCCGACGCGCTGCTGGAGGCCGAGCCCGAGCTCGGCATCCTCGAGGCGTCGGCGGTCGGGCGAGCGGAGCGCGTGCGCGAGCTGCTCGAGGCCGATCCGGACGTGCGCGGCGAGCGGACGCCCGACGGCTTCACGCCGCTCGGCCTCGCCGCGTTCATGGGCGGGCCGGACGTCGTGCGCGTCCTGCTCGAGCACGGCGCCGACCCCGACGACGACGCGGACAACCAGTTCGGCGTGCGGCCCGTCAACGCCGCGGCGGCGGCGCACGACCGCGAGACGATGCGGCTACTGCTCGAGGCGGGCGCCGACGCCGACGCCCAGCAGCAGGGCGGCTTCACGCCGCTCCATGAGGCCGCGCACAGCGACGACGTCGAGATGGCGCGGCTGCTGCTGGAGGCGGGCGCCGACCCGTCGATCGCCGCCGACGACGGCCGCGACGCCGCTCGCATGGCCGCCGACGACGACAGTGCGGGGGTCGCCGCGCTGCTCGCGCGACCACCTGAGTGATCAGGCCGCGCCGGGGCGACCCAGGCCTTGGCCTGGTCGAGCTCGGCGAGCGGAAAGACGCGCGCCTCGCCCGGGATCATCCACAGGTCCTCGATCTCGTACAGCGTGCGCACCCCGCCGCGCCGGGTGATCGCGCCTCACCCGGGGCGGGTGACGTCAGGCGACCGGCGGCGGGTCACCTTCCGCGCTCGCCGGCAGCGCCGGGTCCCAGTCGCAGACCACGCACGCGTGCTGGAACGCGCTGCGCGCGAAGTCGAGCGCGCACGCGTGCGGATCGGGCGCCGCGATGACGTCGCGCCAGTCGAGCACGTACAGCCCGAGCTCGGCGTCCCACCGAGCGGGGGAGAGGTCGGCGGCCGCGAAGCCCTCCACCGGCGGATGGGCGTAGGCGTAGAAGGCGGCCCGTCCGTAACGCGCGTCGCCCGGCCACCAGCCGACGGCCACCTC
The DNA here is from genome assembly GCA_036520135.1 of Solirubrobacteraceae bacterium. GTDB lineage: Bacteria > Actinomycetota > Thermoleophilia > Solirubrobacterales > Solirubrobacteraceae > DASSUW01. The sequence continues at coordinate 6,243 of DATDKF010000329.1, forward strand.
CTGCGAGTCCATCGAGTTGCGCATGATGAAGTCGTCCGACGGCGGCGCGGCCGGCTGCCCGGAGAACAGGTTCACACCCAGGTCGAACGACCCCCACCACGCGTTGACGCGCGTCGACCGCCCGCGGTACGGCGCGCGGAACTCCGTCAGGACGAGCGCCGCGCGCGTCGCGGCCTCGAAGTACGTGCGCACCTGCCCGGCGTCGTAGGTCGCGTGCTCCTCGTCCTCGTCGAGCGGGACGGTCCACGCGACCTCCTGCGGCGCCGTCCCGATCTCGACCGCACCCGCCACGCTCCGCACGGCGGCGAGCACGTCGCGCGTGACCGCGGCGACGGACCGGTCCGGCGTCAGCGGGACCCGCTCGACGCGGCCGCCGCTGTGCTCGACCACCGCCTCGTGCGCATGCAGGTCGAGCGCGACGCCGAACGCGCCCGAGCGGTCCGGCGCCGACAGCGGCAGCGTCTCCCAGCCGCGCGCGGTCAGCCGCAGCGCCGCGTGCTGAAGCTGCGGCTCCGGCGGCGCGAGCGTCGCGGCGAGCTTGCCGGGCACCTGCGTGTGCGCGTGAAGCGTGTCGCACGTCGCGCTCCACGATCCGTAGTCCACCGCCGGCCACGTCATGCCTGCAACCTTACGCCCGCCCGCGTAGGTCCCCGGCGTTCGCGTCCTAGCAGCGGGGACCGAGCGCAAGCGCCACGCGCCGCGGCGGCGCGCCGTCTATCGAGACGTCCAGGGGTAGACAGACGGGCATGCGGGTGAGCACGAAGCCCGACCAGAAGGTGACCTCGAATCCGCCTCCACGGCTCTCGGACGTGCCCGGGCGGCAGGCGACGAACGTAACGCTGCGGTAGGTGTCGCGCATCTTCGTCTCGCCCTGCGGGAGCGGGCCGTAGGCGAGCCCGGCGATCCTCCGCGCGTCAGGAGCCAGGGCGAGCGTCACGGTGTGCCCGGCCTGCACGAGGACCGGGAACTTGTTGCCCCCGAACTCACGCACGGTGTCGGGATCGGTGTAGGCACCATCGATCATCGCGAACGGTCCGACGACGAAGTTGGCCCGGCTTGTGAACGCGCCGGGGAACTCGGCTTCCGACTGCCTCGAGCAGTCCTCGACTGCGTGGCCGCGGCTCGTGGCCTGTCCGAGATCCTCCGGCGCGGTGGTCGGCGTCGACACTGGCCGGGCATCGGCGGCCGGCTTCGGCGAACCGCCGCAGGAGGCGAACGCCAACGCCGCCAGAACTGTCGCGAGGCCCCTCATGCAGGGACACTACGTTCACGAGGTCTGACCCGTTCCGGCGACGGCGCCTTCCGACTACGAAGGCGAGTGTGAAGCGAGTCAGGGAGTACGGTTACCAAGGCACGCACGGTGCCGGAGGGTAAGCATGAGCGACCTGATGTGGCCCTGGCGCGCCTACCGCTTCGCCACGGAGCGCATGGAGCGGGCGGCGAAGGGTGAGGAGCGCCGCAGCAGCGCGCCGATCGACCCCGCCAAGCCGGTCCTCTTCCTCTCCTATCGCACGGCCGAGCACACGGATGTCGCGCGAGCGCTCCATCTGGCACTGGAGCAGAGCGGCTTCCGGGTCTGGTTCGACGAGGATCGCGGCACGATGCCGAGCCGCGTCCTGTACCTCGACGTGTTCCTGGAGGAGGCCATGCGCGCCGCAGACGTGCTCGTCCTCCTCCTCCCCGCGGCGGCGGCGGAGCGCCGCCTCGAGGAACGCGACAGCGACATGCAGGACCAGCTGTTCGCATCGCTGGTGCGGATGTGGGCGGTTCTGGCGATCGTCGCCTCCTACTCCGCTCGCTCGGACGGCTCTCCGCCGTCCTGGCACCGGGAGCTCGAGGCGCTCGACGAGGACCAGCGGCGCGAGCGCCTGCTGGCTGATGGCCTCTTCGCGATCAAGACGCTCCGGCGGTCGGTTCCTCCGCCGCTGCGGGCGATGTGGTCACTGGCGGTCTACGGCGTCAACCCGCTGAAGCTGCCAGAGGAGTCGTGGCAGGCTTGGGAGCGGCGGATCGCCGGGTTCCACGGCCTGGCGACCGTCAGCGTCGCGGTGCGCTCGCCGCCTCCGGGCGAGCACCCCGATGTGGTGCTCGATCCGGACGCCATCGACCGGGACACGCGCGAGCTTCTCGCGCCGCGCCTCGTGGGAAGGCGCCGTCGTCCCGGCCGGCCGCCGCTGACACCCCAGCTCCAGCGTCTGGTGGCGCGCCGCCGCCGCTACGCCTTGATAGCACTGGCCATCGCCGTGAGCCTCGTGCTGGTCGTGATCGCCGTCGTCGTCTTCGTCGTCTGGCTCTGGATCGCGTGAGGCGCCGCCAGCGCTGGCACTGCTCCTCGGACCGAGTGTTATCGATCGCCGCGACGACGGACGCGCCCCGACGATCGCCCACCGGCGAGTTGGGTTCGTGGCCGGGGCCGGGCGTCAGGGCCAGGTCTCGTCCGGCTGCGGGCGGTCGTCCGGGGTGCCGCTGAAGATCTCGATGATCACCCGAGGTCGCGGTCCGTTCTGAGGTACGCGACCCTGGCGCCGCCGAACCTACCGCTGAGAATCACGCCGTTCCCGCGATTGGCCTGCGCAACGGTCTCGTCGAAGTTCGGAGTCGCGACGGCGACATGGTGCGGCGCTGACCGATGGCCGAGGATCAAAGCCGCTCGTCGCGCCGGGGCTGCCGACGGCTCCCGTTCTTGCGCGCAGGGTCGTCGGCGCCGGCTACGCGTTTTCGTACGGCGCGTAGCGGTGGTGCAGCATGAGTTGGTTGCCGTCGGGGTCGGCGAAGATCGCCATGTGGCAGACGCCGGTGTCGAAGGTGTCGCCGAAGAAGGTCACGCCCTTGGACTCCAGCTCCGCGCGCGCCGCGTGGACGTCCTCCACGCGCAGCGGCAGCGGGTTGCCGGTCTGGGCGACGAACTCCATCCCGACCTTCTCGGGCTCCCAGACG
>DATDKF010000330.1:0-9127 GCA_036520135.1 Solirubrobacteraceae bacterium
CCCCGCCTCCCTACCCAGCCGCAGTTGACGTTCGCCCAGGCCTACACGGCGGGGTCGAGGTCCAGCCGCACGCTCGGCGACGCGAGACCGGCCGCTGTCGCGCAGCTCACGTAGATGTCGTAGGAGAGCGCCGGATCGACCGGCGTCTCCAGCTCGACCGAGCCGGTGCGGGTGGAGATCGTGAACGTCTCGGTGGTCGGCGGGGCGGTCTCGCCGGGCGAGTTGATCGTCACCGCCAGGCCGCGCGGGATCCGGCGATCGGCGGCGAGCACCATCGTGTAGCTCACGCAGATCTTCCCGCCGACCCACTCGACGCGCACGAACGGCGGCGCCGGCGGCCGCGGCCGGTCCTCGGGCGCCCCCACGGGCCGCGCGTCGGCCTTGGCGATGAGCAACAGCGGGTCGTCCCACTGGTCGTGGTCGGCCGGGCCGCCCGGGCTGTCGGAGTCGAGCGGGCTGGGGCCCTTCTTGGTGTCGCCCCAGCGGCCTGGCCAGCGGATCCAGCGCCAGTCGTCGTCGCTCTCGACAACGACGTTGAGCGCGACGTCCGGGCTCTTGCGCTTGGCGTCCGCGTAGTCGAACCAGTGGCCGGTCCAGTGCCGGCCCGGCTCGAAGTAGGAGGCGTGAGAGCCGCGCGCGATGTAGACGAGCGGGCGCTCGGTGCCGGGCACGAGGTCGACCTGGCTCCACTTGCGCGTCTCCGCGTGGGCGTGCTGCGCGTAGACGGCGAGGTCGGGCTTCTCGTCCTTGAGGCGGATCTGGACCATCTCCCAGTCGCCCTCGTGGAGCCCCGCCTTGAGGAACATCCCGATCAGGTTGTAGTCATTGAAGAAGTACCAGAACCAGTACTGGAGCCAGAGGTCGCCGTTGTCGTCGGTGACCGCGTGCCCGTACATCCGGTTCGCGTAGCGGGGGTTGGCGTGCAGCTTGCGCGCCTGCTCGCGATAGTCGCTGCGCGGGTTGCTGATGACGTCCTTCTTGGCGGCGGCCGTGCCGTCCGGATACTTGACGCCGAGGAACGCCGGGCTCAGCCCGTGCCCCGCGGACGCCAGCTCCTTGCCGTTCGCGTTGATCAGCCGGTTGCCGGGGTTGTCGGTCCACTCGGCCGCCGAGTCCGCGAAGTAGGACTCCTGCGAGTCGTACTTGAGAGCCGGCTTGTGCCGCTTGAGCAGCTCCGCGGTCGACGCCACCTGCCCACGCTAACCCATCGTCGCGCGGCGCGTGAGCGCTACCAGACGACGGTGATGTCGTAGGGCTGCAGCGCGGGGTCGGCGGACACCACGGCGGCGCGCTCGAGCATCGCCTGCGCGACGAGGAGGCGATCGAACGGGTCACGGTGATGCAGCGGGAGCTCGCCAACCGCTGCGGCGTGCTCGAGCGATATGGGGAGCGCGGATGCGCCCGCGCCGATGAGCGTCGCGGCGAGGTCGTCGGGCGCCTCGAGCTTGCCGAGCGATCGTTTGGTCGCCACCTCCCAGACGACTGCGGCGCTCAGCAGGACCTGGTTGGTCGCGTCGGTCAGGTACGCGGCCGTGGTCTCAGCCACGCGTTCGTCGCCGTTGAGCCACCACAGCGCGGCGTGCGTATCGAGCAGCAGCTTCACCGCGCGCCGAGCGCGTCGGCGATGTCGTCGGGCAACTCGTCGAAGTCGTCGGCGATACGCACGCGGCCGGCCCATGCGCCACGTACGGATTCGAGGGATGCGGTGGCGGCGATCGGGACGATCCGCGCGACCGGCTTGCCGTTACGAGCGATGACGATGTCCTCGCCGGACTCGGCGCGCTCGACGAGCTGTGACAGCTTCGTCTTCGCTTCGTGCATGCCGACCTGCGCCACGCAACTCAGTCTAGCGCCGCTTAGCTAAGTTAGCTAGACAGCGCAGCGGCGAGCAGGTCGACCTGGTCGGGATCGGTGGAGGCGGGGAAGCAGATCAGCTCGTCGGCTCCGGCCTGCTCGTGCCCGGACACCAGGTCGCGGACCTCGGTGGGGGTCTTGGCCGCGCCGCGGACGATGACCTCGGCGTAGGCGCCGACGATCGCGTAGTAGTGGCCGAGGTTGTCGCGCGCGTTCTCCTCGGCGCGGTCGCCGAGCGAGAAGTAGCAGAGCGCGAGCGTGCGCGGCCCGCCGTCGCGGCCCGCGGCGCGCCAGGCGGCGACGGCCTGCTCGCGGCCGGCCGCGAACGCCTCGGCGCCCCCGCCGCCCGAGGTCCAGCCGTCGGCGTAGCGGGCCGCGCGCCGGAACGCCGCGTCCGAGCGGCCGCCGATGAACATGGCCGGGCGGGAGTCGTGCGGCGGCGGGCCGACGCCGCGCTCGCCGCTCCACAGCCGCTCGAGCTCGGCGAGCTGGGCGTCGAACGCGCGGCCGCGGCGGTGGAAGTCGACCCCCGAGACGTCGTAGTCGTCCTCGCGCCCGCCGGGAGCGAGCCCGAGCATCAGCCGCCCGCCCGACAGGTTGTCGATCGTCGCCGCCTGCTTGGCGAGCAGCGCCGTGTTCGTCCGCAGCGGGGCGATCAGGATGTCGGTGGCGAGCCGGATCCGCTCAGTCACCGCCGCCGCGGCGGCCAGCGCGATCAGCGACTCGTAGTTGGAATAGACGATCCGGTCGATCGTCCCGAGCGAGGAGAACCCTGCCGCCTCGGCGCGCACCGCCCACTCGAGGATGCCCGCGCGATCCACGCCCCGTACCGCGTTCGGCAGCCCGATCCCGACGTCCACCCCCCCATCATGACGGGATCACGGCGCGGACCGTGGTCCCGCGGCCCGGCGGCGAGGAGACCTCGAGCCGGCCGTCGAGCGCCGCGACCCGGTCCGCGAGCCCGCGCAGGCCCGAGCCGGCCGCCGGATCCGCGCCGCCGACGCCGTCGTCGGCCACGCGCACGATCACGTTGCCGTCGTCCTGGCTGACCGCGACCTCGGCATGCGTCGCGTCGGCGTAGCGCGCGACGTTGGTGATCGCCTCGGCCACGACGTAGTAGGCGGCAGCCTCGATCGACGCGGGCAGTCGCTCCTCCGGCAGCGCGGCGAGCTCGACCGGCAGCGGGATGCGGTTCGCGAGCGCCTGCAGTGCAGGCCCGAGCCCGCGGTCCGAGAGCACCGCCGGATGGATGCCGCGCGCGAGCTCGCGCAGGTCGCGGATCGCCGCGTCGAGGTCGGCAGCCGCGCCGTCGAGCAGCTCAGCGGCGGCACGCGGGTCGCGCTCGATCCGCGAGCGCGCGGTGCCGAGCGTCAACGCGACCGCCACGAGCTGCTGCTGCGCGCCGTCGTGCAGGTCGCGCTCGATGCGCCGGCGCGCGGCGTCGGCGCTGTCGACGATCCGCGCGCGCGATGCGCGCAGCTCCTTCACGTTGGCCCGCAGTTCGGCGTCGAGCCGCTCGTTCTCGAGCGCCAGCGCGGCGGCCGCGCCGACCGCGGTCACGAGCTCGCGGTCCTCGAGCACCGCGGCGTCGTGGACGAGCATCGCCACCGGCCGCCCGTCGCGCGCGACCGGCGTGCACGCGCGCGCGGGATTGCCCTGCGGAAGCGCGAACGACGCGCCCGCGGCGTCGACCCACTCCTGCCGCTCCGGCAGCCAGTACGCGACCTCGAGCGACGGGTCGCCGAGCGCGTCGGCCACGGCGTCCCGCAGCGCGGTCGGGCCCGCGCCGAGGCGCGCCACCAGCTCGCTCAGCGCGGCGGCGCCGGCGACGCGGCTGCGCGCAAGGCCGGCGAGGAACGCGAACGGCACCGCCGCAAGTGCGATCACGCGCGCCCGCTCGAGGTCCTCCAGCGAGCCGGCGCCGGGGTCGACCGCCCCGATCACCGCCCAGACCGCGTACAGAGCGAGCACGAGGCCGCCCGACACGTACACGGGCGCGAGCGCGCGGCGCTGCGACACCGTCGCGGCCGCCCAGCGCGCCGCCAGCACGACGCACAGCACGACGATCAGCACCGCGACGATCGCCAGCCGCGTCCGCGCCAGCGCCGAGAACAGGTCGGGCTCATGCGCGATCAGCAGCGGGTTGGCCGGCAGCCCGACCGCCGCCGAGTCCTCGAGCACCAGGCAGACCCACCACCCCACGGTCGCCATCAGGTACATCGCGCCCGCCAGCCACCGGTCGCCGGCGCCCTCGAGCCGGCCCGACGGGAACGCGAGCAGGATGTGGAAGAGGATCGCGTAGGGCAGCGCGATCAGCGTCAGCCCCGCGATGAACGGCCACGAGTCCGTGGTCACGATCAGGCCCGAGAAGCAGTAGCTGAACCCGACCGCGACCATCAGCGCGCCGAACCGGCTCTCCGGACGCCGCCACCAGGCGAGCAGCCCGGTGCCGATGAACGCGGCGCCGATGACCGGCCCGAAGATCGCGATCAGGTCGCGGTGATGCCCTCCCACGCTGTGAATCGCGAGGGCGAGCAGGATGGCGCACGCGATCGTTCCGGCGACGGCGAGTCCCGCGAGCGCGCGCCGCAGGCTGGGCGACGGGACTGACAGGGCGAAGCAAGGGTAGTCCTCGCCCCCTTTATCCAATTCGCCACCACTACTACACGCCGTCGAATAGGGTTCTCACAAACCACGGCGTGCGACCGGAGGGGGACGCATGGACAAGGACGTGTCGGTGGAATCCGGGGGCGGACGGAGCCGAACGAGAGTGATGGGTGCGCTTGCGGCGGTCCTCGTGGCCGCGGCGTTCGTGCCGCTCACGGCGGCATCCGGCCACGGGCGCCATCACGGCCATCAGGGCAGCCGCGGAGACAGCAAGCTGCTGTTCTACGCGTCCGACGGCATGCGCCAGGACCAGGTCGCCAAGTACGCCGACCAGGGCCGGCTCCCCGGCTTCCGCGACATGTTGCGCCACGGCGCCTTCGCCTCCCGCAACGGCCTACTGACCCAGGCGCCGCCGAACACCGGCGCGGGCTGGTTCACGCTGACGACCGGCGCGTGGCCGGGCGTCCACGGCTCGACGAACAACACGTTCCACATCAACGGCTCGGCGTTCTCGAACGCGACCGCGGCGTTCGGCGCCGTCAACGTGCTGCAGGCGGAGACGCTCGCGCAGGCGGCCGAGCGCGGCGGCAAGAAGGTCGCCCAGATCGAGTGGGCGGGCGGGCGCAGCGGCGCTATCCAGGGCCCGACGCTCGACTTCCGCAGCTTCTTCTCCGGCCGCGGCGTGGTGACGAACTACACGTCGCCCGCCGACATCCCGGCGAACATCACGGCGTTCGGCGTCCAGTACGACAAGGCCGACCCGGTCGCGGCCAGCGGCTGGACCGGCGTCCCGCAGTCGTTCAGCCCCGCGAAGGAGATGCACATGCGGGTGCTCGACGGGAACCCGCCCGTCGACAAGTACGGCCTCAACGCCTACATCTACGACAGCAGGAACGACAACACGACGCGCTATGACCGCGTGCTGTTCTCGCGCACCAAGAGCGGCGGCGACGCCGTCGCCAACCTCAAGGAAGGCGAGATCGCCGACGTCAAGGTCAAGATCGTCGGCGGCGCCCTCGAGGGCCACACGGCCGCGATGCTCGTCAAGGTCGAGCGCCTCGCGCCGGACCTCTCGCAGGTGCGGCTGTTCCACACGTCGGTCACGCGCGCGATCGCGACGTGGCCGAACTGGCAGGGCGAGCCCGGGTTCACGGGCAGCTTCGAGGACTTCGTGGCCGAGCGCTTCCCGTCCTCGCAGGCCGGCGACTTCGCCGTCCTCGAGTCCGGGATCGTCAGCGAGGAGACCTACATCCAGCAGCAGCAGTACTGGGAGACCGCGTACCACCCGCTGATCAAGTACGTGCTCGAGAAGTACAAGCCCGACGTGGCGCTGGTCGGCTATCCGGGCACCGACGAGATCCAGCACCAGTTCCTCGGGCTCATCACCCGCAAGCTCCCGAACGGCGCCGATAACCCGGCCTACGACGACGTCGAGGTCAACGGCACGCCCGACCACCGCGTCAGGCAGCGCAAGGCGTTTGTCCGCGAGGCCTACGAGGGCTCCGACGCCACGATGCGCCTCGCGCAGAAGTACATGCACGACAGGGACCTGAACACGTTCGTGTCGTCCGACCACGGGTTCGCCCCGCAGTTCGCGGCGATCGACGCGAGCAAGGTGCTGGTCGACCTCGGCCTGCTCTCGCGCCCGCAGGCCGGCAACTGCCGCTTCAACCTCAACCCGGCGCTCGGCCCGGTCGAGACGATCGGCAGGGCGAAGGCGTGCTACGCGGGCGGCGCGCTGCAGGTCTACCTCAACCTCGTCGGGCGCGATCCGGCGAACCCGGCGATCCAGCAGGTCCCGGCCGCCGAGGAGGCCGCCACGGTCGCCAGGATCCGCGCGGCGTTCGAGGCGCTCCAGGACCCGAACGACTGGACCGGCGACGGCCAGCCCGAGGGCTGGAAGGTTATCGACCGCACGTTCACCAAGGCCGAGGCGCGCCACATCCCGAACGGCGCGAACAGCACGGCCGACATGGCGCACCCGACGCGGACCGGCGATCTCGTCGTGTTCTCCTACCCGCCGTATCAGTTCGACGCGGCGACGCCGGGCACGCTGATCGCTCGGTCGCAGTTCTTCGGCCAGCACGGCTACGTGCCGGACGTGCAGGAACTCAAGAGCAACACGAACATGCGCGCGACGTTCCTGGCCGGCGGCCCGGCCATCAAGGACGGGAAGGTCCGCGGGGTCCGCAGCATCGACCTCGCGCCGACCGCGGCATTCCTGATGGACATCCCAGCACCGCAGCAGAGCCAGGGCATCGTGCGCCGCGACATGCTCGCGAAGCACCGCCACTACAAGGCGCTGTCGATCCTCGGGCTGAACGACTTCCACGGTCAGCTCGACTCGACCACGAGGACGATGGACAACGGCATCGCCGCGGCGGTCGGCGGCGCCGCGCAGCTCGCGACGATGTTCGACGAGGAGGCGGACCGGCTGCCCGGGCGGACGCTCCTGCTGTCGGGCGGCGACAACGTCGGCGCCTCACCGCCGAACTCGGCGCTGCTGCAGGACACGCCGGCGATCGACGTGGAGAACGCGTGGGGGCTCGACGCCACGGCGTTCGGCAACCACGAGTTCGACTTCGGCATCCCGCGCATCCTGCAGCACGAGGCCCGGGCGAACTTCCCGTTCCTGTCGGCGAACATCGTCGACGCGAACACGGGCGACTACCCGGACTTCATCCGGCCGTCGAAGGTGTTCCGGGTCGGCGGCACGCGCGTCGGCGTGATCGGCGCGACGGTCCGCAACACGCCCGAGCTCGTGGCCGCGGGCAACACCGCCGGCCTGTCGTTCCTCGACGAGGCGGCGCGGATCAAGCAGGAGTCGATCCGCCTCCGCCAGCGCGGCGTCAAGGTGCAGATCGTCGTGATCCACGAGGGCGCCAATCCAGGCGCCAACGCGATCGACGGGCAGCCCGCGGTGCCGTGGACAGGGCCGATCAACGGGATCGTCGATCAGCTCCAGGACACCACGATCGACCTCGTGATCGCGGGCCACACACACAACATCGCCAACTACGTGCAGGGCCGCATCCCGATCGTTGAGGGCGTCAACGCCGGCGGCAGCTACACGGTCGGCCAGCTGCTTCTCCGGCACGGCGACGTCGTCTGGACGGGCGCGGCGACGCGCATCTCGAAGGACCTCGGCGTCGCACCGCGGCCGGACGTGAAGGCGATCGTCGACGACGCGAACACGCAGACGGCGCCGCTCCGCAACCGGGTGATCGGGACGCGCAGCATCGACATCAAGCGCGATCTGGCGCGCCTGACCGAGTCGGCCATGGGCAACCTGGTGGCCGACGCGATGCGCGCCAAGTACCCGGAGGCCGAGGCCGCGATCACCAACTCCGGCGGCCTGCGGGCCGACATCCCGTCCACCGCTCAGGCCCCGCCGCCGCCGGACAAGCCGGTGACCTACGGCGAGGTGTTCGCGGTGCTGCCGTTCGGCAACTCGACGGTGATCGAGACGCTGACCGGCGCGCAGTTCACGGCCGCGCTGCAGAACGGGTTCAAGCCGCCGTGCGGCGACGTGGCGGGCGGCACCGGGCGCACGCCGCAGATCTCCGGGCTGCGGATCAGGTTCCACTGCAACGGCCTCGTGCCGGTGGTCGACTCGCTCGACAAGGTCGGCCCCGGCGGGGCGCTGACGCCCATCGGGCCGAGCGACACGATCCGCTTCGTCACCAACGACTTCATGTTCACGGGTGGCGACGGCTACACGGCGTTCCAGCAGGGGACCAATGTCAAGCAGACCGGTGACCTGCTGCTCGACGTGGTGATCGACTACATCGGCGCGCACTCGCCGGTGGCGCCGGTCACGGAAGACCGGTTCCTCAAGACCGGGTAGACGTCCGGGCACGCCGCCGGCGCTCCAGCGCGGAGCGCTCGGCGGCGTTGCCCGACAGCTCGATCGCCCTGGCGTACGCCGCGTCGGCAGCCGCGGCGTCGCCGGCGCGGTGCAGCAGCTCGGCGCGCGCCGCGTGCAGCGGCAGGTAGCGCTCGAGCCGGGCGTCCGCGACGCCGTCGAGGATCGCGAGGCCGGCCTGCGGGCTCTCGGCGAACGCGACCGCGACGGCGCGGTTGACGGTCACGACCGGCGAGGCGTCGTGGCGCTCGAGCTCGCCGTACAGCGCCGCGATCTGCGGCCAGTCGGTCGCCTCCCAGGTGGGCGCGCGCGCGTGCAGCGCGGCGATCGCCGCCTGGACCTGGTACGGCCCGGGCCGCCCGAGCCGCAGCGCGCGGTCGAGCACCGCGAGGCCGTCGGCGATCCGCTCCGCGTCCCAGCGCGAGCGATCCTGGTCCTCGAGCGCGACGAGCTCGCCGGCGGCGTCGAGGCGCGCCGACCGCCGCGCGTCGGTGAGCAGCAGCAGCGCGAGCAGGCCGAGCGCCTCGGCGGAGTCGGGCATCAGTTGCGCCAGCAGCCGCGCGAGCCGGACCGCCTCCTCGGACAGGTCGGTGCGGAGCGGCGCCTCGCCGCGCGTCGCCTGGTGGCCCTCGGTGAAGACGAGATAGACGACGCGCAGCACGCCGGCGAGCCGCTCGGCCAGCAGCTCGTCGGGCGGCACGCGGAACGGGATCCGGGCCGCCGTGATCTTGCGCCGCGCGCGCACGAGCCGCTGCTCGATCGCGCTCTCGCCGGCCAGGAACGCACGCGCGATCTCGGGCA
>DATDKF010000331.1:0-4219 GCA_036520135.1 Solirubrobacteraceae bacterium
CGCTCGGACCCGAGCGACGTCGCGCGCGTGGAGGACCGCACGTTCATCTGCTCCGAGCGCGAGGAGGACGCCGGGCCGACCAACCACTGGCGCGACCCGGCCGAGATGCGCGCGCTGCTCAACGAGAAGTTCAAGGGCTGCATGCGCGGCCACACGATGTACGTCGTGCCGTTCAGCATGGGCCCGCTCGGCTCCCCGATCGCCGAGATCGGCGTCCAGCTCACCGACTCGCCGTACGTCGCGGTCTCGATGCGGATCATGACCCGCATGGGCAAGCCGGCGCTCGAGTACCTCGGCGACGACGGCGACTTCGTGCCGTGCCTGCACTCGGTCGGCGCCCCCAACGACACGAGCCCGTGGCCGTGCAACGACGAGAAGTACATCGTCCACTTCCCCGAGACTCGCGAGATCATCTCCTACGGCTCGGGCTACGGCGGCAACGCCCTGCTCGGCAAGAAGTGCCTCGCGCTGCGCATCGCCTCGGTGATGGCCCGCGACGAGGGCTGGCTCGCCGAGCACATGCTGATCATCAAGGTCACCTCGCCGGAGGGCGAGTCGAAGTACTTCACCGGCGCCTTCCCGAGCGCGTCCGGCAAGACCAACCTGGCGATGATGGTCCCCAGCCTCGAGGGCTGGAAAGTCGAGACGATCGGCGACGACATCGCCTGGATGAAGTTCGGCGACGACGGGCGCCTGTACGCGGTCAACCCCGAGGCGGGCTTCTTCGGCGTTGCCCCGAACACGAGCTACAAGACCAATCCGAACGCGATCCACACGGTCCGCGCGAACACGATCTTCACCAACTGCGCGAAGACCGACGACGGCGACATCTGGTGGGAGGGCGCTACGCCTGACGAGCCGCCACACGCGATCGACTGGAAGGGCCAGGACTGGTGGCCCGCGCAGGACAAGCTGGCCGCCCACCCGAACGCGCGATTCACGACGCCGGCGGACCAGTGCCCGTCGATCGCCCCCGAGTGGGAGGACCCGGCCGGCGTGCCGATCGACGCGTTCCTGTTCGGCGGCCGCCGCGCGACCGTCGTGCCACTGGTGCGCGAGGCGTTCGACTGGGAGCACGGCGTGTTCCTCGGCTCGACGATGAGCGCGGAGACGACCGCGGCGGCGGCCGGCAACGTCGGCGAGCTGCGCTTCGACCCGATGGCGATGCTCCCGTTCTGCGGCTACAACATGGCCGACTACTTCGGGCACTGGCTGAACGTCGGTCGCCGCGACGGCGCGAAGATGCCCGCGATCTTTTACGTCAACTGGTTCCGCAAGGACGACAGCGGCAAGTTCCTGTGGCCCGGCTACGGCGAGAACTCGCGCGTGCTGGCGTGGATCTTCCGGCGCCTGAACGGCGACGCCGAGGCCCGCGAGACCCCGACAGGCTGGGTCCCGCGCCCCGAGGACCTCGACACCGACGGGCTCGATCTCGCGCCGGAGAAGCTCGCGACGTTGCTCTCGGTCGACGAGGACGGGCTGCGCGAGGAGATCGAGCAGATCCGCGAGCACCTCGCGAAGTTCGGCGAGCGGCTCCCCGCCGAGATCCGCTCGCAATTCGAGGCGCTGGAGGCGCGGCTGGCATAGGCTAGGCGGTGCAGTGAGCCTCGCGGAGGAGACCGAGGCCGGCGCAGCGCCGGCGAGCAGGCTGCTCGAACTGATCGACCAGCGCGTCCCCGCGGACCGTGCGCCCGTCGTGCGCGGGTTCGCGCAGGCGTACCTGCGGCGGCTGACCGCGGACGCCTCCGACGGGATCTCCGACGAGGACCTGCTCGCCGAGGTCATCAGCGCGTTCGAGTTCGCCTCCGCGCGCGGGAACGAGCCCGTCGCGGTGCGTGCGTTCAACCCGACCCGGGCCGAGGACGGCTACGAGCCGCTCGGTTCGGTGATCGAGACCAACAGCGACGACTTCCCGTTCCTCGTTGACTCCGTGTCGGGCGAGCTCGAGGGCCGCGGGCTCACGATCACAAGGCTGCTGCACCCGATCTTCGGCATCGAGCGCGACGGCGACGGCCGGATCGTGAACGTCGGCCGCGCGCGCGACGCCCCGCGCCGCGAGTCGGTCATGCACTTCGACCTCGCCACCCGGCTCGAGGGCGACGCGCTGGCCGAGGTGCAGGACGCGGTGCGCGACGTGATCCTGGCCGTCACCAAGGTCGTCGAGGACTTCCAGGCGATGACCGAGCGTGTCGACGACATGATCACCGTTGCCCGCGCCGGCACGGCCCGCTACCCGCGCGACGAGGTCCACGAGGTCGCCGACTTCCTCGAATGGCTGCTCAAGGGCAACTTCGTGATGCTCGGCGCGCGCGAGTACGACTTCTCCGACGAGATGATCCGGCTCGTCGAGGGCTCGGGCCTCGGGATCCTGCGCGACGAGCAGCGGTCGGCGTTCTGCGAGCCGGTGCCGCTGTCCAAGCTGCCGCCGGGCGTGCGCGAGCGGGCGACGAGCGGCGACCTGCTGCTGGTCGCCAAGACCAACGCGATCTCGCCGGTGCACCGGCACGAGCGGATGGACTACGTCGGCGTGCGGCGGGTCTCGCGCAGCGGCGAGATCATCGGCGAGTCGCGGCTGCTCGGCCTGTTCACCTCCAGGGCGTTCGCCGAGCGCGCGTCCGAGACGCCGCTGCTGCACCGCAAGCTGCGCCAGGCGCTCGACGCCGAGGACCTGATCGAGGGCTCGCACGACTACAAGGCCGCCGTCGCGCTGTTCGACTCGTTCCCGAAGGAGGAGCTGTTCTCGGCGCCGGTCGACGACCTGCGGCGGGCGGTCGTCGCGCTCACCGCGCTCGAGGGCACCAACCGCGTGCGCCTGCTCGGCCGCCGCGACCCGGACGGCCGCAGCGTGTCGCTGATCCTGTCGCTGCCGCGGTCGCGCTACAGCGCCCCGCTCGTCGCCCGCATGACCAAGCTGCTCAAGCGCCGGTTCAGGACCGACGGCGTCGAGGCCCACCACGTGATGGACGAGGGGGAGCGGGTGCGCGTGCACTTCTTCGTGCACAGCGCGGAGGGACTCCCAGACGTCTCGGGCCGCGAGCTCGAGGCCGAGGCGATCGCGCTCGCCCGCACGTGGGACGACGAGCTCGCCGAGGAGATGGCCGACCAGCCGGCGCTGTTCCACACGTGGTCCGCTTGCTTCCCGGAGCACTACAAGGGCTACACGACGCCGCAGCTGGCGGCGATCGACGTCGCCTGCTTCGCGCGGCTCGAGGCCGGCGAGTCGTTCGTGGTCAGCCTGCAAGGGATCGGCGAGGGGCGGCCCACGCGGATCGCGCTCTACAAGCGAGACGACAAGATCGAGCTCTCGCGCGCGATGCCGATGCTCGAGGACCTCGGGCTGCGCGTGATCGAGGAGATCTCGACGCGCCTGCTCGTCGACGACGGGATGTGGGTGCAGGAGTTCCGCGTGCTCGGGCCGGGCGAGCAGCCGCTCGACCTCGACGACGTCGGCGAGCGCGTCGCCGAGGCGATCGCCGCCGTCTACCGCGGCGAGGCCGAGTCGGACCCGCTCAACCGGCTCGTGATCACCGCTGGCCTGGACCGCTCACAGGTGGCGATCCTGCGCGCCTACCGCAAGTACCGCCAGCGGCTCGGGTCGCGTTTCACCGAGGGGTACCAGAACGACGTGCTGGCGGCGAACTCGCCGATCACAGCGAAGCTCGTGCGCTACTTCGAGCTCCGGTTCGATCCCGACATCGAGCCCGACGAGGCCGCCGAGCGCGCGCTGCGCGACGAGATCCTCGCCGACCTCGAGGAGGTCACGTCGATCGACCACGACCGCATCCTGCGCAACCAGCTCGGGGCGATCGACGCGACGCTGCGCACCAACGCCTACAAGGAGGGCCGCGGCGCCACCGCGTTCAAGCTGCGCTCCAAGGACGTACCGGCGATGCCGCAGCCCGCGCCCGAGTTCGAGATCTACGTCTACGCGGGCGACGTCGAGGGGATCCACCTCCGCGGCGGGCGGATCGCGCGCGGCGGCCTGCGCTTCTCTGACCGCATGGACTACCGCACCGAGGTCTACGGCCTGATGCGGGCGCAGCTGACCAAGAACGCCCAGATCGTCCCGGACGGGGCGAAAGGCGGCTTCTACCTCAAGGCCCCGCCCGCGGACCGCGACGCGCTCAAGGCCGAGGTCGAGCGCCAGTACGTCCGCTACGTCGGCGGCCTGCTCGAGCTCACCGACAACCTGGTCGAGGGGCAGGTCGTGCATCCCGAC
>DATDKF010000332.1:0-4631 GCA_036520135.1 Solirubrobacteraceae bacterium
CGAGCTCAGCGAGCTGTACGGCGCCAAGGGCGTCACGAACGGCGACCCGATCATCGCCTACTGCCGGATCGGCGAGCGCTCGGCGCACACGTGGTTCGTGCTGCACGAGCTGCTCGGCAAGGACGACGTCAAGAATTACGACGGCTCGTGGACCGAGTGGGGGAACTTGGTCAACGTGCCTATTGAACGCGGCTGAGCAACTCGCCGAGGATGCGGGCGGTCGCGCCCCAGATGACGTGGCCGCCCGTCTCGTACGTCGGCGTGCGGAACGGGATCCCCCGCCGCACCAGCCGGCGCTCGCCGTAGCCGGCCCGCAGGTCGTCGAGTCGCAGCTCCAGCAGCTCGGCGACCTCGCTGTGCTGCAGCACCCACGCGAACCCCGGCTCGATCAGCCCGACGAACGGATAGATCGCGTAGTTGGTGACGAACGTGGGCGTGGGAGGGAGGGCGCCGACGATCGTGACGTCCTGGGCCGGGAGGCCGACCTCCTCGTGCGCCTCGCGCAGCGCGCAGTCGACCAGCTCCTCGCCCTCGTCGCGGCGCCCGCCGGGAAACGAGATCTCGCCGGCGTGGCGGCGCAGGTCGTGCCGACGGCGCGTGAAGACCGCGTGCAGCCCGCCGTCCTCGAACAGCGGCACCAGGACGGCCGCCTGCTTGCCGCCGTGCACGTCCATCTCCAGCGCCTCGTCGGGCGCCAGCAGCACCGCGGACAGCTGCTCGGCGGCGGTCAGGCCAGCTCGACCCGCTCGTCGAACATGACCTCGCCCTCGAGCGTGCGGTGGACCGGGCACTTTGCCGCGATCACCTGCAGGCGCTCGATCTGGTCCTCGTCGAGATGCGGCGGCATCTTGAGGATCAGCTCGAAGCGGGTCGGGCAGCCACGTTCGGCCGGCGCGTAGCGGCAGTCGACGGTCAGGCCGGCGGTGTCCCAGCCCTTGCGCTGGGCGTACATCTCCATCGTGACCGCGGTGCACGAGGCCAGCGAGGCCGCGAGCAGCTCCTGCGGGCTTGGCCCGAGATTGTCGCCGCCGCCCTCGACGGGCTCGTCGACCGTGATCGTGTGGTCACCGGCCTTGACGTCGTGCGTGTACTTCTCGCGTTGGCGGGCGACGGCGCGCATCGAGCGCGTCTCGCTGCCGCTTCTGTTGAGGAGAGCCATCAGTCCAAGGGATTGAACACCATGCCGGTGAGAACTTTGGGGAAGAAGTATGTGCTTTTGGGGGGCATGCTCTCGCCCGTCGCCGCGACGTCTCGTACCCGCTGCACCGGGGTCGCTCCCATGAAGAACGCTGCCTGGGCGGCGCCCGACTCGACGCGCTCGCGCGCCTGGGCGGTGTCGCGCGCGTACTCGAGCCCGTTCAGGTGCGAGATGTCGTCCTCGGTCATGCCCAGCGCGCCCTGCAGCACCAGCGCCTCCAGCACCGCCGTGTCGAGCGCCCGGTAGGGCGCCGGCTTGTCCGGCAGCGCCGCGGCCGCGATCGCCGGGTCGCGCAGGGTGAGCATCGCCGGCCGGCGGTGGTGGGCGTCGAGATACCCCATCCGCACCGGGCCGTCGCCGTCCGGCTCCAGGTGCTCCGCGTCGACGGGGGCGACCTCGAAGTCGCGCTCGATCGTGGCGCGCAGGGACTCGCGGCGCCGGTCGTCGAGGTGCGTCAGGAGCCGGTGGGTGGGGAACACGGTCAGGCCGG
This sequence comes from Solirubrobacteraceae bacterium, assembly GCA_036520135.1. GTDB lineage: Bacteria > Actinomycetota > Thermoleophilia > Solirubrobacterales > Solirubrobacteraceae > DASSUW01. Next base: position 1,689 of record DATDKF010000332.1, read on the forward strand.
GATCCTGGAGCGCGACCAGGCACATGAGCACGTGGCCGGCGCCGCCCTCCTCGTGGTACACGCGCGCGGTCTCGTAGCGGTGGTGGCCGTCGGCGATCAGCAGCTCGGCGGGGGCGAGCGCCTGCGCGACCGCGGCGGCCGCGTCGGGGTCGGCGACGCGCCAGAGCCGGTGGAACGTGCCGTCCTCGTCGGTGACCTCGCTCCACGGCGGATCCTGCAGGTGCGGGGCAAGCGCGCCCCACGCCGCCCCGGCCGGGTCGTCGTAGAGCGAGAAGATCGGCGACAGGTTCGCGTGCGTCGCGCGGGTGAGCCGCAGCCGGTCCTCCTTCGGGCCCGGGTGCGTGCGCTCGTGCGGGCGGATGCGCCCGGGGCCGTAGTCCTCCACCTTCACGCGCGCGAAGAACCCGTGGCGCGTGCGCCGCTGCCCATCCGGGCCGGTGTAGTCCTGCTCGAGCGCCCACAGCGCGGGCTCCTCGTCGCGGACGAGCACGCCGTCGCGCTGCCAGTCCTCGAACACGGCGGCCGCGTGGGCGTAGGGGTCGGCCTCCGACAGCGGCAGATCGATCTCGACGACGTTGTACGGCGAGCGGCTCAGCAGCTCGGCGCGCTGGCCGGCGTCGATGACGTCGTAGGGGGGAGCGACGACGGGCTGGAGGCCGCCGACGCGGTCGAGGTCGTAGTGGAGGGCGCGGAACGGTCGGACTTCGGCCATACGGCCGACGAGGCTAGCGCCGGACGCCGAAGTCGACCGTGTAGGTGGCGCCGGCCGCGTCGCCGACCGGCACGCCGAGCACGACGCCGACGCCCAGCTCGCGATACGAGCGGCGGAGCATGTTGGCGCGGTGGCCGGGGGACTTCATCCATGCGTCGACGGCGCCGCGCGGGGTCGCCAGCGAGCCGGTGCCCCATTCGAGGTTCTCGCCGAGCGCCCAGCCCTGGTCCTCGCGGACATAGCCGGCCCGGAGGATGCGGTCGACCATCGTCACGCCCTCGGGCGTGGTGTGGTCGAAGTAGCGGTCGCGGACCATGTCGCGCGAATGGCCGAGGGCAGCCTTGCGCAGGCGCTTGTGCTCGTGCAGCAGCGGCAGGTCGCGGTCGCCGCGGATCTGGTTGTGCAGGCAGAGGATCGCGTCGCGGATCCGCCCGAGGTTGTCGGCGGCCGGCTCGAGGTCGGCGTCCACGCACTCCTCGGCGGCCTTGGCGCGGGGCGCGCGGTGCCGCGCGTCGGCGATCGCCGGGACGAGGAGCGCGGCGGCGAGGAGGGCGATGATGAGTGTGCGGAGCTTGGCGGACATCTTCGGTAACCCGGCCGGCTCGGTGCGAGCCCCGTGGCTTTGCGTCCCGCCCTCACGAGCGGTTTGCCTTTGTCGGGGAGTCGATCCCTCTCTACGGCTGATCGGCCCCGCGCCCGCCAAGCTTGAGTCGTTCGCGCCCGCTGCTGCCATACTCGCGCGGTCATCGGGGCGTAGCTCAGCCTGGCAGAGCGCCGCGTTTGGGTCGCGGAGGTCGCCGGTTCAAATCCGGCCGCCCCGACTTAGGGTCGCCGGTTCAAAATCCGGCCGTCGAGTCGCCGGAACGGCGTCGTAGCGCGGTTGTCGACCGCACACGAACAGCTCGGCGGTCCCTTCGGACCGCACACGCCGCCGTGGGGCGACGATTCGTTGATGGTCCGTTGAAACGCGCCGAGAGAGTGGTCGTTTGCACGCGATAAGCGGTGGCGGCACGGACGCGTGCCGTCGTCGCCCCCGGCTGACGCCAATGCTCCCCACTGCGACTGGTGGTCTCTAGATGGTGGTCTCTTGCTGGTGGTCTTATGAGATCACCAGGCCGCCGCCCCGCGTCCGGCTGAGATTTCGCTTTACGCCTGGGCTTTCGAGGAAGGGGGTCCACCGCTGACGCGCTGGACCCCCTTCCTCGACCTGCCAAACAAACATAGGGTAGGCCAGCCCAGGCGTGATGGTGGAGGGCCGGAGGCGGGGCGGCGGCAAGCGTGAAGGGAGTGAGGAAGAGTGTGAGGACCATGACCGCCATGACCGCATACACCACCGCCCCGGTAAGCCAGCGGCAGGCGACCGTGCTGCGCTTCCTCGAGCTCCTCGCCGGCGACAGCGAGTCGGGCGAGCTGCTCGAGCTGCGCTACCGGCGTAGACGTCGGTGCGCCGGCCGAGCCTGATCGGGCCGCTCTACGGCTACACCGCGCGCGGCGAGGGCTTCCTGCGACTCCGGGGCCGAGCTGCGCCGCCTGTTCGGGCTGGAAACGGCGTCATGACCGAGTCGCGGGGTCCGCGTGAGTTCGTCTACGTGCACAGCGACATCCCACCGGGGATGACGATCCGCGAGTGGCGCGCGCAGCGCGCGGCGAACCGGGCGGCATCGAGCCAGCCGCTACTCCTGGCCTGTCGCATTGATGTGCGTACAGCGGTGACCGCCGCGTGGCGCGCGCTGGCGCGGGGCCCCGGCCGGCCAAGGATCGCGCGCATTCGCGCGCACGGAGGCCGGCATCGGGCACCACGCCCCGCGACGCCCTGAGCCAATGAACCCCGCGTGACCACCGGCAGCGTGTACCTGTCCTGCCGACGTCGGCATAAGACGCACCGGGCCGACCTCGTGGTTATGCCGATATCGGTGCCTACTCGCGCCCGGTTCGCTGTGAACCTACTGGCGAGATCGGCATAACGATCCACGACCCGGGATCCAGACGGTCAGGCTACGTCAGCGCGAGACGCGTCGCCCGAAGGAGCGGCTACTGCTTGGGCTCCGAAAGCGAGCGCGCCATCAGCATCCGGCGACACGCTCGCGTCTCGTCCCTTGCAGGTGTCTGGATTGGGCCCAGCGTGATGCTCGCTTACACACACGCGAAGCGGAACTGACGGATGCGTTCGGGACTCCTGGGCGATCAGCGCGGGTGGCCTGGCCACGCATGGAGTCATGAGCTAGGCTCGT
>DATDKF010000333.1:0-7768 GCA_036520135.1 Solirubrobacteraceae bacterium
ACCTTCGCCCCCTTCGAGGAGGGCGAGGTCGTTTCCGGCCGTGTCGTGCGCATCGACAACGACGAGGTCCTCGTCGACATCGGCTACAAGAGCGAGGGGGTCATCCCCTCCAACGAGCTTTCCATCCGCAAAAACGTCGACCCGCACGACGAGGTCGAGCTCGGCGAGGAGGTCGACGCGCTGGTCCTTACCAAGGAGGACCAGGACGGCCGCCTCATCATGTCCAAGAAGCGCGCCCGCTTCGAGAAGGCGTGGCGGCGCATCGAGGCAGCGGCCGAGAGCGGCGAGCCCGTCGAGGGCACCGTCATCGAGGTCGTCAAGGGCGGGCTCATCATCGACCTCGGGGTGCGCGGCTTCCTGCCCGCCTCGCTGGTCGACATCCGCCGCGTGCCCAACCTCGACGAGTACATGGGCACGAAGATCGAGACCAAGGTCATCGAGCTCAACCGCTCGCGCAACAACGTCGTCCTCAGCCGGCGCGCCGTGCTCGAGGAGGAGCGCAAGGAGCAGCGCCAGGAGATCCTCGATCAGCTGCAGCCGGGCATGATCGTCGAGGGGCAGATCTCGAACATCGTCGACTTCGGCGCGTTCGTGGACCTCAACGGCATCGACGGCCTCATCCACATCTCCGAGCTGTCGTGGTCGCACGTCAACCACCCGTCCGAGATCCTGTCGATCGGCGACACGGTCCAGGTCAAGGTGCTCGACATCGACCGCGACCGCCAGCGCATCTCCCTGGGCCTCAAGCAGACCCAGGAGGATCCGTGGCAGCGCGTGGTCGACACCTACAACGTCGGTGACGAGCTCGAGGGCACGGTCACGAAGGTCGTCGCGTTCGGCGCGTTCGTGGAGATCCTGGAGGGCGTCGAGGGCCTCGTGCACATCTCCGAGCTCGCCCAGCAGCACGTCGAGAACCCGCGTGAGATCGTCCAGCCCGGCGACGAGGTGAAGGTCAAGATCCTCGAGATCGACTCCGAGCGCCGCCGCCTGTCGCTGTCGATCAAGCGCGTCGAGGGCCAGGTGCTCCCGCGCCGCTCGGCCGCCGACGCGGGCGACCTTGAGAACGTGCCCGAGCTGGGCCTGTCCGAGGACGTTTTCGCGGCGCCCGGCGCCGGTGACGAGGTCCTCGACGAGGAGGCCGCGCCCGAGGCCGAGGCTGAGCTCGAGCCCGAGCCCGACGCCGAGGCTGAGCTCGCGCCCGAGCCCGAGGCCGAGATCGCGCCCGAGCCCGAGGCTGAGATCGTGCCCGAGCCCGAGGCTGAGGCCGCTCCCGAGGCCGAGGCCGAGGTCACGCCCGAGGCCGAGGCTGAGCCCGCGCCCGAGCCCGAGGCCGAGGCGGCGCCCGCCGCCGAAGAGTCCGACGAGGAGCCCGAAGCGTCGGCCTGACGGCGCCGCCGTTCGTCGGACTGACCGGCGGCATCGGCGCCGGCAAGTCCGAGGCTCTGGCCGCCCTCGGCCGCCTCGGGGCCGCGACCCTGTCCGCTGACGCGGTCGTGCACGAGCTCTACCGCGACCCGGAGATCCACGCCGCGGTCGTCGCCCACTGGGGCCAGGAGATGGCGCCCGGCGGCGTCGTCGACCGCGCGGCGGTGGCGCGGCGCGCGTTCGCGAACGACGACGATCGCGCCTGGCTCGAGGGCCTGCTGTGGCCGAAGGTCGGCGAGCGGATCGCCGAGTGGCGCGCGATCGAGTCCACGCGCGACGATCCGCCGCGCGCGCTGATCGTCGAGGTGCCGCTACTGTTCGAGTCCGGCATGGACGCCGCGTTCGACGCCACGATCGCGATCGTGGCCGACGACGCGGTGCGCGCCGACCGCGCGGCCGCCCGCGGTCACGAGGCCGTCGACGAGCGCACCGCCCGCCAGCTCGGGCAGGAGGAAAAGGCGCAAAGAGCGACCTTTGGCGTGCACAACTCCGGCTCGCTGGAAGCGTTGGAAGAGAAGCTGTCGGACATCCTTGGCAAGCTGAGCTCGTGAGCGCCCACGCCCAAACCCGCACCACGGCCCGCCGCCGGCCGAAGCGCCGCGGCCGCGCGCGCCTCAAGCGCCGCCGGCTCGTCCTGCTGCTCGCAGGCGCTGTCATCGCCGCGCTCGTGCTGATCTCGCTCAAGCCGTGGGCCGACAAGGCAGTGCAGGAGCTCAAGCTGCCGCTGCGCCACGAGGACGTGATCCGCCAGCAGGCGAAGGACAAGAACCTCGACCCGACGCTGATCGCGGGCGTGATCTACGTCGAGTCGCGCTTCCGCGACCAGACCTCGCACGCCGGCGCCAAGGGCCTGATGCAGCTGATGCCGTCGACCGCCGACTACATCGCCCGCAAGTCCGGCGGCACGCAGTTCGTGGAGGGCGACCTCGCGGATCCCCAGATCAACATCTCCTACGGCTCGTGGTACCTGCGCTACCTGCTGCAGCGCTACCACGGCAACGTCGCGCTCGCCCTCGCCGCCTACAACGCCGGCGAGGGCAAGGTTGACGAGTGGTGGCGGGACGCGGCCGACCGCGGCGAGAAGTTCGCCGTGGCGCGCCACATCCCGTTCCCGGAGACCCGCGAGTACGTCAGCAAGGTGCTCGACGCCCGCCGCGCGTACCGCAAGGAGTACGCGGCCGAGCTCGGGCTCTGACTCGGCGCGCTACGACTTCGACTTGTCCTTGCGCTTCGCGGCCGCGCCGCCGTTGCCGGCCACCTCGGCGGTCGGCTCGTCGGGCAGGCCCGCGGCCTTGCGCAGCTTCTGCGCGATCGGCGATCTCCTCGGCCGGTCCGGGCGGGGCGTTGCCGGGTGTCGAAATGAACCCGCGACCAGCCGGCGCGGACGTCTAGGGCCGGCGCGGCGGCAGCGGCCGGCGGCGGTCGCGAGCGATCCGGCCGTTCTCGTGCGAGTGGTCCGGCTCCGGGGCGGGCGGGGGCTCGCGCGCCGCGGCCTCGGCGGCGCGGTCGCGGTCCTCGGCGCGGCCCACGAGGTAGAACGCGAACGCCACGCCCACGACGGCCGCCACGCCCACCAGGGCGAGGACGGCCGCCGCGAGCGAAGTGCTCATCAGCCCTTGACGGCTCCTGCGGTCAGGCCCGCCACGATCCGCTTCTGGAAGAACAGCACCAGGAAGATCAGCGGGATCGAGATCACCACCGACGCCGCCGCGATCGTGCCCAGCGGCTCCTCGAACTCGGTCGAGCCGGTGAAGAACGCGATCGCCGCCGGCACCGTGCGGGCCTTCGGCGTCGAGGTCAGCGTGACGGCGAACAGGAACTCGTTCCAGGCGGAGATGAAGGTCAGGATCCCCGCGGTCGCGAGCCCGGGGGCCGCGAGCGGGATGACAATCTTCCGGAACGCCTGGAACCGCGTCGCCCCGTCCACCAGCGCGGCTTCCTCGAGGTCCTTGGGTATCTCCTTGAAGAACGACACGAGGATGTAGATCGCCAGTGGGAGGGCGAACGTCAGGTACGGGATGATCAGGCCCGGGAGCGTGTTGAACAGGCCGATGTCCGTCCACAGCTTGAACACGGGCGTCGCGATCGCGATCGGCGGGAACGTCGTGATCGACAGCACCAGGGCGAGCAGGGCGAACTTCAGCGGGAACCTCAGCCGCGCGAGCGCGTAGGCGCAGAACGAGCCGACGACCAGCGCCAGCGCGGTCGTGGTGAGGCTGACGATCGCGCTGTTGCCCAGCGCATGGACGAAGTCGTCGTTCTTGAAGATCGACTGGTAGTTGTCCAGCGTCGGGTTGGGCGGGACGAGGTCAGCCCCCGAGAGGTCCGGGCCGGTCTTCAGCGAAACGTTGACCAGCCAGTAGAACGGCGCGAGGCAGAAGACCACGATCGCGGCCACGGCGACCCACAGCCACCACGGCGGCGTCGGGGTCGCGGCCTTCTGCTTCTTGGCGGCCTTCGGCCGGGCAGTCGTGACGGGCTCGGCCGTCCCGGTTGCGGTCGTAGCCATGATCATTCCTCCGCCATGCCGCGGATGTTGCCGCCGACGAACCTGATGTACAGGAACGAGACGGCCATCACGATCAGGAACGTCAGCACCGCCAAGGCGGCGCCCTTACCGATGATGTTGTTCGCGGTGAACGTCTGGTAGGCCTCGAGCGACAGCGTGTTCGTCCCGTGCGTGCCCTTGGTGAGCACGAACGGGAGGTCGAAGATCCGCAGCGCGTCGAGCGTGCGGAAGATCAGCGCCACCAGCAGCGCCGGCATCAAGAGCGGCAGCGTGATCTTTGAGAAACGCTGCCACATCGTTGCGCCGTCGACCTTGGCGGCCTCGTATATCTCGCCGGGTATCACCTGCAACCCGGCGAGCAGGAGCAAGGCCATGAACGGCGCCGTCTTCCAGACGTCGGCGACGATCATCACGATCATCGCCTCGGGCGATTGGCCGAGCCAGACCACGTCGGTGCCGAGGACCGAGTTCACTACGCCCAGCGTCGGATCGAAGATCGTCCGCCACATCATCGCGGTGACGACGGTCAGGACGGCCCACGGCACGAGCACGACGGTGCGCAGCACGCCCTGGCCCCGGAAGGCGCTGTGCATCGTCAGCGCCATCGCCATGCCGATGGCCACCTCCAGGGTCACGGAGGCCGCGGTGAAGATGAACGTGTTGCGCACCGCGTCCCAGAACTCGGCGTCCTGGAGGATGTTCGAGTAGTTGGTCAGGCCGGCCCAGCGGGACAGGCCTGCCACGCGAACGCTGTACTCGTGCAGCGACAGCCACACTGCGTAGGCGATCGGATACGCCGCCACCAGCGCGATCAGCAGCAGGGACGGCGAGACCATGTACGCCGCCAGGCGGCGGTCCGAGATACCTCGGGACCGCCGCCCGGTGGGCGTGCCGGCCTGGATGGAGGCGGCTTCCATGACTGATCCCTAGAAGGTCGCCAACGCCTGGTTGATCTCCGAGTCGGCCTGCTTGAGCGCGTCCTCAGGCGAGGTCGAGCCCGACAGAGCCGCGTTGACGTTCTTGAAGATCGCCTCCGAGATCTGCGGGTAGACCGGCGAGACCGGACGCGACTTGGCGTTCTCGACGCCCTGCCGCAGCGCGTCCGCGAACGGTACCGCCTTCTTGACCGCCGGGTCGTCGTATGCGGCCGCGATCGTCGCCGTCTTGGAGTACTTGGCGAAGTTCTTGGCGATCCGCTCCGGGCTGGTCGCGTAGTCGATGAACTTCAGGGCGCCGCCCGGGTTCTTCGAGTACACGGAGATCACCATGTTGTGACCGCCGAGGACCGCGGCCTTGGTGCCGCCCTCGAATTTCGGATACGGCGCCACATCGAACTTGCCCTTGACCTTCGGGGCCTGCTGCGAGAGCGCGTAGCAATACGACCAGTTGCGCATGAAGGTGGCCTTGCCGGCCTCCCAGGCGCGGCGGGCGTTCTCCTCTTGCATCGTCGTCACGGCCTTGGGAACGTCGCCGTTCTTGATGCCGTCGACCATGAACTGCAGCGCCTTGGTGTTCTCCGGCGAGTTGATCGTCGACTTCTTGCCGTCGTCGGAGAGCACGCTGCCGCCGGCGGCGAACGCATACTCGAGGAAGTCCACCGTGAGGCCCTCGTACGCGGAGCCCTGGTAGACGAGGCCGTCGCCCTGCCCGGCCTCCTTGTAGAGCTCCTGCCAGGTGGCCGGGAACTCCTTCACCTGGTCGGTGCGGTAGTACATCATCCCCGCGTCAGAGGCCCGCGGGGCGCCGAACGTCTTGCCGTCGAAGGTGACGGTATCGAGCGTCGACGGGATGAATTCGTCCTTGCGCGTGTTCATGTAGTCCGTCATGTCCATCAGCCACTTCTGGGACGCGAACTCGGCGGTCCAGACGACGTCCGCCTCGAACGCGTCGCAGTCGCCCGACTTCGCCTTCTGGCGCTGGACGAACTGGTCGTGCTGCTGCTGGGCGTCCTCCGGGAACTCGGTCAGCTTGACCTGCAGGTCCGGATTCGCCTTGTTGAACTCCGCGATGGTCTCCTTGAGATCACCCGAAGTGTCCTTGCCGGAGCAGTAGGTGACCGTGCCCTTGGCGCTGTCCATCGACGCTGGGTCGACGGCCTTCACGCCCTCGGTGGCGCCGGTCTCCTGCGTACTTGCTCCGCCGCCGCTGTCGTCGTCGCCGCCACAGGCGGCGACGAGAACCGCGCACGCGAGCGCGGCGCAAAGCAGAAAGAGAAGTCTCTTGGACACGATCTCCCCCTCGGTCCGATGGTTTGGGCTGGAACGTACCCTGTTGCCGCACTATCTGCGGTCTTCCTGGCACTCAACCACCCCGCGTGGCGCTTCGTCAAACGCCGGGCGGTCCGGGCGGTTCGTATCCTCCGCCGCCATGTCCTGGTGGCGAGACGGCGTCCTGTACCAGATCTACCCCCGCTCATTTGCGGATTCCGACGGCGACGGCATCGGCGATCTGCGCGGGATTACCTCGCGGCTGGACCACCTCGAGTGGCTCGGGATCGACGGCATCTGGCTCAACCCGACGATGGCGTCGCCGAACGACGACTGGGGCTACGACGTGGCCGATTACCGCTCGATGCACCCCGATCTCGGCACTCTGGCGGACCTCGACGAGCTGATCGCCGAGGCCGGCCGGCGCGGCATCCGCGTGCTGCTCGACCTCGTCCCCAACCACACCAGCGACCGCCACGAGTGGTTCCAGGACGCGCTCGGCGGGCGTGCCGCCCGCCACCGCGAGTTCTACGTCTGGGCCGACCCGGCGGCCGACGGCGGCCCGCCCAACAACTGGCTCTCGAACTTCGGCGGCTCGGCCTGGACGCGCGACGAGCCGTCGGGGCAGTACTACCTGCACAACTTCCTGCCGAGCCAGCCGGACCTCAACTGGTTCAACGACGCCGTCCGCGACGAGTTCGACGCGATCCTGCGCTTCTGGTTCGACCGCGGCGTCGCCGGCTTCCGGATCGACGTCTGCCACGCGATCGTCAACGACCGCGAGCTGCGCGACGACCCGCCCGCGAGCCCGGACGACCACCCGCACATCCAGGAGCGCGGGCTGCGACAGGTGTTCTCCATGAACCGCCCCGAGGTGCACGACGTCCTGCGCCGCTGGCGCGCGGTGGCGCGCCAGGAGGACCCGGAGCGGATCCTCGTGGGGGAGACCTACGTGCTCGAGCTCGAGCAGCTGTTCCCGTTCTACGGCGAGGGCGAGGACGAGCTGCACATGGCGTTCAACTTCCTGTTCGTGCACTCGGACCTCGACGCCGAGCGGCTGCGCGCGGTCGTCGAAGGCGTCGAGGGTGGCCTGCCGGAGCCGTCGTGGCCGGTCTACACCGGCTCCAACCACGACGCCGGGCGGCTCTCCACTCGCTGGGCGGGCGGCGACGAGGCCAAAGCCCGCTGCGCGCTGCTGATGCTGCTCACGCTGCGCGGCACGCCGTTCCTCTACTACGGCGACGAGATCGCCCTGCCGGAGGTCGACGTCCCGGAGGGGCAGCGGCTCGACCCCGTTCCCGACAACCGCGACGGCTGCCGCACGCCGATGCCGTGGACGGCCGGCGGCGGCTTCACCGACGGCGACGCCACGTGGCTCCCGGCCGGCGACCCCGCCGCGCGCAACGTCGCCGACCAGCGCGAGGACCCGCGCTCGGTGCTGCACCTCGTGCGCGACCTGATCGCGCTGCGGCGCCAGCGTGCGGACCTGCGCGGCGGCTCGTACGCGACGCTGCCCGCGCCGGCGGGCGCGTGGGCGTACCGCCGCGGTGACGGCACCGTCGTCGCGGTCAACCTGTCCGGCGAGCCGGTCGCGGTCGACGCGCGCGGAACCGTCGTGATCGCGACC
>DATDKF010000334.1:0-13922 GCA_036520135.1 Solirubrobacteraceae bacterium
GTTCGGCCGGCTCGGTCAACGTCCTCGGGCTCGCGGCCGCGGTCGACGTCGCGCACGCGAACGCCGCGCAGGACGACCTGACGATCAACACGCTCGCGGGCGACGACGTCCTGATCGGCGGCCCCGGCCAGGACACGCTCGACGGCGGCCCCGGCGACAACATCGTCATCCAGGACTAGCAGGAGTCAGGCCAGGACGAAGTAGTCCCGGTGTACGGCCTCGTCGGTGGCGCGCGGGAGCACCTCGCGCGCCTCCGACGACTTCAGGCCCATCACCTTGCGCAGCTCGGCGGCCGAGTAGTTGCAGATCCCCTTGCCGATCTGCGAGCGCCGGTCGCGCACCTCGACGGCGTCGCCGGCGTCGAACGCGCCATCTACGCTGACGATGCCGACCGGCAGCAGGCTCGTGCCGCCCTCGCGCAACGCGCGGGCGGCGCCGTCGTCCACGGTCAGCGTCCCGTGGCTGGGCTTGGCGTACTTGAGCCACAGCTTGAAGCTCGACCGGCGCACCGGCTGCGGCGCGAAGCGCGTGCCCGCCGGCTCGCCCGCCCACGCGCGCGCGAGCACGCCCGGGACGAGGCCGCTGCCGATCACGCTGGCGATCCCCGCCGCGGACGCCATCTCGGCGGCCACCACCTTCGAGCGCATGCCGCCGGAGCCGAGCGGCGACGCCGCGTGCCCGATCTGCAGCTCGCTCAGCGCCTCGGCATCGGTGACCTCGGCGACGAGCTGGGCGCCGGCCGCGGTGCGCGGATCGGCCGTGTAGACGCCCTCGGTGTCGGTCAGCAGCACCAGCAGGTCGGCGGCGACGAGCACGGCGACCTGCGCGGCGAGGAAGTCGTTGTCGCCGAACGAGATCTCGTCGGTGGTCGTCGTGTCGTTCTCGTTGATCACCGGCACGATCCGCCAGTCGAGCAGCTTGCGTAGCGTCGCCCGCGCGTTGAGGTAGTGCGTGCGCGCGCTGACGTCGAAGAACGTGAGCAGCACCTGGGCGGTCTGGATGCCGCGCTCGCGCAGCAGCTCGTCGTAGGTCCGGTACAGCCGGCCCTGGCCGACCGCGCTCGCCGCCTGCAGGTCCTCCACGCTGGCCGGCCGCGCGCCGAGCCCGAGCAGGTGCATGCCGCGCGCGATCGCGCCGCTGGTGATGACCACGACGTCGACGCCCGTGCGATGCAGCGCCGCGACCTCCTCGACGATCCGGGAGACCACGGACAGGCGCATCTCGCCCGAGTCCTCGGCCACGATCGACGAACCCAGCTTGACGACGGCTACCGGCATCCGCCCGGGAGCTTATGAGGGGTCCAGCTCGAACACCACGCCGCCGAGCTCGACGTCGTCGCCCGGTTCGAACCCCTTCGCCTCGAGCGCGGAAATCACGCCCATCCGCCGCAGGCGGTGCTCGACGAGGGCGAGCGCCTCCTCGTTCTCGAGGTCGTGGCGCATGATCAGCCGGTCGATCGCCGCGCCGGTCACGCGGAACTCGTGCTCGCCGGTGCGCTCGACCTCGAACGCGCGGCGGGCAGCCGGCCGGAAGACCTGGAACTCGGCGACCTCGTCCTCCCCCGCGCTCTCGGGCAGCGGCTCGGCGACCGGGACGCTCCGCAGCAGCATGCGGCGCAGCTCGTCGAGCCCGTCGCCGGTCGCCGACGAGGTCACGACGACCGGCACCTCGAGGCGCTCGGCCCACTCGGCGGCCGCGGCCTGCGCGGTCTCGGGCGGCACGAGGTCGGCCTTGGAGAGCGCAAGGATGCGCGGGAGCTCGGCGAGCCGCGCGTCGTGCTCGGCCAGCTCGCGCTCGATCACCGCGTGGTTGGCGACCGGGTCCGAGCCGTCGAGCGGCGCGAGGTCGAGCACGTGCACGAGCAGCCGCGTGCGCTCGACGTGGGCGAGGAAGTCGTGGCCGAGCCCAGCGCCGGTGCTGGCGCCCTCGATCAGCCCGGGGATGTCGGCGATCACGAGCTGGCGGTCGTCGGCGTCGAGCGTGCCGAGCACCGGCTCAAGCGTCGTGAACGGGTAGGCGGCGACCTTCGGCTGTGCGCGCGTCAGGCGCGCGAGCAGCGACGACTTGCCCGCGTTCGGCAGGCCGACGAGCCCGACGTCGGCGAGCAGCTTGAGGTGCAGCTCGACGCGCCCCTCCTCCCCAGGCAGCCCCTTCTCGGCCAGCCGCGGCGTCTGCCGCGTCGGCGACTTGAAGCGCGTATTACCGCGGCCGCCCGATCCGCCGCGGGCGATGGTCACCTCCTGGCCGGGGCGCATGAGGTCGTAGCGCGTGCCGTCCCAGCGCTCGACCTGCGTGCCGGGCGGCACCGCGACGATCAGCGGCTCGCCGTCGGCGCCGTGCATCTGCTTGCCCTGCCCGTGGCCGCCGCGGTCGGCGCGGAAGTGCGCGCGGCGGCGGAACGCCTGCAGGTCGCGCAGCGAGTCGTCGCAGCGCAGGATCACGTCGCCGCCGCGGCCGCCGTCGCCGCCGTCGGGGCCGCCCTTGGGCACGTGCGCCTCGCGGCGGAAGGACAACGACCCGTTGCCGCCCGCGCCGGCGCGGACTTCGAGGTGGGCGCGGTCCGTGAGCATCGATGAATATGGTTTCGCCTGCCAGGCGAGTGACTCCTTCGTCGCACTCGCCTTCGGCGACGTTACCGATATGCCCGTCTTCCTCATCACCGGAGCCAGCAGCGGCATCGGCGCCGCCACCGCCCGCGAGGCCGCCGAGGCCGGCTACGACGTCGTCCTCGCCGCCCGCTCCGATGACAAGCTCAAGGCGCTCGCGGAGGAGACCGGCGGCCTCGCCGTCCGCTGCGATGTGACCGAGTGGGAGGACCAGGAGGCGCTGGTGAAGCGCACGCTGGACGAGTACGGGCGCATCGATGTCGTGTTCGCCAACGCCGGCTTCGGGGCGGCCCGCGGCTTCCAGAAGGAGAGCCCGGAGTTCTGGAAGAGCATGGTGCTCACCAACGTCTACGGCTGCGCGCTGACCATCCGCGTGACGATGGACGCGCTGAAGGAGTCCAAGGGCCACCTGCTGCTCACCAGCTCGGTGGCCGGACGCCGCGCACTGCCCGGCTCGCTGTACTCGGCCACCAAGCACGCCGTGACCGCGATGGGCGAGGCGGCGCGACTCGAGTACAACGACAGCGGCGTGCGCGTGACGCTGATCGAGCCGGGAGCGGTTGACACGCCGTTCTTCGAGAACCCGCCGAAGATCCGCGCGCTCGACGACGGCGACATCGCTCGCGTCGTGATGTACGTCGTCTCGCAGCCGCCGCACGTCGACATCAACGAGGTGCTCGTCAGACCCACGGCGCAGCCGACTTGATGTAACGTCGCCGACGGCGAGTGCGACGAAGGAGCAACTCGCCTGGCAGGCGAAATACGTTGTTAATCCGCGTCACCCTACGGTTGGGGCGTGGCGCTGCTGCTGATGTTCGCGCTGATCGCCGGCGCCGGCACGGCGCTCTCGCCGTGCGTGCTGCCGATCCTGCCCGCGCTGCTTTCGGCCGGCGCCACCGGCGGGCGGCGGCGGCCGCTCGGGATCGTGCTCGGCCTGGCGGTCACGTTCACGATCACGATCGCCGGGCTGGCCGAGGTCGTGGACGGCGTCGGCATCGGCGACGGGGCGATGCGCACACTGGCGGTCGTCGTGCTGCTCGGCTTCGGGCTGCTGCTACTCCTGCCTCCGCTCGCCGACCGCGTCGAGGCGCTGGCCTCGCGGCTCGTCCGCTTCGGCCCGAAGACGGGCGGGGACGGCTTCGTCAGCGGGCTCGGCGTCGGCGCCGCGCTCGGGTTCGTCTACGCGCCGTGCGCCGGGCCGATCCTCGCCGCGGTGATCTCGGTCGGCGCGGCGACGGGCGAGGCCGTCGCGGTGGCGATCGCCTACGCCGTCGGGTCCGCGCTCGCGCTGCTCGTCGTCTGCCTCGTCGGCCGCCGGGTGCTCGACCACTTCCGCGGCCCGTGGCTCGCGCGGGTGATGGGCGTCGTGATGATCCTTACCGCGCTCGCCGTCGCGACCGACCGCGACGTGGCGTTCCAGACCGCGATCGCCGACGACCTGCCCGGTTTCCTCGTCAACCCGACCGGCGACCTCGAGCGCTCGACCGCGGTCGCCGAGCGGCTGGACGACCTCCGGGCGCCGTCGCGGTTCGCCGCGTCGGCGAGCACGTCGCACAGCGCCTACCCGCCGCTCGGTGCTGCGCCGGACTTCACGGGCGTCACGCGCTGGTTGAACTCCGGCCCGCTGACGATGCACGGGCTGCGCGGCCGCGTGGTGCTGATCGACTTCTGGACCTACACCTGCATCAACTGCCTGCGGACGCTGCCGTACGTCACCGCCTGGGATCGCCGCTACCGCGACGAGGGCCTCACGATCGTCGGCGTCCACACGCCCGAGTTCGGCTTCGAGAAGGACACCGCCAACGTGCGCGAGGCGATAGCCCGCAACCACATCGGCTACCCGGTCGCGCAGGACAACGACTACGGCACCTGGAACGCGTGGGGCAACCAGTACTGGCCGGCGAAATACCTGATCGACGCCACCGGTCAGGTCCGCTACACGCACTTCGGCGAGGGAGACTACGGCACCACCGAGGGCGCGATCCGCGCGCTTCTGAAGGAACGCGGCGACCACGACCTCGGCACGCCGGCGGGCAAGCAGCCCGGCGAGGTGCCGGGCGACGCCACGCCGGAGACCTACCTCGGCACCGCGCGCGCCGAGCGCTGGGACCCGCCGCCCCGGCCGGGCGTCCGCGCGTACCCCGGGATCGCGCGCCTGAGCGCCGACCACTTCGCGCTAGGCGGGACCTGGCGGCTGAGCGAGGAGTCGGCCGAGGCGGTGAGCCACGCCACCCTGAGGGCCAACGTCCGCGGCAAGTCGGTCTACCTCGTGCTCGGCTCACGCGGCGGCCGGCCGCGGCACGTCGACGTGCTCGTCGACGGCAGGCCGGAGCGCACCGTGACCGTCCGCGGCCAGCGCCTCTACACGCTCGTCGCGCGCCCACGCAGCGCGCAGCACGACCTGACGCTGCGCTTCGAGCCGGGCGTGGCCGGCTACGCGTTCACATTCGGCTAGGTAACGTCGCCGAACGTCAGCTCGACGAAGTCGTGTCTGACGTGGCAGGCACAGCTAACGTCGCCGAACGTCAGCCGACGAAGTCGTGTCTGACGTGGCAGGCGAAACCGAGATCACGCGACCGCGCCGGCCGGTCTTGAACTCCACCGTGCCCGCGGCCTTCGCGTAGATCGTGTCGTCCCTGCCGATGCCGGCGCCGTCGCCGGGCTTGAACTTCGTGCCCCGCTGGCGAACGATGATCTCGCCGCCGGTGACGGTCTGGCCGGCGAACACCTTCACGCCGAGGCGCTTGGCGTTCGAGTCGCGGCCGTTGCGGCTGGATCCGAGGCCTTTCTTGTGTGCCATGTCAGTCGCTACTTCCCGATCTTGGTGATCCTGAGGCGGGTGAGCTCCTGCCGGTGCCCGGTGCGGCGCTTGTAGCCGCGCTTGGGCTTGAACTTGAACACGCGCAGCTTCGGCCCGCGCTCGTGGCCGACGATCTCGGCCTTCACCGGCGACTTCGCGAGCTTCGCGGTGTCGAGCACCGGGTCGCCGTCGCCGGCCAGCAGGAGCGGCGTCAGGTCGATCTTCGCGCCCGGCTCGTCGGGCAGGCGCTCGACGAGGAGCGTCTGCCCCTCCTCGACGCGGTACTGCTTGCCACCGGTCTTGATGACTGCGTAGGACATGTCTTGGAGTCTCACTCGGATGCGTCGGCGTCGGCCGAGGCCTTCGCGCGCGAACGGCGCCGTCCGCCTCTGCGGCCGCGGCGCCGGGGGCGAGAGGATAGCGCGTCGCCGTTCTCGCCGGCCCCGTTGCCGGCGTCCTCGAGCGCCGCGGGCGCCGTCCCCGCGTCCGCCGAGTCGTCCTCGGTGAGCGCCTTCACGGCGTCGGCCTCGACGCCCGCGCCGTCGTCCTCGGGCTTGGCGCGGCGGCGCCGGCGCGCGCGCGGCTTGGCGGCGGCGTCCTCGGACGCGTCCTTCGCCTCGGGCTCGTCCTCGGCGGCGGCCTTCTTCGCGCGGCTGCGCTTGGGCTTCGTGTCGACCTTGGCGGCCTCCTCGCGCGCCTTGCGCGCGGCGGCGCCGCGCTTGGCGGCGGCCGAGCGGCGGGCGCGCTCGTCAGCCTTCTCGCGCTCCTTGGCGCGCTCGTCCGCGGCCACCGCGGCGGCATCGGCGTCAGAGCCGGTGAGCGACGCGACGGCGGCGGTACGGCCGGCCTGCTCGATCCGCACGAGCTTCTTCTCGCCGACGAACGCGATCCCGTTCTTCACCGCGATCAGGTAGCCGTCCACCTTCGCGACGCCGTCGTCCGGGTTGTACATGTGTGGCTCGACGATGTCGACGTGGACCTCCTCGCCGGCCCGGAACGGCACGGCGTGCTGCTCGATTTCCTCGCGCGACCCCTCCATCGTCACGGCGAAGTGGTCGAGCGGGAGGCCCTCGGAGCCCTCGAAGTGGAAGTAGCGACCGGTCTGCTGCTCGAGCGCGTGCAGCTCGCGCGCGCCGTCGGCCGTGAACCATGCGCTCACGCGTGGGTTGATGCGCACGAGGTAGGCCTCGGGGCCGTCGTCGCCGGACTGCTTGACGAGCTCGCGCAGCTTGCGCGCGGTCTCGATCGCGATCGTCTCCTCGGACTTGATCACGCCCTCGCCGTGGCACGTCGGGCAGGTCTTGGACATGATCTCGCGCACGCCGTCGGTGACGTTCTGGCGCGTCATCTCGACCAGCCCGAGCGGCGAGATCTCGACCACGAACGTCTTCGTGCGGTCCTCGTCGAGCGCCTTGCGCAGGACCTTGAGCACGGCGTCGCGGTTGCGGGTGCGTGCCATGTCGATGAAGTCGATGACGATGATGCCGCCGATGTCGCGCAGCCGCAGCTGGTTGACGACCGCCTCGGCGGCTTCGAGGTTGGTCTTGGTGATCGTGTCCTCGAGCCGGGCGCTCCTGCCCTTGCCGGTGAACGAGCCCGTGTTGACGTCGATCACCGTCAGCGCCTCGGCGTAGTCGATCATCAAGTAGCCGCCGCTGGGCAGGTCGACGCGGCGGTTGAGCATGCCCTCGATGACCGGTTCGACGCCGAACGCCTCGAACAACGGCTCGTCTTCCTCCCACAGCTCCACGCGGTCGACCAGCTCGGGCGCGGTGCGCGCGAAGAAGGAGACCAGCCGGTGGTGCTGCTGGGGGTCGTCGACTACGGCGCGCTCGAAGTGGGCGGAGAAGATGTCGCGCACGACGCGGACCGACAGGTCGGCCTCCTGGAAGACCAGCGCGGGTGCCTCGGCCTCGCGGACGCGCTTCTCCAGCACCTCGTTGAGCTTGAACAGGTACTGCAGCTCGCGCTCGAAGTCCGCGCGGGTGGCGCCGTGGGCCGCGGTGCGGATGATCGCCCCGCCGCCGCCGAGGTCGAGCTGCTTCGCCTCCTTGCGCAGGCGGTCCCGCTCCTTGTCCTCGAGCCGGCGCGAGACGCCGACGCCCTCGCCCGTCGGGGCGTAGACCATGTAGCGGCCGGCGATCGTGATCTCCATCGAGAGCCGGGCGCCCTTGGTCTTAAGCGGGTCTTTGACGACCTGGACGACGATCTCCTGCCCGGGCGACAGCAGGTCGGTAATCCGCGGGCCGGAGCCGCGCCCGCGGCGGCCCTGCTCCACGCCCGGGATGACGATCTCGTCGACGTGCAGGAATCCGTTCTTGTCGAGCCCGATGTCGACGAACGCCGCCTCGAGCCCGGGCAGAACGTTGTCGACCTTGCCCTTGTAGATGTTGCCGACGATCGACCGTCCGCCGCGGCGCTCGAAGTAGATCTCGGCGACGCGGTACCCGGCGGGGACCTCAGGCTTCTTCTTCGCCCGGCGGCGCGAGCGCGACTTCTGCGGCGCCTCGGGATCGCCCGAGGCCTCCAGCATGGCGACCCGGGTCTCCCCACGGTCGACCGTGACCAGCACTTGCTTTCTCACTGAAAAATTTCCTCATTGGAAGACTGTTGCCCTCCCCTTGAGCTCCGCCGTCTCGCGCGCCTGCGCGTGGACGGAATGGAGCAGGCCGAGGGCCAAAAATGTTGCGAGCATCGACGAGCCGCCGAAGCTCAACAGCGGGGCCGTCACGCCCGTGATGGGCGCGATCCCCACATTCATCCCGATGTTGACGAACAGCTGGAACAGCAGCATCACGGTGATGCCGCCCGCCATCAGCGCCCCGTAGAGGTTCTTCGCAACGGTCAGGATGTGCAAACCTCGCCATATAAGTAGCGCATAGAGCGACAGCACGAGCGCACACCCGGCGAAACCGAACGTCTCGCCGATCACGGCGAAGATGAAGTCGGTGTGGTGCTCGGGCAGGAAGTTGAGCGACGTCTGCGTCGCATTCGCGACGCCGCGGCCGGTCTTCTCCCCCGACCCCATGGCGATCAGGGCCTGCTGCTGCTGGTAGCCCTCTGCGCCCGGGTCGGCCGACGGGTGCAGGAACGACGTCAGGCGGTCGACCTGGTACGGCTTGAGGACCTCGACGCCGGCCATCGGCGCGACCACGAGGACAACCGTGATCGACACCGCGATCAGCGTGCCGAGGGCGACGAAGTGCCGCCACGGCGCGCCGGCCACGAACAGCACGGCGAACGTGCCGGCGATGTACACCATCGCCGAGCCGAGGTCGGGCTCGGCCATCACGAACATCGTCGGGATCAGGCCGAGCACCATGATCCGGGCGGTGGTGTCCCGCCCCATGCGGCGCATCCGGTCGACCAGGAACGCCGACAGGCTGACGACCAGCAGCACCTTGCCGAGCTCGGACGGCTGGAAGTTGAAGCCCGGCAGCGCGATCCACGAGTGCGCGCCGCGCGTGGCGGCCGCGATCCCCAGCACGAGCACCAGCAGCCCGATCATCACGCCGTAGATCGGGTAGCGCAGCTCGCGCAGCCGCGAGTAGTCCAGGCGCGAGACCGCGTACATGAGCACGAAGCCGACGCCCGCGTAGATCGCCTGGCGGATCACGTAGTAGTGCGGGTCGCCGTCGATGTCGTTCTGGGTCGCGCCGTTGAGCGCGATCAGCGAGCAGGCGACCAGCCCGAGCGTGGCGACGAGGAGCAGCGGATCGAGCCGCAGGCGCCACTCGCGCGGGACGAGCGGAGGCGGCGGCTCAGACGCTGGCTGGATCGGGTGGGAGCTCAATTCGACTGGTCGGATCCCGAGTGGAACTCGTCGTCGCTGCCGACATGGAACCACTCGTCGAGGATGAGGCGCGCCGCGGGCGCCGCGGTCTCGGCGCCGAAGCCGCCGCGCTCGATCGTCGTGACGACAACAATCGGCTTCAGTGGATCGGCGACGTAGCAGGCGTACCAGGACTGATCGGGGTTCGGCTGGCGCTCGGCGGTCCCGGTCTTGCCGTAGAGCATCGCGCGGTAGTGCGGATCCCAGCCCGCGAACACGTCGGCGGAGGTGCCGCCGTCCGCGGTCGCCGCGCCGTGGAGGCCCTGCATGATCGCGTCGCGGTACGCCGGGTCGTAGTGCACGCGGCGGCGGATCGGCTTGCGGACCTCCTCGAGCAGCACGCCGTTGCCGTCCTCGACCCGGAGGCCGAGGTGCGGGCGCACGACCTTGCCGCCGTTGACGATCGTCGAGTACGCCTCGGCGAGTTGCAGCGGCGACGCCTGCAGGTCGCCCTGGCCGACCGCGAGGCTGACGTTGTCGCCCGTCGTCCAGCGCCGCTCGATGCCGCCGCACTTGTACAGCGCCTCGGTGGTGAAGCGCGGCACGTGGGCCTTCTTCGTGCACTTGAGGTACTCGTCGTAGCCCTTGTCGCGCCAGGCGCGGTCGGGGATCAGGCCGGGGAACTCGCCCGGGATGTCGATGCCGGTGCGCCGGCCCATGCCGAGCCGGTGCGCCCACTCCTGCAGCACCGGACCCTTGCCGTTGAGCTGCTCGCCGAGCTGGTAGAAGAACACGTCCGAGGAGACGGTGAGCGCGCGCGGGAGCGCGAGCGTCCCGTACGACGCGCCCTTGGCGTTCTTGCGGATCTGGTCGCCGAGCTTGAACTCGCCGTTGTCGACGAGCGGGGTGTTCGGGCCGATCACGCCCTCCTCCATCGCCGCCATCGCGGTGATCGGCTTGAATGTCGAGCCCGTCGGATAGGTCGCGGCGATCGCGCGGTTGAACAGCGGCGCCCCGAGCGCCTCGGAGGACAGCTGGTCGTACCGGCGCTGGGAGATCGGCTTGGCGAACTCGTTCGCGTCGAAGCTCGGGTAGGAGCCGAGCGCGAGGACCTCGCCGTTGCGCGGATCCATCGCGACGAACGCGCCCGCTTTGGCCCCGTTCTGGGAGGCGGCGGCGACGCCGCGCTGGATCGCGTCGTTGGCCGCCCGCTGCAGGTCGAGGTCGAGCGTGATCCGCAGGCGCTGGCCCTGGCGCGGCTCGACGCGCTTCATCCGCCGGCGGTCGTCGCGGCTGCCGAGCGCGTTGATGACCACGCGCGTGTAGCCGTCCTTGCCGCGGAGGTAACGGTCGTAGCTCTCCTCGAGGCCGTCTGCGCCGATCCGCGTCCCGGGCTCGACGCCCCGGTAGCGCTTCATCTTGAGCTCGGTGGGCGAGATCTCGCGCGTGGTCCCGAACAGCTGGGCGGCCAGCTCCTTGTGCGGGTAGTCGCGCAGGTACTGCTTCTCGACCTCCACGCCCGGGAACTGCTCCTTGCGCTCGCGGATGTAGTTGAACGCGGTGCGGCTGACCGCGGTCTTGATCGTCACGTTCGAGTACGGCAGCTCGGCGATGCCCTCGATCACGCGCTGGTGGATGCGGCGCGGCTTGACGTTGATGATGCGGCCGAGCCGGCGGTACAGGCGGCGCAGGTGGGTCGCGTCGGCCGGCACCGGCGGGATCGCGACGGGCGTCGCCTGGCGGGCTTCGCGCGCCAGCCGGCGGCGCTCTCGGCGCTGGCTGCGCGTCGGCCCGTGGCGCCGTTCGCGGATGTCGCGCTCGAGCTCGCGCAGCTGGTCGGCGGCCGCGAGCCGAGCCGTCTCCGCCACGCCGCGGGCCTTGCGGAACTCTTCGGCCTCCGCGATGACGGACTTCGGGAGCGAGCCGGGCACGATCTGCACGACCGGCGCGACGCGGGTCTTGACGAGCACCGTGCCGTTGCGGTCGACGATGTCGCCGCGCGGCGCCTCGATCCGCACTTTGCGCACGCGGTTGTCGCGCGCCTTGGCGACGTAGTCCTCGCCGGAGAGGACCTGCAGGAACCACAGGCGGAAGAACACGATCGCGAACAGCACGAACGCGAAGCCGCCGAGCACGGCGATGCGCACCGCGAGCTGCGGTGTGATCGCCGGGCGGCGATCCTCGACCGGGGTCGGCATCAGGTCATGCCTTCGTCAGCGGACTGAGCCCGCCGGTCGTGTACGCGCGGCGGCGGCGCCGGCGTGGGTCGTCGGGCAGGTAGGGCGCGATCACGCGGCGGCAGATCGCGTACACGGGCAGCGCGAGCAACGTGTTGAGCACGATCGTCATCAGGATCTGCCGCACCAGCAGCAGCGACACGGGCGCCTCGACGCCGAGCAGGAACTGCAGCAGCGAG
Organism: Solirubrobacteraceae bacterium; assembly: GCA_036520135.1. GTDB lineage: Bacteria > Actinomycetota > Thermoleophilia > Solirubrobacterales > Solirubrobacteraceae > DASSUW01. Next base: position 11,595 of record DATDKF010000334.1, read on the forward strand.
AAGCCGATCGTGGCCACGGCCGTCGCCGCGGCGCCGACGGCCACCGGCGCCAGCGCGTGCGCCGGGTCGCGAAGCTCGCGCACGCGGCCGGCGCCGTAGCCGACCGCGGTGTAGACGAGCGAGTTCACGCCGAGCGTCTGCAGCAGCACGGTGTCGACGAACAGGCCGAGGCAGAAGCCGAAGACGGCGCCCGGGATCGAGCCGCACAGGAAGCCGACCGAGGCCACGAGCAGCGGCGAGAGGTCGGCGGGCACCCCGAAGATCGAGACCTGCGAGACGGTCGTCAGCTCGACGATGCCGCCGATCAGGCCGAGGAGGGCCAGGCGGCCGGCGGCTTGCGGCGAGATCGTCACGGCACCTGCGCCCTGACGTCGTTGTGCGGCTCGGTCAGCACCTCGACGACGTCGAGGTTGTGCAGGTCCGCGACCGGCGAGACGTGGATCACGCGGTCCAGCTCCCCCTCGCCGGTCTCGATCCGCTTGACGGTGCCGATCGGGATCCCGCGCGGGTACAGGGAGCGCAGGTCGCTGACGCGGCTGGACGTGCTCGTGCCGGCCGTGATGATCAGCTCGCCGCGCTTGACCTCCTTGGCGTTCGGCACCAGCTCGAAGCGCAGATCGCCGGGTGCGCCGACCGCGGGGCCCACGCTGCCGGGCTCGCCGCTCTTGAGCGCCTGGGCGGACACGCCGAACTCGGGATCGGTCAGCAGCATCACCGACGCGTTGCCGTCGGACACCGACTTGACCTTGCCGACCAGCCCGGCGGAGTTGACAACCGGCTGGTCGACCTTCACGCCGTCGCTGGAGCCCTTGTTGATCTGGAAGGTCTGGTACCAGGAGCTGGGCGAGCGGGCGATCACGCGCGCGGTGACCGGCGTGTAGTCGCCGAGGCCGCCCTGCTCGTTCTGCGCCTGCAGGCCCTTGTATTGCTCGAGGTCGCGCTTCTCCTCGGTGAGCTGGGCGACCTCGTTGCGCAGCTTGTCGCGCTCAGCCTCGAGCTTGTCGTTCTTGGACTTGGCGTCGAGCGTGTCGCCGAACCAGCCGAAAAGGTCGCGGAACGGCTTGAGCGCCCGGTTGGCGCCTTCCTGGATCGGGGCCAGCACCTCCATCGCGCCCCGCTGGACCGCGTGCAGGCTGCCGTTGGAGCCCTCCCCGAAGTACGCCGTCAGCAAGAACAGCGAGAGGAGCACCAGTACGGCGAGGACCGCACGGCGCCGGCGCACGACTTTGTCATGCATCATCGCCTCGGTGGCCGCCGGTTGCGGTTGTTGCGGTTCGAGCGGTGGATCGCCTCGAACTCCTCCAGCGACCGGCCGGAGCCGACGGCGACGCACGTGAGCGGAGACTCGGCGCGGTGCGCCGGCATCTGCGTCTCCTCGCGCAGGCGCTCGTCGAGCCCTTGCAGCAGAGAGCCACCGCCCGCGAGCATGATGCCGCGGTCCATGATGTCCGACGCGAGCTCGGGCGGCGTGCGGTCCAGCGTCTCCTTGATGGCGTCGATGATCTGCACGAGCGGCTCCTCGAGGGCCGTGCGCACCTCTTCCGAGGTGAGCACGACGGTCTTCGGCAGGCCGGAGACCAGGTCGCGGCCGCGGATCTCGGCCTGCACCTCCTCGTCGAGAGGGTAGGCGCTCCCGATCTCGAGCTTGACCTCCTCGGCCGTCTGCTGGCCGATCAGGAGCTTGTACTCCTTCTTGACGTAGTTGATGATCGCCTCGTCGAGCTCGTCGCCGCCGACCCTCACGGACTGCGAGACGACGATGCCGCCGAGCGAGATGACGGCCACCTCGGAGGTGCCGCCGCCGATGTCGACGATCATGTTCCCGGTCGGCTCGCCGACCGGCAGCCCGGCGCCGATCGCGGCCGCCATTGGCTCCTCGATCAGGTAGGCCTGGCGCGCGCCGGCGCTCAGGCACGCCTCCTCGACCGCGCGCTTCTCGACGCCGGTCACGCCCGACGGCACGCAGACCACCACGCGCGGGTGCGCCCAGCGGTTCTGGTGCACCTTCTGGATGAAGTGGCGCAGCATCTCCTCGGTCACGTCGAAGTCGGCGATCACGCCGTCTTTCAGCGGCCGGATCGCGGAGATCGTGCCCGGCGTGCGGCCGAGCATGCGCTTGGCCTCGATCCCGACGGCGTGGACCTCGCCCGAACGCGAGTCGATCGCCACCACCGACGGCTCGGACAGCACGATCCCGCGCCCGCGTACGTAGACGAGGGTATTGGCGGTGCCGAGGTCCACGGCCATGTCGCGACCGCCGAAGCCGGTGAGATACGAGAAGAAGCCCATGGAGAGGAGCGCGCGCAGGCGGGCGGCCGAGCCGCCGCA
>DATDKF010000335.1:0-16071 GCA_036520135.1 Solirubrobacteraceae bacterium
GGCGGCCTGGAGGGCATGGAGAAGTGGCATGCCGCCAAGCCCAAGTCGATCGCCGACGGGCGGCCCGCGCCGAGCAAGCCCAAAAGCGCCGCGCCGCCGCAGTACACCCAGGTCTTCGGCGAGGCGATCGTGCGCGAGTGCCGGCGCGACAAGCGCGTCGTCGGCATCACCGCCGCGATGAACTCCGGCACCGGGCTCTCGATCCTGCAGAAGGCGATGCCCGACCGCTACTTCGACGTCGGGATCGCCGAGCAGCAGGCCGTGCTGTTCGCGGCCGGGCTCGCGCTGCAGGGCATGCGCCCCGTGGCGGCGATCTACTCGACGTTCCTCCAGCGCGCGTTCGACCAGATCGTCCACGACGTCTGCCTCCAGAACCTGCCCGTGACGTTCTGCATGGACCGCGCCGGCCTGGTCGGCGACGACGGTCCGACGCACCACGGCGCCTTCGACATCGCCTACCTGCGGCCGCTGCCCAACATCACGCTGATGGCGCCGCGCGACGAGGCGATGCTCGTGCACATGCTCCACACCGCGCTGCAGATCGACGGGCCGACGGCCATCCGCTACCCGCGCGGCGAGGCCGTCGGCGTGGAGATCCCGGCGCGGCCCGAGCCGATCGAGGTCGGCACCGGCGAGATCCTGCGCGAGGGCGAGCGGGTCGCGATCGTCGGCTACGGCACCGGCGTGCAGAAGGCGCTGGGCGCCGCCGACCTGCTGGCCGAGCACGGGCTGGACGTCACGGTCGCCGACGCCCGCTTTGCCAAGCCGCTCGACGCCGGGCTGCTAGCGCAGCTCGCGGCCGAGCACGACCTCGTCGTCACCGTCGAGGAGGGCGTGCTGATGGGCGGCTTCGGCAGCGCCGTCTGGGAGTCGCTCTCCGAGGGCGGCGTCGCCCCACGGATCCTGCGCGTCGGCCTGCCCGACCGCTACGTGACCCACGGGGCGCCGGCGCTGCTGCACGAGGAGGTCGGCTACACGCCCGCGCGGATCGCCGAGCGCATCTCGGCCGCGGTGCTCGACCGCCGCGGCTCGCTCGTCTAGCGACCGCTAGGCGCGCCGCGTCCAGCGCGTGCACACGCCGAGCGCCAGCTCGCCCGCGGCTGCCGCCGCGAGCACGCCGCCGGCGACCGCCTCCTCGGCGGATACGAGCAGGGCAACGCCGAGCAGCGCCAGCGCCACAGCGGTGTCGGCCGCCATGTGCGAGGAGATCGGCATCCCCTCGCTGAGCCCGAGGCCCGCGATCACGGCCCCCGCGGCCATGCTGGCCACGAGGCCGGCGGGGCCGAAGCCGAGCGCGAACGGGGCGGCGATCAGCGCCAGGCCGACGAGCATCTCGAGGGCGCCGTGCTCGGTCAGTGAGAGTCGTCGCAGCATCACCACACATGGTCCCGCCGGACGCCGCACGAACTGTGCGGTGGGTCACGATCGCCCCTCCGTTACCGTGTTGCGCCGTGCCCCGGGTCCGCCTCGACAGCCTGCTGGCGGAGCGTGGCCTGTTCCCGTCGCGGTCGCGCGCGGCCGCGGCGGTGCTCGCGGGGCAGGTTCACCTCGGCGAGGGCCGCGCCCGCGCGCAGAAGCCGGGCCAGCTCGTGGCCGCGGACGTGGAGCTCGCCGTCGATGGCCCGCCGCCGTACGTCAGCCGCGGCGGCGTCAAGCTCGCCAACGCGCTCGACGCACTGCAGATCGACCCCGCGGGCCGGCACGCGCTCGATGTCGGCGCCTCGACCGGCGGCTTCACCGACTGCCTGCTCCAGCGCGGGGCCGCGCACGTGATTGCGCTCGACGTCGCCTACGGCGAGCTCGACTGGCGGCTGCGCCAGGACGACCGCGTGACCGTGATCGAGCGCGCCAACGCCCGCCACCTCACGCCCGAGCAGCTGCCCTACGCGCCGGACCTGATCGTGGTCGACGTCTCGTTCATCTCGCTCACCAAGGTGCTGCCCGCGGTGCTTGGCGCGGCTGCGGACCGGTTCGACTGCCTGGCGATGGTCAAGCCCCAATTCGAGGTCGGGCGGGAGCGGGTCGGCAAGGGCGGCGTGGTGCGCGACCCCGCGCACCGGCGGGAGGCGATCGCCGCCGTGGCGCGCGCCGCGGACGCGTCCGTGCAGGGCTTCGCGTCGTCCGGCCTGCCCGGGCCGGCCGGGAACCGCGAGACGTTCGTCTGGCTCGCCGAGCCGGGTCGCCCCGGGCCGGCCGACCTCGACGCCGCGCTCGACGGGGTCGACGTATGAACGCGGCGTCCGTGCTCACCCACCGCCGCGTCGCCGACACCGGCACGGCGCTGCGCGAGCTGATCGCCGCCGCGCGCCGCGCCGGCGTCGTGCTGCGGTTCAACGCCGACGAGACCGCCAAGCACCAGGTGCGCCCGGGCGAGGGGATCGAGCTCGACTCCACCCAGGTCGACGACGTCGACATGTGCATCGTCATGGGCGGGGACGGCACGATCCTCACCGCCCTGCGCCACTACGCCGGCACCGGCGTGCCCGTGTTCGCGGTCAACTTCGGCGAGGTCGGCTTCCTCGCGACCGTCGACCCCGACGGCCTCGCCGACCACTTCGCGCGCGCGTTCGCGGGCGACTTCGAGACGATCGAGCTGCCGACGATCGCGGTCGGCCGCCCCGAGGGCAGCTGGACCGCGATGAACGACGTGTCCGTTCACCGCAAGCCGGGCCACCGCGTCGCCGACCTCGCCTACGGGCTCGCGGGCGAGGAGATCGGCCGGGTGCGCTGCGACGGCCTCGTGGTCGCCACCCCGCAGGGCTCGACCGGCTACAACCTCGCCAACGGCGGCCCGGTGATGGCGTGGGGGGTGGAGGGGTACGTGGTGTCGTTCGTCGCGCCGCACTCGCTCACCGCGCGGGCGCTCGTCGTCGCGCCGGGGGATCTGCTCACGATCAACAACGCGTCGCGCGAGGAGCCGGTGGAGGTGCACGTCGACGGCCGGCCGAGCTGCGAGCTCCCGCCCGGCGAGGACCTGCACGTCGAGTTCGGCTTCAACCACGGGACGCTCGCCCAACTGCCGGGAGCGAGCTTCTACCACCGGCTTCGCGAACGTTTCGGCCGACTCGCGCGCTGAACCGCGACGAATCTGCGGAAACCGGCCGGTTCCGTCCTCGGCCGGTGTTAGACCCTGTGACGTGCTGTACGAGCTGCGCGTCGAGAACCTGCTCCTGATCGAGCGGGCCGAGCTGGGCCTCGGGCCCGGCCTGAACGTCCTGACCGGCGAGACCGGGGCGGGCAAGACCGTGCTCGCCCATGCGCTCGACCTGCTGCTCGGCGGCAAGCCGCGCTCGGGCATCGTGCGGCCCGGCGCGTCGGAGGCCTACGTCGAGGGGGTGTTCGCGCTCCCCGCGGCGCTGCGCGAGGAGCTGGCCGACCGCCTGCCCGAGGACGCCGAGGAGCTGGTGCTCGCCCGCCGGGTGAGCGCCGAGGGCCGCACGCGCGCGTACGTGTCGGGCCGCAGCGCCACGGCGGGCGACCTGCAGGAGCTCGGCGGCGCGGTGCTGTCGTTCTACGGCCAGCACGAGCACCGCCGGCTCACGCTCGCCTCGGCGCAGCTCGAGATCCTCGACGGCTTCAGCGGGCCCGACCAGGCGACGCGCCGGGTGGCGTTCACGGCGGCGTACGCGCGCGAGCGCGGCCTGCGCGATGAGCTGGAGGCGCTGCGCTCGCGCGCCGGCGCGCGCGACCGGGAGCTCGACCTGCTGGATTGGGAGCTCGAGGAGATCGACCGCGCGAGCCCCGACGAGGCGGAGGAGGAGTCGCTGCTCGCCGAGCGTGAGCGCCTGCGGCACGTGTCGGCGCTGCTGGGCGCCGCCGGCGGCGGCGCCGCGGCGCTGGGCGAGGAAGGCGCGGCCGAAGGGCTCGCCACGGCCGCGCGGGCGCTCGAGGGTGTTCGCGGCGTCGACGCCGCGCTCGACGAGCTGGCCGACCGCGCGCAGGCGCTCGCCGTCGAGGCGGACGACCTGGCGGGCGAGCTGCGCCGCTACGGCGAGGCGATCGACGCCCCGCCCGGGCGGCTCGACGAGGTCGAGGAGCGGCTCGCCCTGCTCGACCGGCTGAAGCGCAAGCACGGCGGCACGATCGCGGCGGTGCTCGCATACGCCGACGAGTGCCGCGGCCGGCGCGCCGAGCTGGCGGGCGCCGAGGAGGCGCTCGAGGCCGGCGAGGCGGCGCTGGAGGCGGCCCGCGCCGAGCTGGAGGAGCGGGCCGGCGAGCTGCGCGCGGCCCGCGAGGCCGCGGCCGCGGCGCTGGCCGGCGCGGTCGTCGAGCGCCTCGCCGCGCTGGCCATGGAGGGCGCGACGTTCGAGGCCCGCGTCACGCCGCGCGAAGGCTACGGCCCGTCCGGCGGCGACGACGTCGAGTTCCTGATCGCCCCGAACCCCGGCGTGCCCGCCGGCGCGCTGCGCGAGACCGCGTCGGGCGGCGAGCTCTCGCGGGTGATGCTGGCGCTGATGGGCGTCGCCGCCGAGGCCGGGCCGGCGACGCTGGTGTTCGACGAGGTCGACGCGGGGATCGGCGGCCAGACCGCCCGCGCGGTCGGCGAGCAGCTGCGCGACCTCGCGGAGGGCCGCCAGATCATCTGCATCACCCACCTGCCGCAGATCGCGTCGCTGGCCGACCGCCACTTCACGATCGTCAAGGACACGTCCACGGACACCGCCCGCACGACCGTCACGCGCCTCGAGCGGTCCGCCGTCGTCGGCGAGCTGGTGCGCATGCTCGGCGCCGAGGACGGCGACGCCGCCGCGCGCCGCCACGCGCGCGAGCTACTCAAGGCTGCCTAGGTGCGTCACGTTTGTGGCCTCCTGGGCAACGTTCGTGACGCACCCCCGCCCGGCCGCCGCTCAATGCGGGGTTGACCGTGGAAACGCTCGCGCCGATCGACCGGGTGCCGCCGCTCCGCGCTCTAGACTGGCGCGGCAGGAGGAATGCATGCCTGAGTCTCGACCCCGCACCCGTTTCATCTTCGTCACCGGCGGGGTCGTCTCCTCGCTCGGCAAGGGAATCGCGGCCGCCTCGATCGGCCGCCTCCTCGTCTCGCGCGGCCTGAAGGTCGCGCTCCAGAAGTTCGACCCGTACATCAACATCGATCCCGGCACGATGTCGCCGTTCCAGCACGGCGAGGTGTTCGTGACCGAGGACGGCGCCGAGACGGATCTCGACCTCGGCCACTACGAGCGGTTCACCGACGCGAACACGTCGCGCGGCTCGAACGTCACGGCCGGCGCGATCTACAACTCGGTCATCCGCAAGGAGCGCCGCGGCGACTATCTGGGCGGCACGGTCCAGGTCGTGCCGCACATCACCGACGAGATCAAGCACCGGATCAAGCTGATCGCCGAGAGTCAGGACGTCGACGTCGTGATCACGGAGATCGGCGGCACGGTGGGCGACATCGAGTCGCTGCCGTTCCTGGAGGCGATCCGCCAGTTCCCCGTCGACGTCGGGCGCCGGCGCTGCATGTACATCCACCTCACGCTCGTGCCGTACATCGGCCACGCGGGGGAGCTCAAGACCAAGCCGACGCAGCACTCGGTCAACGAGCTGCGCCGCATCGGCATCCAGCCGGACATGGTGGTCTGCCGCTCCGAGGGCGGCCTGCCGCACGACGTGCGCAAGAAGATCGCGCTGTTCGCGTCGCTCCCGCCGGAGGCGATCGTCTCCGCCCGCGACGTCGACAACATCTACAAGGTCCCGCTCTACTTCAACGCCGAGGGCGTGGACGACTTCGTGCTCGAGCACTTCGCGCTCGAAGCCTCGCCGCCGGACCTCGCGTCCTGGGAGCAGCTGATGCGCCGCGCGAGCGAGGCGGCCGACAACGACCCGGTGCGGATCGCGCTCGTCGGCAAGTACGTCAAGCTCGAGGACGCGTACCTCTCGGTGGCCGAGGCGCTGCGCCACGCCGGCTTCCACCAGGGCTGCCCGATCGAGATCGACTGGGTCGACTCCGAGACGCTCGACGACGGCGAGGTGCGCCAGCGCGTCGCTCAGGCTGACGGCATCCTCATCCCCGGCGGCTTCGGCGTGCGCGGGATCGAGGGCAAGATCACCGCGTCGCGGATCGCCCGCGAGCAGCAGATCCCGTTCCTGGGCATCTGCCTCGGCATGCAGATGGCGGTCGCCGACTTCGCGCGCCACGTCGTCGGCATGGACGGCGCCAACTCCACCGAGTTCGACCCCGAGACCCCGTTCCCCGTGATCGACCTCCTGCCCGAGCAGAAGGAGGTCGCGGACATGGGCGGCACGATGCGCCTGGGGGCCGACCCGATCAAGCTGCACCCGGACACGAAGGCGCGCGCGCTGTACGACGAAGCGGTGATCTACGAGCGCCACCGCCACCGCTATGAGGTCAACAACTTCCTGCGCAAGCGGCTCGAGGCCGGCGGCCTCGTCGTCTCGGGCACGTCGCCGGACGAGCGGCTCGTCGAGGTCATCGAGATCCACGACCACCCGTTCTTCGTGGCGTCGCAGTTCCACCCGGAGTTCAAGTCGCGCCCCGAGCGGCCCGCGCCGCTGTTCCGGGAGTTCGTCGACGCCGCGCTGACCCGCGCGCGCGAGCGGCGGCCGCAGGAGATCACCGCGCACCAGCCCGCCCACAGCACGTGAGGCCCGCGTCCGAGGCCGAGAAGGCCCGGCTCGCGGAGCTGTTCTCGGATCTGTGTCGCATCTACAGCCCGTTCGGGCACGAGCGCGAGTGCGCCGACCGCGTGCTCGCCGAGCTGCGCGGCATGGGCGTCGCCGCCGACGAGGACGAGACCGGCAACGTGTTCGCCCGCATTCCCGGCCGCGGGGAGCGCTCGATCCTGCTGTGCGCGCACATGGACACCGTCGAGTGCGAGGTCCCGATCGAGCCGGTGCTCGTCGACGGCGGCTGGGAGAACGAGCACGACGGGATCCTCGGCGCCGACAACAAGGCCGCGCTCGCGGTCATGCTGACCGTCGCACGGCGCGCGAGCGTCGAGGGTTCGCCGGTCGGGATCGAGCTGCTGTTCACGGTCCGCGAGGAGGAGTCGCTCGGCGGCGCGAAGGCGTTCGACGCCTCGCGCCTGCGGGCCGACTTCGGCTATGTGTTCGACCACGCGACGCCGATCGGCGAGGTCGTCACCGCGTCGCCGACCGCGTACGTGCTCGAGGCGGACTTCCACGGCAAGGCCGCCCACGCGGGGATCCGGCCCGAGGACGGCCGCAGCGCCGTGCTCGCGGCCGCGCGGGCGATCGCCGCGATGCCGCTCGGGCGGCTCGACGCCGACACGACCGCGAACGTCGGGTCCGTCCACGGCGGCGTCGGCACCACCAACGTCGTCCCCGAGCGCTGCCGGCTGGCCGCCGAGGTGCGGTCGCTCGATCTCGGCCGGGTCGAGGACGTCGTGTCGGGAGTCGTCGACGCGCTGTACGACGGCGCCGCGCAATCCGAGTGCGATGTCGACGTCGTGAGCGAGAAGGTCTTCACCGGCTACAAGGTCCGCCCCAGCGCGCCGGAGTTGGCCGCGGCCGAGGCGGCCCTGCGCGCGTGCGGTTACGAGCCGTCGCGGATCAGCAGCGGCGGCGGGTCGGACGCCAACGCGCTCCAGGCGTCCGGGTTCCCGTGCATCTGCCTCGCCGACGGCACCGAGCGCAACCACGAGGCCACCGAGCGCGTGTCGGTCGTGGCGCTGGAGGGGATGCTCGACGTCGCGCTCTCGCTGCTCGAGGAGGCCGCCGCGGCCTGACGCTCGTCCTGCACGGCGGCCGCGGGTTGGCACAATGCGCCGCGTGAGCTCGCGCTTCGAGCACCTCGACTCCGAGACCGCCTACGAGGGCGGCTTCTTCACGGTCTTCCGCTCCCGCTTCCGCCACGAGGACGGCGCGGAGGTCGAGCGCGAGATCGTCCACCACACCGGCGCGGTCGGCGTCGTCGTGCTCGACGGCGATCAGCTCATCTTCGTCCGCCAGCCGCGCGAGGCCGTCGACTCCCCCGATCTGCTCGAGCTGCCGGCCGGCAAGCTCGACGCGGAGGGCGAGTCGCCGCTCGAGACCGCCAAGCGCGAGCTGGCCGAGGAGATCGGCAAGCAGGCGTCGGACTGGGAGTCGCTGGGGTCCTTCTACACGTCGCCGGGCTTCACCGACGAGGAGGTCCACCTGTTCTTGGCGCGGGGGATCTCCGACGTCGACGAGCGCCCCGAGGTCGAGCACGACGAGCGGATCGACGTCGAGGTCCGCCCGCTCGGCGATCTCGACGCGATCCTCGCCGAGACGAAGGACGCCAAGACGCTGATCGGGCTCGCACGGCTGCGCGAGCGGCTGGCGGGCTGATGCTCGAGGCGCTGGCCGCGTTCCTGCCGGTGGCCGCGCTGCTCGCGCTCTCGCCCGGACCGGCGACCGCGATGGTGATCCATTCCGCCGCGCGCGGCGGCACGAGCTCGGCGGTGACCGCGACGGCCGGCAACGCGGCCGGTCTCGCCGCCTGGGGCGTCGCGTCGATGTTCGGCGTGTCGGCCCTGGTCGCCGCCTCGGCGACCGCCTACACGGCGCTCAAGGTGTTCGGCGCGGTCGTGCTCGTCTGGCTGGGGATCCAGGCCATCCGCCGGGCGCGCGGCGGACCCGAGGTCACCTTCACCCGCGGCGGCCGGCCGTTCCAGCGCGGCGTGCTGACCGCGATCGCGAACCCGAAGGTCGGCCTGTTCTACGTGGCGCTGCTCCCGCAGTTCGTCCCGGAGGGCAGCCCGCTGCTGCCGACCACGCTCTTGCTCGCGGGCGCCCAGATCGCGCTGAGCTGCGCCTGGTACATGCTGCTCGCTTCGGTCGTCAGCCGGGCGCGCGCCGAGTTCATCCGCGGCGCACGCCGGCTCGAGGCGCTCAGCGGCGCGGCGCTGATCGGCTTCGGGATCAAGCTCGCGTCGGACGCGCGCTAGCGGCGCAGCCTCACTCGCAGATCGCGACGAAGGGCACGCCGATGTCGGTGACCTTCTTCGTGTTCTCGTCGAGGATGAACTGCTCCTTGACGTGCTGGGCGTTCGGGATGTGGACGAAGATGAAGCCGAGGTCGTGCTTGATCTTGCGCTTGGGGAACGCCGCCTTGACGGCGGCGAGCGAGTCGCCGATCCCCACGCCGCGGGCCTCCGCGCCGCCGCGGACCGCGACGTCGGTCAGCTTGTGCGGCGTGCTCTTCGTGAAGTCGGCGATGCCGCGCAGGGGCGACCGCAGCCGCGCGAACGGTGAGGCGTTCGGGCCCGCGGCGTCGCAGTTGCCGGGGTGCAGCTTGCCGACGAGGTGCTTCTCGCGCAGCTGCTTGAACGTCATGCCGAGCTTGACCTGACCGACGCCCGCGGGCGTGATCTTCTTCGGCGCCGCGGCCACCGCGGCGCCCGGGCCGAGCGCGAGCGCGGCGACCGCGGATCCCACTGCCAGTGAGCGTCTCATGCGCCGACCTTAACCGACCAGCGCGACGGCGAAGCCGTCGTATCCCTTGCTGCCGACGGTCTGGATCGCCGTCGCGCGCAGGCGCGGCTCGGCGGCGATCGCGTCGAAGAACGCGCGCACGCCGCGGACGCTCGGGTCCTCGCCGGCGGCGTCCGTGACCGCGCCGCCGCGCACCACGTTGTCGGCAACGATCAGCGTGCCCGGCCGCGAGAGGCGCAGCGCCCAGCGCAGGTACTCGGCGTTGCTGCGCTTGTCGGCGTCGATGAACACCAGGTCGAACGGCCCGTCGAGGCGCGGCAGCGTCTCCAGCGCCGGGCCCTCGATCAGCTCGACCGGCAGGCCGGCGAGGTTGCGGCGCGCGACCGCGGCGTAGCGCGGCTCGGCCTCGAGCGTGACGATCCGGCCGCCCGGCGGCAGCGCGCGGGCGAGCCACGCCGTCGAGTAGCCGGCCAGCGTGCCGATCTCGAGGATCGCCCGCGCGGCGACCGCGCGCGCGAGCAGCTCGAGCAGCGCGCCCTGGGGAGCGGAGACCTCGTGCGGCGGCAGGTCGCCGCGATCGATCGCCGGAGCGTCGCCCAGCAGCCGCTCGGCGATGTACTGGTCGACCTCGACCCACTCGTGACAGGGCTGTTGCACCGGCAGGCCGCCCCTTCGCGGCGGCGAAAGCAGTTCCTCCATGGCGATCGCCGCACCGGCCCAGCCGTTCGAGCACCTGCTGCTCGATTTCCTCGCGTACCTGGAGTTCGAGCGCGGGCTGTCGCGCAACACGCTCGAGGCCTACCGGTCGGACCTGCTGCAGCTCGGCTCCCATCTCAAGCGCACCGGCGCCGACGCGCTGACCGCCGGCCACAGCGACCTCGCCGACTTCGTCGCCGACCTCGCGGCCGGCGGCGAAGACCGCCCGCCGGTCTCACCCGCCACGCTGCAGCGCAAGGTCGCCTGCCTGCGCTCGTTCTACCGCCACCTACGCCGCCAGGACCTCATCACCGACGACCCGACCGCCCACCTGCGCGCGCCCAAGCAGAGCCGGCGGCTGCCGCAGGTCCTCTCGCGCGACGAGGTCGCGCGGCTGCTGGAGGCGCCGCGCGGCACCGAGCCGCCGGCGCTGCGGGACCGCGCGCTGCTCGAGCTGATGTACGCGTGCGGGCTCCGCGCCTCGGAGGCGATCGGGCTCGAGGTGGGGGACGTCGACCTCGAGACCGGCGTGCTGCGCGCCCGCGGCAAGGGCGCCAAGGAGCGGCTCGTGCCGATCGGGTCGGCCGCCTCGCGCGCGCTCGTCGCCTACCTCGGCCGCGGCCGGCCCCGGCTTGTCGGCGACCGGATGGAGGCGACGCTGTTCCTCAACCACCGCGGCGGCCGGCTCACGCGCCAGGGGCTCTACAAGATCGTCCAGCGCCACGCCCGCAGCGCGGGGCTGGAGGGCAAGATGAGCCCGCACACGCTCCGCCACACGTTCGCGACGCACCTGCTGGCCGGCGGCTGCGACCTGCGCTCACTGCAGGAGATGCTCGGCCACGCCGACATCGCGACGACGCAGGTCTACACGCACCTGTCGGCCGAGCGGCTCAAGGACGTCTACTTCGACGCCCACCCGCGCGCGAAGGCGTCGTAGCCCTTGTGGGCCTCGGCGCCCTCGATGAGCGCGCCGATCGCTTCGAGCACCTCGCCGTGCGGCGCCTCGACGCCGGCCAGCAGCTCGATCTCGATGCCCTCGAAGAGGTTCCCCACCAGCGTCGCGAGCGCCCGCGGCGGCAGCGGGAGGTCGATCTGCAGCTCGTCGGCCCACGCGGCGAAGACGGACTCGAGCAGGTCGCGCCAGCCGCGCATCGCCTCGCTCCAGCCGGCGGCGAGCTCGGGGTCGGTCAGGCCGGCCGCCCACAGCTCCCACAGCACGCGCACGTAACCCGAGCCGAGGTCCTTGTCGAGGAAGTCGCAGGCGATCCGCCACTTCTCCGACAGCGGGCCGGGCGCGGCGTAGAGCGCGCGCTGGCGCTCGAGCAGCGCCTCGTTCTCCTGCGCGAGCACCTCGAGCAACAGGCCGTGGCGCCCGCCGAAGTGGTAGTGGACCTGGGAGAGGTGCACGCCCGCCGCCTCCGCCACCGCGCGGGTGCTCGCGCCGGCATGCCCGTGGGCGATGAGGACCTCGCGCGCTGCGTCGACGATCTTCTGGCGCGTCGCCTGGCCGCGGATCGCTCGGCGGTCCGTCTCCGGATGGGCCGTGCTTGACATGCCGGAATCATAGCACTATGTTTGGTCGGTCGAACGACCAACAAGTTTCGGAGGATGCAATGCCGATTGTCAACGTCAAGGTCATCGAAGGTGTCTTCGACGACGACCAGAAGCGCTCCATGATCGAGAAGCTCACCGACGCGATGGTCGAGGTCGAGGGTGAGAACATGCGCGGCGTGACCTGGGTCTTCATCGAGGAGTCCAAGAGCGGCGACTGGGGCCTCGGCGGCAACCTGCTCACCACCGAGGCGGTCAAGGCGCTCGCGGCAGGCGTGCCGGCCTGAGCCATGGCGGTCGCGGACGTCATCGAGCCCTCGCGGGCGCTGCAGCCGCAGTCGGCCGGCTTCGCCGAGGTCGACGGCGTCCGCATCGCTTACGAGGTGTTCGGCGAGGGCGAGGAGACGATCCTGCTGCTCCCGCCGTGGGCGATCGCCCACTCGCGGTTCTGGAAGGCGCAGGTCCCGTACCAGGCGCGCCACTTCCGCGTCGTGACCTTCGACGCGCGCGGGAACGGGCGCTCGGATCGCCCGCCGACCAGCGAGTTCTACGGGCCGCGAAAGCTCCCCGTCGACGCCGTCGCGGTGCTGGACGCCGCGGGCGTCGACCACTGCGTGGCCGTCGTGCACTGCGGGTCGGCGGCGAGCGGCCTGCTGCTCGCGGTCGACAACCCGGAGCGCCTGCGCGGCGCGATCTTCATGTCGCCTGCCCTGCCGCTCACCCCGCCGGTGCCCGCGCGCACCGGCCATTCCTTCGACGCCGACCTGCCCTCGTACGAGGGCTGGGCGCGCGCGAACCGCCACTCGTGGGCGCGCGACTACCCCGGCTACCTCGAGTTCTTCTTCGACGAGTGCTTGACGGAGCCCCACTCGACCAAGCAGAAGGAGGACGCGGTCGGCTGGGCGCTGGAGACCGACCCCGAGACGCTCGTGCACACGATCGACGCCCCGGGCGTCGACGACGACGAGATGTACGACCTGCTCGGCCGGGTGCGCTGCCCGTTGCTCGTCGTCCAGGGTGACGACGACCATCTCATCCCGGCCGACCGCTCCGCGAAGTTCGCCGAGCTCACCGGCGCCGAGCTCCTCACCCTCGAGGGCGCCGGCCACCTCTTCAACGCGCGCGACCCCGTCCGCTTCAACCACATGGTGCGCGACTTCGCCGAGCGCGCGTACGGGCGCCCGGCGCCGCCGTCGCGCTGGCGGCGCGCGCTGACCCGTCGTCGCCGCGCGCTGTACGTCTCGTCGCCGGTCGGGCTCGGCCACGCGTGGCGGGACGTGGCGATCGCGCGCGAGCTGCGCCGGCTCCACCCCGACCTGGAGATCGACTGGCTGGCGCAGGATCCCGTCACGCGCGTCCTCGAGGGCGCCGGCGAGCGCATCCATCCGGCGAGCGTGCACCTGGCCAGCGAGTCGCGCCACATCGCCGCCGAGTCGCACGCGCACGAGCTCAACGTCTTCCAGGCCTGGCGCCGCATGGACGAGATCCTGCTGGCGAACTTCATGGTTTTCGACGACGTGGTGCGCGACGATGCCTACGACCTGTGGATCGGCGACGAGGCCTGGGACCTCGACTACTACCTTCACGAGAACCCCGAGCTCAAGCGCGCGGCCTACGTCTTCCTGACCGACTTCGTCGGCTGGATCCCGATGCCCGAGGGCGGCGAGCACGAGGCGCGGCTGACCGCCGACTACAACGCCGAGATGATCGAGCAGATCGGCCGCTTCCCGTGGGTGCGCGACCGGGCGATCTTCGTCGGCGCGCCGGAGGACATCGTGCCGCGCGACTTCGGGCCCGGGCTGCCCGCGATCCGCCCGTGGGTCGAGGCGCACTTCGACTTCTCCGGCTACGTGCTCGCGCCCGGTGTCGGCGAGCCGGTCGAGCGGCGGCGCGAGTGCATCGTCACGGTCGGCGGCTCCGGCGTGGGCGCCGGGCTGCTGCAGCGCGTGATCGACGCCGCTCCGCTGGTGCCGGACCTGCCGATGACCGTCGTGTCGGGACCGCGCATCGATCCGGCGTCGCTCGACGCGCCCGACGGCGTCGAGGTCGTGCCGTACGTGCACGAGCTGCCGCGCCGGCTCGCGGCGGCGCAGGTCGCCGTCACTCAGGGCGGCCTGACCACCTGCATGGAGCTCGCGGCGGCCAAGACGCCGTTCCTCTACGCGCCGCTGGCGCGCCACTTCGAGCAGAACGTCCACGTGCGCCACCGGCTCGAGCGCTACGGCGCCGGCCGGGCGATCGACCTCGCAACGTCCACGCCGGAGTCGATCGCCGCCGGGATCACGGCGGCGGTCGACCAGCCGCCGGCGGCGGACGTCGAGCGCGACGGCGCCGCACGCGCCGCCCGGCTTATCGCTGACCTCCTCTGACTAAGCTGCGCCGGGTGCGCGCATTTGTCGTAGTGATCGACGCCTGCGGCGCCGGCGAGCTGCCCGACTCGGGCGACTACGGCGACGCCGGCGCCAACACGCTCGCCCACGTCGCCGAGGCGGCCGGCGGGCTCGAGCTGCCCGTGCTCACCGGGCTCGGCCTCGGGAACATCATGCCGCTACGCGGGGCGCCGCCGGCCGCGGACCCCGTCCTCCACGGCCGACTGCACCCGCTCGGCCCCGGCAAGGACACGATCACCGGCCACTGGGAGCTGATGGGTGTGATCACGCCGGTCGCGCTGCGCACGTACCCCGGCGGCTTCCCGGACGAGATCATCGACGCGTTGCGCGCCGCCACCGGCCGCGGCGTCCTCTGCAACCGGCCGTACTCCGGCACCGAGGTGATCGACGACTTCGGCGCCGAGCATATGCGGACCGGCGACCTGATCGTCTACACGTCGGCCGACTCGGTGCTGCAGATCGCCGCGAACGAGGACGTCGTGCCGCTCGAGGAGCTGTACGCCGCCTGCGCCGCCGCGCGCAAGATCATGACCGGCGAGCACGCCGTCGGCCGCGTCATCGCCCGCCCGTTCCGCGGCGAGCCGGGGTCGTTCAAGCGCACCGAGGGCCGCCGCGACATGGCGCTCGACCCGCCCGGCCGCTCCTACCTGCAGGAGCTGCAGGCCGACGGGATCGCGGTCCACACGGTCGGCAAGATCGGGCAGGTGTTCAACGGCGTCGGCGTCGACGAGCAGCACAAGGGCTCCACCAACGCCGCGGCGATCGCCGCCACCGGCGAGCTGATCCGCGAGCTCGACGATGGGTTTGTCTTCGCCAACCTGGTCGAGACCGACCAGGTGTTCGGCCACCGCAACGACGTCCTTGGCTTTCACGGCGCGCTGAAGGAGATCGACGTCGCGGTCGGGGAGTGGCTCGGCGACCTCGACCCCGAGCGCGACATGCTCGTGCTCACCGCCGACCACGGCTGCGACCCGACGCACCCCGGCACCGACCACACGCGCGAGCACGCCCCGCTGCTCGCCCGCTTCGCCGGCGGCCACGCGCGCCACGACGGCCCGTTCGCCGACGTCGGCGCCTCGGTGCTGCGCTGGCTGGCCGGGCGCGCCGCGTCCGGCCTGCCCGGCGAGCCGTTCGTGCCGTGAGAGCGGCGGCGGTGCTCGCCGTGCTCGTCCTGACGGGCTGCGGCGGGGGCGGCCACGCGCCGGCGCCGTCGCCGACCGCGTCGGCGGCGCCCGCGGCGACGCCGGCTGCGCCGTCCGACGAGGAGGCGATCGCGGGGATGCTCGACCGCCGCGCTGCGGCGCTCCAGTCCGCCGACCGGCGCGCGTACGTCGCAACCGGCGGCGATCGCGTCGCGGTCGCCCGCGCCCGCCGGCTGCGCCTGCGCGACGTGGAGATCGAGCCCGGGCGGATCGTCGTCCACGGGGCGCGCGCCGAGGCGCTCGTCGCCGTCCGCTACGGCATCGCCGGAGTGCGGGGGACATTTCAGTCCACCCACCGCTTCGACTTCGTCAAGCGCGGCCGCTGGCGGGCCGCGACGGTGCATGGCCGGCGCGGGCGGCCGCCCTGGGACGTGGCGACGTTCGCCGAGCACCGCACGCGGCACTTCGTCGTGCTCGCGCCGCCCGACGTGCCGGTCGACGACCTCCTCGCCGCGCTCGAGGACGGCTACGCCGCGCTGCGCGCGCGGCTGGAGGGAGGCCGGCTGCAGCGGCGCTACCTGGTCATCGCCGCCGCCGACCCCGCGCAGGCGCGCGCGCTGACGACGCAGATCCGCGGGCTGGACACGCTGGCGGCGATCGCCGACGCCGCACTCAACGAGAAGGGCCCGGCCCAGGCGGTGTCCGCCGTCATCTCATTGCGGCTGGTGGTCGTCTGGAGCGCGTACGCGACCCTCGGCGGCGAGGGCCGCCGCCGCACGATCGCGCACGAGCTGACGCACGCGGCGCTGGCGGGCTCGACCTCCGGCCGCACGCCGGCGTGGCTCGTCGAGGGCGTCGCCATGTACGTCTCCGGCGACCGCCGCCCGGCGCCGCCGCACCCGGACCTGGCC
>DATDKF010000336.1:0-12064 GCA_036520135.1 Solirubrobacteraceae bacterium
GCGAGCTGCTTGACGAGATCGCCGATCGGGCGTTCGCGCAGCTCCTCGGGGGGTGTGTCGTGCGCGGTCATCGCGCGGAGGTGACGAGGTCCGGATCGCGGACGTCGTGAGTCGCCGGCCGGCCGACGGTCGGCTCGTCGACGACGCGCGCAGCGGCCGGCGGGGGCGGCTGAGGGGCGCGGCGCGGCGCGTCGTTGCCGCTCGCCTCGTACCGGCGCCGGCTCGAGGCCTTCAGCAGCCGCGAGGCGGCGAAGCCGAGCGCGAGACCGCCGGCGACGACGGCGAGCGGGTTGCGCCGGCCGAAGTCCTCGACGTCACGCAGGATCGCGTCGCCGTCGGAGTCGCGCAGCCAGCCGCCCGCGCTTTCGACCCGGTCGGCCACTCGCTCCATGCCGTTGGCCACGGGCTCGTTGCCCTCCTGCCGGAGGCGGTCGGACGCCTCCCGCAGCGCCTGTGCGGCGCTGCCCGCCTGCTCGCCGGCCTGCGTCGAACGCTGGTCGACCTGCTCGCGGACCCGGTCGCGGGCCTGCGATCCCACCTCCTGCGCCTTCTCGCGCGCCTGATCGGCGGCGTTGCCTGTCGCGGTTTGCGTCATGGGGCTCCCTCTCTGGGGTCGGTGTCCCCTCCCCCCTGCCCAACGCTCGCCTTGGTTTGAACGGCCGAAGGTCAGCTTCTAGCCCTCAGGCAGCCGACGTGGCGCGTGCGCGATCATCCCCGCGCGTGACCGCGCTCCAGCGCCGCTGTCACCACCATTTCCGCTCGAGCGCGCGGCCGGTGCCGCCGGTCTCGTCGAGCCCGTCGAGCGCCGCCATGTCGGCGTCCGAGAGCGTGAAGTCAAAGATCGCGGCGTTCTCCGCGATCCGCTCGCGGTGCGTGGACTTCGGGATCACGACGAGATCGCGCTGCAGGCACCAGCGCACGAGGACCTGCGCCGGGGTGCGGCCGACGCGCTCGGCGATCGCCAGCACGCCCGCGTCCGACAGGTGGCGGCCGGTGCCAAGCGGGCTGTAGGCCTCGAGTGCGATGTCGCGCTCCTCGCAGGCGTCGAGCAGCGCCCGCCGGTACTTGACCGGGCTGAACTGGACCTGGTCAACGACCGGCGGCGTGTCGGCGACCGCCAGCAGCTCGTCGAGCTCGCCGACGTCGAAGTTCGAGACGCCGATCGAGCGCGCGTAGCCGGCCCGCTGCGCGCGCTGCATCCCGTCCCACGCCCACGTCGGGCCGCCCTGCGGCCAGTGGATGACGTAGAGGTCGACCTGGTCGACGCCCAGCCGCTCCAGGCTGCGCTGCGCCTCGGCCTCGGGATCGTCCTTGGCGGGATAGAACTTCGTCGTGATGAAGACCTCGTCGCGCGGGACCCCGCTGTCGCGCAGCGCGCGGCCCACGCTGCGCTCGTTGCCGTAGGCCTGCGCGGTGTCGATGTGGCGGTAGCCGAGCTCGAGCGCCCAACGCACGGCGTTCTCGCACTCCGGGCCGTCGTCGACCTGCCAGACGCCGAGGCCGAGCAGCGGGATCGCGTTGCCGTCGGCGAGCACGCGGGCCCGCCCGTCCTGGGTGATCGCCATGGCGGGCGAGGATAGATCAGCCCAGCGGGATGACCGCGTGCAGCGTCGTCCCGCCGCCGGGCGGGCTGGTGATCGTCAGCTCGCCGTCGAGCGCCGCCACGCGGTCGGCCAGGCCGGCCAGCCCGGTGCCGGCCGCCGTGGCGGCCGCGCCGCCCACCCCGTCGTCGGCGACTGCGACGGTCAGGTGCCCGTCGCCGGCGGCGATGGCGACGCGCACCTCGCCGGCCTCGGCGTGCTTGGCGGCGTTGGTGAGCGCCTCGGAGACGAAGAAGTAGACGCTCGCCTCGACCGGAGACGGCAGGCGCTCGCCGAGTTCCGTCTCGACTTTGACGGGCACCGGGAGCCGCGAGGCCAGCGCCTCGACCGCCGGCCCGAGGCCGCGGTCGGTGAGGATGCCCGGGTGGATGCCGGCGGCCAGCTCGCGCAGGTCGGCGATGCCCTGCTGGGCCTGCTCGAGGGCGGTGCGCCGCAGCCGCGCGGCGCCCTCGGGGTCGGCCTCGGCCTTGCGCTCTGCTAGGCCGAGCGTGAGCACGGCGCTGACGAACTGCTGCTGGGCGCCGTCGTGCAGGTCGCGGGTCAGGCGCTCGCGCGCGGCGTCGGCCGCCTCGATGATGCGCCGGCGCGCGGCCCGCAGCTCGGCGGCCCGGGCGTCGGCGACGTCGCGCTCGCGGCGGGCGCGCTCGGCCTCGAGGTGGTCCTCGATGTCGGTGAACGCGGTCACCGCGCCGAGGCCGTCCGGGAGGTCGAACGGCGCCGTGGAGTAGGCGATGCGCATGATCGACCCGTCCTTGCGCACCAGCCAGCTCTCGTCGTCCTGGCCCGTCTCCCCCGCGCTCCGCGCCTGCGCCACCGGGCAGTCCTCCTCGGGGAACGGCGTGCCGTCCGGGTACTTGTAGTGGACGGTGTCGTGCCCGGGCTTGCCGACGAGCTCGGACGGATCGTCGTAGCCGAGGGCAGCGGCCGCCGCCGGGTTGACGTAGTGGAAGTCGCCGCGGTGGTCGACCACCCAGACCGGCTGGGCGACGCGCGCGAGGATCGCGTCGCGCTCGCGCAGGCCCTGCTCGGCCTCGCGCTGCGCGGTCATGTCGACGAACGTCATGACGACGCCGCGCCCGCTCGGGAGCTCGATCGGGACGGCGGTGTAGGACACCGGGAACATCGAGCCGTCGCGCCGGATGAGCCAGTCGTCGCCGCTCACCGGCGTGCCGGACCGGGCGGGCTCGAGAATCGGGCACTCCTCGGCCGGGTAGGGCGAGCCGTCGAGGCGCTTGTAGTGGACCGTGCTGTGCCCGTGCCGGCCCTGGAGCTCGGAGAGCTCGTAGCCGAACGCGCCCAGCGCCGCGGGGTTGGCGAGGACCACGAGCCCGTCGTGGTCCACCACCCAGACCGGCAGGGCCACGCAGTCCAGGATCGCCTGCAGGGAGGCGCCGCCGTTCGTCACCGCGCGCAAGACCCCGAGTGTAAGCCGTGCGCGATCATCGGCGGATGCCGAACATCCTGAGCCCCGAGTGGGAGGCCGAGCTGCCGGGCCTGCGCGGCCGGCGCGTGGCCGCGGAGGCCGGCGCCGAGAAGCTCGGCGCGACGCTTTACGAGATCGACCCGGGCGGCCGCGTCTCGCCGCTGCACGTCCACCACGCCAACGAGGAGCTGCTGTTCGTGCTCTCCGGGCGCCCGACGCTGCGAACGCTCGACGGCGAGCGCGAGCTCGAGCCCGGCGCGGTCGTGGCGTTCCCGTCGGGCCGGCGCGGCGCGCACCAGGTGCTCAACCGCTCCGGCGAGCCGAGCCGCGTCCTTATCGCCTCGACGATGATCTACCCCGAGGTCGTCGAGCACCCGGACAGCAACAAGGTCGTGGCGATCTCCGGCCGGCCGGACGAGACGGCGGCGATGTTCCTCGCCTTCCGACGCGATGACGCCGTGGCGGTGACCGAGGGCGAGGAGGGTCGAACTTCGGCTGGGTGAGGAGGCGGGGAACGGGCGGCCCGGTCGGTCCCTGGCGAGTTCGCCTGCCATACGAAGGTCAACTCGCCAGGGAGCATCGCCCCGGCCGGTCCTGCCGCCGCCCTACCCAGCGGGGGTTGACGTTCGTCCCTAGGCGGCGGCGCGTGCCTTGGACTCGTGCCAGGGCGTGAGGATGCGCGGGCCGTCGGCTGTGACCGCGATCGTGAACTCGAAGTGGGCGGCGACCGAGCCGTCCTGGGAGTAGATCGCCCAGCCGTCGTCGCCCATGCGGACCATGTGCTTGCCGGCCGTGGTCATCGGCTCGACGGCGAGCACCATGCCCTCCTCGAGCGGCGTGCCCTTGCCCGGCTGGCCGTAGTTGGCGATCTGCGGCTCCTCGTGCATGTTGCGGCCGATCCCGTGGCCGACGAGCGAGCGGACGATCGAAAAGCCCGCGGCCTCGACGTGCTCCTGGACCGCGTGCCCGAGGTCGCCGAGCCGCTTGCCGGCCCGGCACTGCTCGACGGCGAGGAACAGCGACTCCTCGGTGACCTGCAGCAGCTTGGCGGCGACCGGCGAGACGTCGCCGACCGGGAAGGTGCGCGCGGCGTCCGCCACCCAGCCGTCGTAGACGACGCCGATGTCAACGCTCAGCACGTCACCGCGCGAGAGCTTGAACTTGCCGGGGATGCCGTGGACGACCATGTCGTTCGGCGAGGCGCAGATCGAGCCCGGGAAGCCGCGGTAGCCCTTGAAGGCCGGCGTGGCGCCCTGGGAGCGGATGAACTTCTCGGCCGCCGCGTCGAGCTCACCGGTCGTGACGCCCGGGCGGATCTTGCCGGCGAGGAGGTCCATCGTGCGCACGAGGATCTCCCCGGCGCGGGCCATCTTGTCGATCTCCGCCGGGGTCTTCTTGATGATCATCGAACTCAGAGCCGCTCTTCGAGCCGCAGCGTCGCGAGCGTGGCCCGGATGTGGTCGTGGACCTCGGTCGGGCTGCGCGTGCCGTCGAACCGCCGCAGCAGGCCCTTCTCCTCGTAGTAGTCGATCAGCGATTCGGTCTGCTCATGGTACGTCGCGAGCCGCTTCTGAACCACCTCGGGCTTGTCGTCCTTGCGCTGCTTGAGCTGGCGCCCGCAGAGGTCGCACATTCCGTCGACCTTCGGCGGGTCGAACGTCACGTGCTGGATGTGCCCGTTCGAGCACTGGCGGCGGCCGGACAGCCGCTCGACCACCACGTCGTCGGGCGCCGCCACGTACAGCGCGGCGGTCAGCCGGCGCCCGCGCTGGTCGAGCTCCTCGGCGAGCGCGTCGGCCTGCGCGTCGTTGCGCGGGAAGCCGTCGAGCAGGAAGCCGTCGTCGCCCTCGTCCTCGACCTTGCCGAGGATCATCGCGATCACCAGGTGGTCGGGCACCAGCTTGCCGGCGTCCATGTACGACGACGCCTCCTTGCCGAGCTCGGTCTCCTCCTCCACGTGATGGCGCAGGAGCTCGCCCGTGGCGATGTACGCCAGGTCGAAGTCCTTGCGCAGTCGGGCAGCCTGCGTGCCCTTACCGGCCCCGGGCGGGCCGAGGAGGATCAGATTGAGTTCAGACACAGTTAGTAACGTCGCACGAAGGTCGCCGGGGGCTCCGGCGACCGGAGGGCGAAACCCTATTTCAAAAAGCCCTCGTAGTTGCGCATCATGAGCTGCGCCTCGAGCTGCTTCATCGTGTCCAGCGCCACGCCGATCACGATCAGGATCGACGTGCCGCCGAAGTAGAAGTTCGCCGACGTCTGGTTGATGAGGATGGTCGGGAGCGCCGCCACGGCGGCCAGGTACAGCGCACCGGGGAACGTCAACCGCGCGAGGATGCGATCCAGGAATTCGGCCGTCGGTCTGCCTGGCCTCACCCCCGGGATGAACCCTCCGTACTTGCGCAGGTTGTCCGCCTGGTCCACCGGGTTGAAGGTGACCGCGGTGTAGAAGTACGTGAAGATGATGATGAAGAACGTCTCGCCGACGATGTAGGCCCAGCCGTTGGGGCTGAAGAACGTCGAGAGGCCCTTCGTGCCGGGGAGCAGCTCGCCGAGCGTGGGCGGGAAGGCCATGATCGACGCGGCGAAGATGACTGGGATGACGCCCGCCATGTTCACGCGCAGCGGCAGGTAGGTCTGCCCGCCGGAGCTCATGCGCCGGCCGATCACGCGCTTGGCGTACTGGATCGGGATCCGCCGCTGGCCCTCCTGGACGAACACGATCGCCGCGATCACGCCGAGCGCGACGAACGGCATCATGACCTTGAAGACCTGGTCCGGGTTCTTCCACCACGCCTGGATGCCGTTCGGCAGGCCGGAGGCGATCGAGGCGAAGATCATCAGCGAGATGCCGTTGCCGATGCCGCGCTGGGTGATCAACTCGCCCATCCACATCAGCAGCACGCAGCCCGCGGTCAGGCAGACCACGATCAGGATCACGCCGCCGGGCGTGAAGTTGTCGATCACCGGGGCGCCGGCGGTGTTGCCCTGCGAGCGGAACAGGAAGACGTAGCCGATCGCCTGCGCGGCCGCGAGGCCGACGGTCAGGTAGCGCGTGTACTGCGTGATCCGCTGCTGGCCGACCTCGCCCTCCTTCTGCAGCTTCTCCAGCGACGGCGAGACGACCGTCAGCAGCTGCAGGATGATCGAGGCGGTGATGTAGGGCATGATCCCGAGCGCGAAGATCGCGATCCGGGACAGGCCGCCGCCGGTGAAGAGGTTCAGGAACCCGAGGATGTTCGAGCCGGCATAGTTCTTGGAGATCTGCTCGATCGCGTCGGTGTTGACGCCCGGCACCGGGATGTACGCGCCGAGGCGGTACAGCGCGAGCATGAAGGCGGTGAACGCCAGCTTCTTCCGGATGTCTGCGACCCGGAAGGCGTTGAGGATCGTCGCCAGCATGGCGCTGCCCGGCCCCTACTCGATGACCTGACAGGTACCGCCCGCGGCCTCGATGCGCTCGCGTGCGGTCTTGGAGAACGCGTGGGCGTGGACGGTGAGCTTCTTCGTCAGCTCACCGCGCGCGAGGATCTTCACCGGCACGTTCTTGCGGGTGCCGAGCCCGGCGGCCTTCAGCGCGTCGAGGTCGACCGCCGCGCCGTCGTCGAACTTGCGCTCGAGGTCGGCCAGGTTGACCGGCTGGGTGTGCGTGCGGAACGGCTCGAACGGCATCGACATCTTCTTGTTCGGGCCGCGCAGCTTGCGCATCCGCATGTGGATCGGGTTCTGGCCGCCCTCGAAGCGGGCGCGATCCTTGGCGCCGGAGCGCGAGCCGTACCCTTTCTGGCCACGGCCGGCGGTCTTGCCCGTGCCCGAGCCCTCGCCGCGGCCGACGCGCTTGCGCGGACGCCGCGAGCCGGGGGCGGGCTTGAGATTGTGGAGGCCGATGAGTTCTTCGCTCACTTTTCCTCCACCGCTACGAGATGACGGACCTTGTGGACCATCCCGCGCAGCTGCGGGGAGTCCTCGCGCTCGACGGTCTTGCCGATCCCGCGCAGGCCGAGCGAGCGCAGGGTGTCGCGCTGCTTGCCGTCGGCGCCGTTCGCGGACTTGACCTGCTTGATGACCACGCTCACGCCGGGACCTCTTCCTCCGACACGGTCTCGGTGGTGCCGTTCTCGCCGCCCAGGCCGAGCACGCGGTCGACCGACAGGCCGCGCAGCGTGGCGACCTCCTCGGGGCGGCGCAGGCCCTGCAGGCCCGCGATCGTCGCCTTCACGAGGTTGATCGGGTTCTGGGTGCCCAGCGACTTGGACAGGATGTCGTGGATCCCGGCCAGCTCGAGCACCGCGCGCACGCCGCCGCCGGCGATGACGCCGGTACCGGGCGAGGCGGGCTTGAGGAACACGCGGCCGGACCCGTAGATGCCGGTCGTCTGGTGCGTGATCGTCGAGCCGTGGCGCGGCACGCGGAAGAGGTTCTTCTTCGCGCGCTCGACGCCCTTCTGGATCGCCAACGGCACCTCGTTGGCCTTGCCGTAGCCGACGCCGACGATGCCGTTCTCGTCGCCCACGACGACGAGCGCCGTGAACGAGAAGCGCCGGCCGCCCTTGACCACCTTGGCGACGCGGTTGATCTCGACGACGCGCTCTTGCAGGTCGAGGCCGGTGGAGGATACGGATCGATCGGGGGCTGCCATGAAGTCCTTCGAGGGTAGCGGTCTTAGAAGTTCAGGCCGCCCTCGCGGGCGCCCTCGGCGAGCGCCTTCACGCGGCCGTGGTATTGGTAGCCGCCGCGGTCGAACACGGCGGTCTCGATGCCGGCGGCCTTCGCCCGCTCGGCCAGCAGCTCGCCGGCCTTCTTGCTCTGCTCGAGCGGCTTGAGCGAGCGCAGGTCGGCCTCCGTCCAGTTGACGGACGCCAACGTGCGGCCGCTCGCGTCGTCGATGAGCTGGGCGAAGATGCCCCGGTTGGAGCGGAAGACGGAGATGCGGGGCCGCTCGGCGGACCCGCGCACCTTCGCGCGGACGCGGCGGCGGCGCTTGAGGCGCCGGGCGGGTGCGGTGAGGACGGTCATGCGCGCTTGCCCACCTTCCGGGCGACGTACTCGCCCTGGTAGCGGATGCCCTTGCCCTTATAGGGCTCCGGCGGCCGCTGCTTGCGAATGATCGCCGCGATCTCGCCGACCTGCTGTTTGGAGTTGCCTTTGACGATCACGCGCGTCGGCTGGGGCACCTCGAACTCGATGCCCTCCGGCGCCTTGATCGGCACGGAGTGCGAGTACCCGAGCGCGAGCTCGAGGTCGCGGCCCTTGAGCTGGGCGCGGTAGCCGACGCCCTGGATCTCCAACGTCTTGGTGAAGCCGCTGGTGACGCCTTCCACCATGTTCGCCACGAGCGAGCGGGTGAGCCCGTGCAGCGCGCGGTGCTCGGCGCGGTCGGTCGGGCGCGTGACGAGCAGCTCCTCGCCCTCCTGCTTGACCTCGATCGCGCGGTTCTTGCGCTCGGCGAGGTCACCCCGCGGGCCGGCGACGCGCACGACCTCGGGCTCGACCGTGATGGTCACGCCCGTGGGGATAGGGATGGGCTTCTTTCCGATTCGGCTCATGGCTTGCGGCTACCAGACCTCGGCGACGACCTCGCCGCCGACTCCTGCGCGGCGCGCGTCGTGCCCGGTCATCACGCCCTGCGAGGTGGACACGATCGCGGTGCCCATGCCACCCAGGACCTTCGGGATGTGCTTGGCGTCGACGTACGTCCGCTGCCCGGGCCGGGACACCCGGCGCAGGCCGGAGATCACGGACGTGCGGTCGTCAGTGTACTTGAGCTTGATCAGCAGCTTGTCGCCCGCGGAGCCCGGCACGCCGGGCGCCTCGTCGAAGCCGACGATGTAGCCCTGCTCGACCAGGATCCGCGCCATGTCGCGCTTGAGGCGGCTGGCCGGGACCTCGACCGTCTCATGCGCGGCCATGATCCCGTTGCGGATGCGGGTGAGGAAGTCGGCGACTGGATCGGTCATCGACATGGCTTCACCAGCTCGACTTCGTCATGCCGGGGATGTAGCCGTTGTGCGCGAGCTCGCGCAGGCACACGCGGCACAGGCCGAACTTGCGGTACACCGCGCGCGGCCGGCCGCAGCGGCGGCAGCGCGAATGTGCCCGCGTCTTGTACTTCGGTGTGCGCGACTGGCGCACGATCTTTGACTTCTTGGCCATAAGGGTTACCTCGGCAGGGGCGTCCGGCCCTGCCTCTTGATCTCGTTGGACTTCATCCGGCCGTCCTTGACGGTCATGCCGCGGCAGCCTCCTGCGTGAGGCTCTCGAAGCCGGCCGGGCGCCCCTCACGTGAGAAGGGCATGCCCAGCGCGTCGAGCAGCGCGAACGCTTCGGCGTCGGTCGGGGCGGATGTCGTGATGGTGATGTCGAGCCCGCGGACCTGATCGATGCTGTCGTAGTCGATCTCCGGGAAGATGATCTGCTCGCGGATGCCCATCGAGTAGTTACCGCGGCCGTCGAACGAGCGCGGGTTCAGACCCCGGAAATCGCGCAGGCGCGGCAGGGCGATCGCGGTCAGGCGGTCGAGGAACTCGTACGCGATCTCGTCGCGCAGCGTGACGGTCAGGCCGACGGGCATGCCCTCGCGCAGCTTGAACGCGGCCACGGACTTGCGGGCGCGGCGGATGTTCGGCCTGCGGCCGGCGATCGTCGCCAGCTGCTCCTGCGCGGCCTCGAGCATCTTGGAGTCCTGCTTGGCCTCCCCCACGCCCATGTTGAGCGTCACCTTCTGCAGCTTCGGGGCCTGCATCGGTGAGCTGTAGCCGAACTTGCGCACCAGCGCCGCCCGGATCTCCTCGTTGTAACGATCCTTGAGTCGTGCCATGTCAGTCGAGCTCCGCGCCGGAGCGCTTGGTGACGCGCATGCGCTTGCCGTCCTCGCGACGGATGCCGATGCGCGTCGGCTTCTTGTCCTTGGGGTCGACGATCGCCACGTTGGAGACGTGGATCGGCCCCTCCTTCTCGATCACGCCGACCTGCGCGTTCGGGCGCGCGGGGTTCGGACGCTGGTGGCGCTTGACCATGTTCAGGCCGCCGACAAAGACCCGGTCGTTCTTGGGGTCGGTGCGGATGACCTTGCCGGTCTTGCCCTTGTCCTTGCCGGCGATGACGACCACGTCGTCGTCGGTGCGGATCTTCATCAGAGCACCTCCGGCGCGAGCGAGACGATCTTCATGAACCCGCCGTCGCGCAGCTCGCGGGCCACGGGCCCGAAGATGCGCGTGCCGCGCGGGTTGTTCTGGGCGTCGATGATCACCGCCGCGTTCTCGTCGAACGCGATGTACGTGCCGTCGTCGCGCCCGAACTCCTTCTTCGTGCGCACGACGACCGCCTTGACCACCTCGCCCTTCTTGACCGACCCCTGCGGGTTGGCCTGCTTGACGGTCGCGGTGATGATGTCCCCGACGCCCGCGTAGCGGCGGCGCGAGCCGCCCATGACGCGGATGCAGAGGATCTCGCGGGCGCCCGTGTTGTCGGCGACCTTGAGCCGCGTCTCGTTCTGGATCACTTCGCACGCTCCAGCACTTCGACCAGGCGCCAGCGCTTGGTGCGCGACATCGGGCGGCACTCCTGGACGCGCACGGTGTCGCCCGCGTGGGCGTCGTTGCGCTCGTCGTGGGCGTACAGCTTGACCGTGGAGCGCAGGATCTTGTGGTAGCGCTTGTGGCGCCGGACCAGGTCGATCTGCACGGTGATCGTCTTCTCGCCCTTCTCGGAGACGACGATGCCCTGGCGCGTCTTGGCGCGGCCGGGCCCGTGCTCGGGCGCTTGGTCGGCCTCGCGCGCCGGCGCCGCCTTGCGGACCTCGCCCTGCTTGGTCTTCAGGCGCTGCCGGTACGCGCGGCGCTGCTTGGCGACAGCGGCGCGGCGCTCGCGGCGCTCGGCGTCCCGCTCCTCGGGCGTGCGCGGCTTGCGCTTGCCGGCGGCGGCCTGGCGCTCGGCGCGCTTTCCCTCGAGCTTGTCGCGGCGGGTCGGGCCGGTCTTCGACGCCTTCGGCTTCGGGGTCTCCTCGGCGGCGGGAGCCTCCTCCGCAGCCGGGGTCTCCTCGGCGGCGGGAGCCTCCTCGGCGGCGGGAGCCTCCTCCGCAGCCGCGGTCTCCTCGGCGGCCGGGGTCTCCTCCGCAGCCGGGGTCTCCTCGGCCTCGGGGGTCGCCGCGGCCTCCACCTCTTCATTCAGGTTGCTCGGCGGAGCATCCGGCCCCGCCCCCTGATCGGGGGGCCCGGCTTCCGGCCGGTCTTCCATGGGAGTCTCTTCGTTCTTCTCAGCCATTGTCGGCCTCAGCCTTCACGTTCATGTTGGGGTCGACGCCGCGCTGTCGGGCCACGGTGAGCGCGCGCGAGAGATCGCGCTTGGCGCCGCGCAGCCGGGCGGTGTTGTCAAGCTCGCCGGTGGCCGCCTGCATGCGCAGGCCGAACAGGTCGCGCCGGGCGGTCGCGATGTGGTCGACGAGGATGCCGTCGGACATGTCACGCAGTTCGGACGCCTTCATCACGCGTCCTCCCGCAGCACGAACTTGGTCTTCAGGGGCAGCTTGTGGCCGGCCAGGCGCATCGCCTCGCGGGCGAGCGGCTCCGGCACGCCGGACAGCTCGAACATGACGCGGCCCGGCTTGACGACCGCCACCCAGCCCTCCGGGTTGCCTTTGCCGGAGCCCATGCGGGTCTCGGCGGGCTTCTTGGTGTACGGCTTGTCCGGGAACACGTTGATCCAGACCTTGCCGCCACGCTTGATCTTGCGCGTCATCGCGATACGGGCGGCCTCGATCTGGCGGTTGGTGAGCCAGCCGGTCTCGAGCGCCTTGAGCCCGTACTCGCCGAACTCGACGCGCTGCTGCCCGCGCGAGAGCCCACCGCGGCGACCACGGTGCTGCTTGCGGAACTTGACTCGCTTCGGGGACAGCATCAGCGACTGATCCCTCCGCTGAGGTCGGGCCGCTGGCCGCCGCGGCCTCCGCCGCCGCGACCGCCGCCGCCGCGACCTCCGCCGCCACGGCCTCCGCCGCCACCGCCGCCGCCGCCACCGCGGCCACCACGGCCACCGCCGCGTC
>DATDKF010000337.1:0-6529 GCA_036520135.1 Solirubrobacteraceae bacterium
CCTCCTCGCCGACGATCACCTTGATGCCGTAGTCGGCCGCCTTCGCGGCGGCGTCGTGCGCGCCGGAGATCTCGTTGTGGTCGGTGACCGCGATCGCCCCCAGGCCGACCTCGACCGCCGTGGCCAGCAGCACGTCGACCGGGGTGGCGCAGTCATGCGAGTGGTCGGTGTGCATGTGCAGATCGACGTCGATCAACTTGTTCTTCTTGACCCGCGCGCGGACCTCGGGCTTGGGGTCCTCGTCGTGCCGGAGCGCCGCCAACCCGGTGTAGATGGCCTCCACCTGGTCGGCGACCTTCGACCACGCGAGCTCCTCGCGCGCCTGAGCGCCGGCCGCGATCAGCTTCGTGCGCAGGTCCTCGTCGCGGATCGCGCGCTCGAGCTGGCCCGCGAGCGTGTCGACGTCGCCGGGCTCGAACAGCAGCCCGAGGTCGTCACCGGGGCTCACGACCTCCTCGTAGGCGGCCAGGTGCGCCGCCACCGGCAGCGCGCCCGCGCCGAGCGCGCGCACGAGCAGGCCGGGCGCGGGGATCGCGCCGAGCGTGGCGGCGACGACAACGTCGGCCTGCGCGAGCACGGCGCCTTCGCTGGCGTCGTCGGCGGAGAGCAGCGTGAGCCGGTCGCGCACGCGGCTGCGCAGCGCGCCGGTCGGCGCTGCGCCGGTGGGCGAGAAGACCGTCGCCTCCCAGCTCAGGTCGTCCGGCAGTCGCCGCAGCGCGCGCAGGAACAGCCGGAGCGCCTGGCGCTCCTCCTGGACGCAGAACGCGAACCGGATCGGCCCGTCGTGGGGCGGCCGCTCGGTCGCGGCCGCGCCGGGCCGCAGCAGCCGGTAGCGGGCGGGGAAGAAGCGCTCCATCAGCTCCTGCGTGGCGCTGAACGACGCCGTGCGGGCGTCGAGCCGCCCGAAGAACAGCTCCACGAAGCGGCGGGCGACCTGGGTCGAGAGCACGCGTTCCGTCGGCGCGTGGAACGAGCCGACGTTGAGCGCGCGGCTGTGGCGCAGCGCGACCGACGACGCGCTCGGCGCGAACGGCTCGTGGACGTGCACGAAGTCCAGCGGCGCGAGCCCCAGCACCTCCTCCATCGTCCGCGAGACGTCCACCGGCGGCGCCGGCAGGCCGCCGCGGCGCTGCAGCGGCAGCAGCTCGCCGACCCCGAGCACCCGCACCCCGCCGTCGGGGTCGAACAGCGCCTCGGGCGTCTCCCGCGCCGACCGGATCAGCCGCCGCGACTCCCGCACCAGTTCCCGCGACCGCGACGGCGCGAGCACCAGCATCCGGTGCCCCCGACCCGCCAACTCGGCCGCCAGCTCCGCGACGAACGCGTTGACCTCGTGCTCGTCCTCCCACGCGTGGGGAGTGACCTGCGCGATCGCGTACCGCTCCGGCACCGGCCGCAGGATAGTCGTCTACAGCGCCGGGACGCCAAGCTGGCGACAGATCGCCCGCGCGGTCCCGAGCGGGATCTCACGGTGGCGCGGCATAGTCGATCGTGCGCTGCGCGGGCTCTCCCAGACCTCATGGCGCCCACCTTGGCGGACGAGCCCGCAGCCGTGTGACCGGAGATGGCGGCCGAGATCGCGCCGTCGGATCACGTCGCGCGGGGGCATGGAGTTACTGGCACACTCCTCATAGGGACAGTGCCTGGACTTACGCCCCGACAGATCTCGATCTCGATCGTCTACGAACCAGTCGAGGACGGCTGGGTGCAGGCGCGCATCGAGGGGATCCCCGAGGTCATCACCGCCGCCTCGTCCAAGGACGAGGCGCGCACGCTCGTGCTCGACGCGTTGCGCGAGTATCTTCTCTCGATTCGTGCCAACGGCGACGCCCTCGACCGCGAGCTCGTCGACCTCAGCGTCTCCGCCTGATCGCCCGGCCCGGTGCGATCAGATCGCGGCGGCGTCGTAGAAGTCGCCGACGTCGACGTCGAGCACCTGTGCGCGGCGGGTGCCGAGGCGGTAGCCGACGATCACGCGGTGGGAGGAGCGCTCTCCTCCCGTGAGGAAGACGTAATCGCCCGACGCGGACCAGGCGACGAGCGTGTAGCCCGCGGGAACGCGTGAGCCGTCGAGGACCGCGATACGGCTGCGCGCGATGTCGACCAGCGCGAGGCGGCGCGGCGCGTCGAGCGCGCCGGGCTCGCGGACCGGCACGGCGAGCAGGTCGCCGCTCGGGGAGAACGCCCCCTCCCACGGCTCGAATGTGAGCCCGGAGGGCGCGTGGAGCACACGCGTGCCGCCGGTGTCGACGTCGATCAGCCGCAACGCGCCGCACCAGACGTCGGTGCAGCCCGTAACGACGTCGCCGGTCGCGGCGCCGATGATCCCGTTGGCCTCGCGCAGATGGTGCACCACGCGCCCCGTGGCCGGATCCCATACGTCGACGCCGTTGCCGGCCTCCAGCAGTAGGCCGTCGTTGACCGCCCCCAGCGGCCGGCGCCGACCCGGCGGGCGGCTGGCGTGCACCGTGGTCACGCCATCGACCGTGACCTCCCGCACGGCGCGCGCCGTTGACGTGCGAGGATCGAGGTCTACGACCCAGACGCGGTCCGGGTGGACGCTCGGCAGGAAGAACGACGAGTCGCCGAAGGCGGTGCCCACCACGAGGCGGCGGCCGCGGGCGATGATGCGGTGCGGCGCGTCGCTCGGCTTGAGCTGCGAGCGCGTGACGTGCCGCACGGTCTGCGTGCCGGCATCGACGATCCACATCTCGCGATCGCCGGCCAGGTACAGCTGCGGTCCGACCGAAGCCCGCGGCTGGGAGGCGCCGCAGGCGGCGATCAGGCTGACGAGCACGAGCGGGACGTAGCGGAGGGCCATCTCCCTCCGCTACGTCCTACCACGGCTCAGCGGTTCAATCGACCGCAGCGGACTTCTCGTCAGCCGCCTTGTCGGCGGCGGAGCGGGCGGCCTCGGCCGCGGCGCGCGTGCGCGCGTGGCGCGCGATGAACTCCTCGGTCGCCTCACGCGCCAGGTGGTCCGGACGCTGCGTGTAGGGCGACTTCATGAGATACGAGCTGGGCCCGTCGAGCTGGCCCCCGATGCCGTGGTTGAGCGCGAGCTTGCAGCAGCGCACGGCGTCGATGACGATGCCGGCCGAGTTCGGGGAGTCCCAGACCTCGAGCTTGAGCTCGGCGGTCAGCGGGACGTCGCCGAACGCCTGGCCCTCGAGCCGGATGTGCGCCCACTTGCGGTCGGTGAGCCACGGCACGTAGTCCGACGGCCCGACGTGGACGTCCTCGGGCGCCATCTCGTCCTCGACGATCGAGGTCACGGCGTTGGTCTTGGAGATCTTCTTGGACTCGAGGCGCTCGCGCTCGAGCATGTTGAAGAAGTCCATGTTGCCGCCGACGTTGAGCTGCGACGTGCGCTGGAGCCGCACCCCGCGGTCGCCGAACAGGCGCGCCAGCGTGCGGTGGACGATCGTGGCGCCGACCTGCGACTTGATGTCGTCACCGATGATCGGCAGGCCGGCCTTGACGAAGCGCCGGTTCCAGTAGTCCTCGCGGGCGATGAAGACCGGGATGCAGTTCACCATCGCGCAGCCGGCCTCGAGGATCTGCTCGACGTACCACTTGGTCGCCTGCTCGGAGCCGACCGGCAGGTAGGAGACGACGACGTCGGTCTTGGTGTCCTTGAGCACCTGGGCGATGTCGACCGTCGCGCCGGGCGCCTTGGTGATCCGCTGCGACAGGTACTTGCCGAGCCCGTCGTGCGTCATGCCGCGCTGCACCGGGATGCCGAGGTGCGGCACGTCCTCCTTGACGAACTTGATCGTGTTGTTCTGGCCGGCCCAGATCGCCTCGGACAGGTCCTTGCCGACCTTCTCCGAGTCGATGTCGAACGCCGCCGAGAACTCGATGTCGCTGACGTGGTAGCCCCCCAGGTCGACGTGCATGAGCCCCGGGACGCGGCCCGACGGGTCGGCGTCCTTGTAGTACTGGACGCCCTGCACGAACGCGCTGGCGCAGTTGCCGACGCCGATGATCGCCACCCGGACCTTCTCGTTCTGGTACCGGCTGCCGCCGTTGGTCGAAGGCTGGGGGCGGATGTTCTCGGTCAAGTGGTTCCTCCGAAGTCGGTTCGGCCTAATCGAACACCGGTCAACGAGGCCCGTTACAACTCGGAGACCGGCTCGGCCGCCCGCGTGAGCTCCTTGCGGACGTGCCAGATGCGCTGGAAGACCGTGATCGTCGAGAGGACGGCAAGAACGTAGACGGCGGGCGCCAGCGCGTCCAGGCTCGCGAACACGAGTCCGGCGGACAGGATGACAACTCGCACCGCACG
Source organism: Solirubrobacteraceae bacterium (assembly GCA_036520135.1). GTDB lineage: Bacteria > Actinomycetota > Thermoleophilia > Solirubrobacterales > Solirubrobacteraceae > DASSUW01. Next base: position 4,289 of record DATDKF010000337.1, read on the forward strand.
GTCGGCGATGCCGACCTTGCACTCGACGCCCAGCGCCTCGGCCCGGGCCCGCGTGTAGGACACCATCAGCGACGCCAGGACGGCCACTACGACCGCCGCGACGGCGATGTCGTCCCCGCTCTCGGAGAAGTGCCGGGCCACCGCGGCCAGCACGATGCCCTCCTCCATCCGGTCCAGCGTGGAGTCCAGGAACGCGCCGAACGACGTCCCCTTGCCCGACATGCGCGAGTAGCGGCCGTCGAGCGTGTCGCAGACCGAGCCGATGATGAACGCGACGCCGCCGAGGAAGAAGTACTCCTCCCAGACCAGAACGGCGGCGACCAGGCACAGGGCGAGGCCGGTGAGCGAGATCGCGTTCGGCGTGAGGCGTGACTCGATCAGGCGGTTGCGCATCAGCGCCTGGTACTCGCGCGCCGTGCGGGGTGGCCGTTCCGCCGGAGGGGAGGTCATCGCGTGGATACTAAGGCGCTCGCACGAGCTTGCGAGTGCGAGTAAGCCGCACTCGATCTCATGGCAGTGCCGGCTCGGCCCGGTGTCGAGGCGCAGCGTTCCACGCCCACACCTCGGGCCTCGCGCGGGCGAAGAAGCCGTGCGCGGCGACCGCCGAGACGGCGGCGACGGTCGCGCCCAGGAAGCCGTCGATCCACCAGTGGTTGGCGGTAGCGATCACCACGAACGTGACCATCGGCGAGTACGCGTACCACAGCGCCTGCGCCCACCGGCGCTGCGTCATCTGGGCCATCGTCAAGCCGAGCATCAGCGAGAACGCCACGTGCATCGACGGGATCGCCGCGAACGGGTTGAACAGCACGCCGGCCGAGCCGGTGTCCGCGTCCACGCCGGTGAACGCCGCCACCGAGTCGTGGAAGCCGTAGCCCTCCATCATCCGCGGCGGGGCGGTCGGCAGCGTGACGTAGCCGAGGAGCGCCAGGCCCATCGCGACCATGAACATGTTGCGCACGAAGTAGAAGCGCTCGTTGCGCCGCAGGTAGATCCAGGCGAGCGCGCCCGTCGTGATCGCGAAGTGCGAGTTCACGTACATCCAGCTCGCGAGGTCGTTGACCAGCGAGTGCGTCGTCGCCCACGCGTTGACGCTCGGCTCGAAGAAGAGGCCCAGCCCTCGCTCGATGTTGATCACCTCGCGGGCGTTGTCGTATGCCTCGACCGCGCGCCCGTCGACGATGCCGCGAACCAGCCGGTAGAGCCAGTAGGCGCCGCAGAACAGCACGAGCTGCCGCAGCAGGTCGACCGGACCGTGCGGCAGGAGTGACCGAGCGCGGACGAGCATGAGCGAGGCATGCTAAGCACCTGTCACCCAGCAACCAGGAGGGTTGCCCGCACTCTTGGGCCCCGCCCTCTTACTTGGCGACGGCCGGGCGGGGGCAGTCCGGGCCGCCGTCGGGCCGCAGGCCGGCGCGGACGCGGACGTGGTCGGATCCCACCGGCGTGATCCGCGTCCAGCCGCCCGGCGCCCGGCTCACGCAGGCGGTGCCCGAGCGCCACCAGCGCGTGTAGCGCTGGCGCACGACCGTCGGGCCGGGGGTGTCGAGGTCGAAGCCGTTCGGAAGCGCGGCGGTCACGTGCGCGCCGCCGGAGGCGGGCGGCGTGGGGTCGCGGACCTGCCAGATCCGCCAGTCCGGCGAGCGGTGGACGAGCTTGAGGTACGGCAAGCCGCGCTCGAGCAGCGCGGCCTCGGGCTTCGCCGAGTAATCCAGGGGCGCGTTCGGGAGCGCGACCCAGCGCACGGCCTGGTCGCGCAGCCAGCGGTGGTAGCGCTCCGGCGTCAGCGGCCGGCCGCCGTAGAAGAGCGGGTTGGCCTTCTCGTCGAGCTGGCGCTCCCAGCCGCGCGCAAGCGGCACGACGCTGGCCAGGTGCGCGACCTCCCAGTGGTTGTGCGTGAACGCCACCTCCACCCGCTCGCCCGGCTGCACGACCTTGCCCAGGAACGCGCGCGGATCGGAGAAGAACGCCTCGCTCGTCGACGGGTCGCCGTGGGCCTCGGCAACCGCGCGCACCGCGGGCAGCCATTGCAGGTACAGCAGTACGACGAGCACGGTCGCCATCGCCGCGCGCGGGACGCCGACGCGCGGCGCGAGTACGAGCAGCGCCGGCCCGAGCAGGACCGGCAGCCGCAGCGCGTTCTGCCCGAACGGCGTCGGGATCACGAACGCCACGACCAGCACGACGACGTAGAGCAGCGCGCCGGCGCGCAGGCGCGGCGCCAGCATCATCGCCCCGGCG
>DATDKF010000338.1:0-4198 GCA_036520135.1 Solirubrobacteraceae bacterium
CGGCGCCGACGTGCTCGAGATCCGCGACGGGGAGGCCGACGGCGCGGTCTGCGGCGACGGGGCCGATACCGTCATCGCCGACGTTTCCGGCGTCGACTTCCTCGCGGCGGACTGCGAGGGGAGACGGTTCGACGTGCGCCCCGATACGGAGATCCTCGCGGGGCCGCCGGCCCTGACGCGCGACAGGACTCCGAGCTTCGGCTTCCGCACGACGAAGCCGGGCTCGACGCTGGAATGCTCGCTCGACGACCGCCCGTTCGCGTCGTGCCGGTCACCGCTCGCGCTCGGACCGGTCACCGACGGCGCCCACGCGTTCCGCGTCCGCGCGCGCGACGCGCTCGGCGCGCTGGATCTGACCCCCGCGGCGAGCGTGTTCAGCGTCGACGCGACGCGCCCGCGGATCACGCGGCTGCGGGTTGCCGCGAAGCGCCTGCGCTACCGCCTGTCCGAGGACGCGACGGTGACGATCGCGAGGCGCGGCAGGACCGTGACGCGACGGGGCCACCGCGGGGCCAACCGGATCGCTCTCTCCGCGCTCGGGATCCATCGCGGTCACCACCGCCTGCGGCTGACGGCGACCGACGCCGCCGGCAACCGGTCGCTCACGAGGCGACTGGCCCTTTCCGTCCGCGGCTGAGCGCCGCGGCCAGCTGGCTCCGGGAGCGTACGCCGAGCTTGGCGTAGGCGCGGGACAGGTGCACCTCGACGGTGTGGACGGTCACGAACAGCACGCCGGCGATCTCCTTGTTCGGCCGGCCCTCCACCGCCAGGTCGACCACCCGCTGCTCGGTCGGGGTCAGCGCACCGCTCACGGCCGGAGGCCGCCCGCCGACGCGGGCGAGCTCCGCGCGCGCCTCGTCCGCCCACCCGGGCGAGCCGAGTTCGGCGAAAGCGTCCACGGCCTCCTCGAGCGACCGCCGCGCAGCCCGCCACTTCCGGTGACGCCGCTGCGCGCGGCCGAGGCACAGCAGCGATCGCGGAACGTCGAAGCGGAGCCCGAGCCGCGCGTACTCGACCGCTGCCTGCCCGAGCGCTGCGGCCGCCTCCTCGTCGTAGGAGCCGGACGCGAGGTCGACGATCGCGGCGCAGCGCTTCGCGGTCACCCGGCCCCACGGGTGGTCCTGCGCCTCGGCCACGTCGGCCAGGCGGCTGGTGACCGCGCGCGCGGCGTCCGGCTCGCCGTGCTGCATGAGCGCCTCGACGAGGTCGGGAGCGACCGGGAACGCCCCCGGCTCCACGCCTTCGCGCTCGGCGTGCTCCCACACGGTGCGCAATGCCTCGGTCGCGCGCCCCGGCTCGTGTCCGAGCAGCGCCGCCATCCCCCGTGCGTGCAGCGCCTCGAGCCGCTGCCACGGCGTTCCGATCTCCTCGGCGCCGGCGATCGCCGGCGCGGCCCAGCGCTCGGCCTCCGCGGGGAGGCCGCGTCCCGCGGCGAGCTGTGCACGGCAGCGCATGTAGGTGAACGGAACCAGCGGATCCGATGACCGGCTCCACTCGTCCAGCAGGCGTTCGGCGGCATCCCATGCACCCGCCCGCAGCTCGAGCTCACAGACGAACAGGCGCTCGATCGCGTACGACACCGCCTCGCCGCGCTCGTCGGCGAGCTGCAGCAGGGCGGTCGTCCGAGCCCGGGCGAGCTCGGTCTCGCCCCGCCACTTGACGCGCTGAGCCGCCACGGAATGTGGCGAGTAGGCGATCTGGGCGACCTCGTCCGACACTGCGTCGAAGCGGTCGCAGATGTCGCCGACCGGGCGGCCGCCGAGGCTGCGGGCCCAGCTGAGCGCGAACAGCGCGAGCCGCTCCACGTCGGGGCCGGCGCGCTCGGCCTCCGCCAGCGCCTCGAGCGCCCAGGCTTCGGCGTCGGCGAGCCGCTCGACGCACGTCGCGGCGGTATTGGCGGCCTGCTTGGCAAGCACGTGCGCCCGCAGCACGCGGTCGTCGCCGGCCGCTGCGAGCGCGAGGTCGAGGTGCCGCACGTGGTCGGCCATGCAGCGCACGCCGCCGCCCTCGGACAGCAGTAGCTGGGCACGGACGCGCGCGGCGCCGGCCGGGAGCGCGTCGAGCGCCGGAGCGAGCAGGTCGGTGACGCGCTGCGGCTCGCCTGCGGCGTCCAGGCACTCGGCGAGCGCCAGGACGCGATCGGTGCGCTCGGGCGCCCGGTCCGGCGTCAGGCGCAGGGCGTGCTCGGCCAGGCGGACGGCGTCCGCGCGCGCGCCGCGCGCCAGCGCGGAGGCCGCCGCGGCGGCGACGGCGGCCGCGAGCTGGTCGTCGGGACGGGGAGTGGCCAGCGCGAGATGAAGCGCACGCAGCTCTCGGTCGTCGACGGCCGCTGCCAGAGCGCGGTGGAGCTCGCGTCGCTCACCGCGCCGGGAGCGCTTGCGCGCCGCCGCGGCGAGCAGCGGGTGAGCGGCGCGCACGCGGCCTGAGTCGACGACCACCAGTCCGGCGTCGAGCGCGTCCTCGAGCGCGGCCGGCGTCGCGACCGCGGTCAGCTCGGCCATGCTGAGGTCGCCGCTCAGCGCGACGGCGAGCAGCAGAGTCCGCACGTGCCCGGACAGCCGCTCCACGCGCGTGCCCAGCAGCTTCTCCAGCGCGTCCGAGAGCGGGATGTCGCCTGCCGGCTCCGGCGGCCCGCGCGCGATCAGCGCACGCCCGAGCTCGAGGGCGAACAGCGGGTTCCCCAGCGCCGGCTCGACGACCCGCTGCAGGACGTCGCGGGACAGCGCGAGATCGAGCCGGTCGGTCACCAGGCGGCGCGTCGCATCGGGGCTCAACGGCCCGACCTCGAGGCGCTCCAGGGCGCCGCGCTCGACCGCGCGCTCGACGGCGGACAGCCGGCCCGGCCGCCGCGCGAGCAGGAACGCGACGGAGTCGCCGGCGACCCGGCGGGCGACGAACGCGATCGCCTCGTCCGACGGCGGGTCGAGCCACTGGGTGTCGTCGATCGCGATCAGCAACGGCCCGGACGCCGCGAGCGAGCGCAGGAGCCCCAGGAACCCGAGCCCGATGGCGCCCGCCTCGGGCGGCGGGCCGGCGGGCTCGGCGCGCAACAGCGCCACCTCGAGCGCCGCGCGCTGGGGCGGCGGGATCCCGGCCAGGGTCGTGTCCACGCCGTCGCAGAGGTCGATGAGCGCCGCGAACGCCAACCGTGCCTCGGCGCCGCTCGGACGGGCACTCAGCACGCGGCGGTGCGTCGACGCGATGGCCGCCGCCCACAGGGTCGTCTTGCCGATTCCCGGGCCGCCGGTGAGCACGAGCGCCCGCGGCTCGGTCCCGGCGAGGAAATCGGCCAGTGCCGCGAGCTCCGGGTCGCGGCCAACGATCTGCTGGCCCTGCACCGGGCCAACGTCCCACGCCCGCGCGGGAGCGTCAACTCACGCGCGTAGTCACTCCTCGCCCGTCTCGAAGTAGCGCGTGACCCAATCCGGGTCGGCCGGCTCGATCAGGCTCTCCCGCAGCAGCTCGCGATCGTCGTCGCCGAGGCCGTCGAGCACCGCGGCCACGTCGTAGTCGGTGCGGCGCAGTTCGACGTCCGGCCCGAGCAGCAGCCAGAACGCGGCGGTCACGCCCTCGTACGGCAGCCCGACGCTGCCCGCGTTGAGCACGCGGTGCACGCCGCAGCGCAGGTCGAACTGCTGGTGCGTGTGCCCGCAGACGACGACGCGCTCGTCGACCCCGGCGAGCATCGGCGCGAGCCGCTCACGAGGTGTGGCGCGCGTGATCCGCTCGTCGTCGTCGCGCGGCGAGCCGTGGCAGAACAGCGTCGGGCCCAGGCCGTCGATGTTCAGCGTGACCGTCGGCTCGAACGCGGCGAGGAAATCACGCTCCGCGCGGCCGAGGGCGCGCACCCACGAGTTCTCGTCGTCGCCGGCGTCGAGGTCCCGGACCATCTCGCGGTCGCAGTTGCCCATCACGTAACGACCGCCGCGCTCGCGCATGCGCGCGACGGTCTGGACGGGCAGCGGCCCGAACGCGACGTCGCCGCCCCAGACGATCGCGTCGACGCCGGCGCGGTCGACGTCGGCGAGCACCGCGTCGAGCGCCGGGACGTTGCCGTGGACGTCGTAGAGCGCGGCGACCCTCACCGATGGGATGAAAGCACCCGGAACGCGACCCGCGTGGGTGCCGATGCGTTGCCGGCCGCGTCGACGGCTTGCAGTACCGCCCGGTACCGGCCGCGCCGGTGCGGCGCGAATCG
>DATDKF010000339.1:0-44272 GCA_036520135.1 Solirubrobacteraceae bacterium
GTGGGATTTCTCCACCGATCCCGAGTTCCAGGAGCAGCTCGACTGGATGCGCGACTTCGTGCGCGCGGAGGTCTGGCCGATCGAGACGATCTTCGACGAGCTCGGGCCGGGCGGCTTCGAGCGCGCGATCGCGCCGCTGCAGGAGCAGGTGCGCGTGCGCGACCTGTGGGCGGCGCACCTGCCGCCCGAGCTGGGCGGGCAGGGGTTCGGCCAGGTCAAGCTCGGGCTCATGCACGAGATCCTCGGCAGCAGCCCGTTCGCCCCGGTCGTCTTCGGCAACCAGGCGCCGGATTCGGGCAACTCGGAGATCCTCGCGCTGGCCGGCACCGAGGACCAGAAGCAGCAGTGGCTGCACCCGCTGCTGGCGGGCGACCTGCGCTCGGCCTTCTCAATGACCGAGCCCGACACGGCGGGCAGCGACCCTACGCTGCTGCAGACCAGCGCGGTGCAGGACGGCGACGACTGGGTGATCAACGGCCGCAAGTGGTTCTCCACCAATGCGTCGGTCGCCGACTTCCTGATCGTCATGGCGGTCACCGATCCGAACGCGCACCGCTACCAGCGCGCCTCGATGTTCATCGTCCCGGTCGACACGCCGGGCGTGCGGATCCTGCGCGACGTGCCGACGATGGAGCACCCATACGAGCGCCACGGCGCGTACGGCGGCCACGCGGAAATCGTCTACGAGGACGTCCGCGTCCCGGCCGACGCGCTGCTCGGCGCGCGCGGCGCCGGCTTCCTGATCGCGCAGCAGCGGCTCGGCCCCGGCCGCATCCACCACTGCATGCGCTGGCTCGGCGTCTCCCGGCGGGCGTTCGACATGCTGTGCGAGCGCGCGCAGACCCGCTACTCGCACGGGTCGCTGCTGGCCGAGAAGCAGACCGTGCAGAACTGGATCGCCGACTCCGCCGCGCAGATGCACGCCACCCGCCTGATGACGCTGCACGCCGCGTGGAAGATGGACACCGAAGGCGCGGCGGCGGCGCGGCTCGAGATCGGGCTGATCAAGTTCTACGGCGCGCAGGTGCTCCACGACGTGATCGACCGGGCGCTACAGGCGCACGGCTCGCTCGGCTACTCGACCGACCTGCCGCTGGAGCAGATGTACCGGTTCGCGCGCGCGGCCCGGCTCTACGACGGGCCGGACGAGGTGCATCGCCAGAGCGTCGCGCGGCAGATCCTGCGCGGCTACCGGGCGCCGGACGACGGCGTGCCTACTGAGCACGTGCCGACCCGCCGCGAGGCCGCGCGGGCCCGGTTCGCCGACCTGCTGGAGGCGGTGACCTCCAACGACTAGGTGGGCGCTGGCGGTCGCCGTCGCGGCGGTGCTCGTCGCGGGCGGGTGCGGCGGGAGCTCGTCCCCGCCGGCGCAGGCGGCGGGGCTGCACGTCGACCGCTTCGACGGCGACCGCGCGTTCGCCGATCTGCGCCACCAGGTCGAGCTCGGGCCGCGGCCGGCCAAGTCCGCGAAGGCGCGCGAGCTGGCGCGCTGGCTGCGCGACCGTCTGCCGCACGGCCGGATCGAGAAGGTCCGGGGCGGCTACGAGAACATCGTCGGCCGGATCGGCGGCCGCGGAAAGCCGATCGTGCTGGCCGCGCACTACGACACGAAGGACATCCCGGGGTTCGTCGGCGCCAACGACGGCGCCGGCGGCACCGCCGCGGTGCTCGGGATCGCCCGCGCGCTGCGAGGCGTGAAGGGGCTGCCGCCGATCCGCTTTGTGCTGTTCGACGGCGAGGAGTCGCCCGACGACACGAAGGACTTCTACACGAGCGGGCTGCGCGGCTCGCGCCCCTACGCGCGCATCCACGCCGACGAGACACGCGCGTTGATCCTGCTCGACTTCGTGGCCGAGAAGGGGAAGATGCGCATCCCGCGCGAGTCGAGCTCGAACATCGCGCTGTGGTCGAAACTGCGCGCCGCGGCGCGCAAGGTGGGCGCGCAGGCCGCGTTCCCGGACGTGGTCAGCGGCGCGGTGACCGACGATCACACGCCGTTCCAGCGCCGGGGCGTGCCCGCGATCGATCTCATCGACTTCACGTTCAAGTGCTGGCATAAGACCTGCGACGACATGTCGGCGGTCTCCGCCCGCTCGCTCGACCTCACGGGCGAGACGGTCACGCAGATGCTCCTAGACTTCAGGGCGTGATCCCGGAGAAGCTGCTCCTGGCCGCTCCGCGCGGCTACTGCGCGGGCGTGGACCGCGCCGTGCAGACGGTCGAGCACGCGCTCGATCTGCACGGGCCGCCCGTGTACGTGCGCAAGGAGATCGTCCACAACAAGCACGTCGTGGCGTCGCTGCGCGAGCGCGGCGCGATCTTCGTCGACGAGCTCGACGACTCGATCCCCGAGGGCGCGATCACGGTCTTCTCCGCCCACGGCGTGTCCCCGGCCGTGCACGCGGACGCCGAGCGGCGCGGCCTGCAGACGATCGACGCGACGTGCCCGCTGGTCACCAAGGTCCACCGCGAGGCAGTCAAGTTCGCGGGGGAGGGCTACACGATCGTGCTGGTCGGCCACGCGGGCCACGAGGAGGTCGAGGGCACGACCGGCGAGGCGCCCGACCACATCGTGCTCGTGCAGACCGAGGAGGACGTCGCGACGCTCGACGTCCCGGATCCGGACAAGGTCGCCTACATCTCGCAGACCACGCTGTCGGTAGACGAGACGCGCTCGATCATCAACGCGCTGCGCGAGAAGTTCCCGAACATCACCGGGCCGCGCACCGACGACATCTGCTACGCGACCACCAACCGCCAGGCGGCGGTCAAGCAGATGGCCGCGCAGTGCGATCTCGTGCTCGTCATCGGCTCGACCAACTCGTCGAACTCGCAGCGTCTGGTCGACGTGGCGCGTGACTGCGGCGCCCGCGCCCACCTGATCGACAACGAGACGCAGGTGCAGGAGGACTGGCTGGAGGACGCGCGGGTCGTCGGCATCTCCTCGGGCGCCAGCGCCCCGGAGGAGCTCGTCGACCGCCTCGTGCAGTTCTTCCGCGACCGCGGCACCCAGACCGTCGAGACGTTCGAGGTCCTCCGCGAGGACGTCCGCTTCATGCTGCCGAAGGTGATCCGGCAGCAGCTCGCCTCACGCGTCGATTAGTACGTCACCCTCGGGGACCGCACAGCACAGCAGCGCGCTGCCGGGCGGCGCGCCCGCCGGCGGTTCGGGGTCGTGGCGCACGGTGCCCTCGAGGATCGGCGCACGGCAGCCGTGGCAGGCGCCGACCCGGCAGCCCGACGCGGCCGGGACGCCGTTGGCCTCCGCCAGCTCGAGGATGCTCCCGTTGCCCGGCTCCCAGCGCGCCGACACGCCGGACCGAGTGAAACCGACGGTCGACCCCGTCGTCGCGCGACGCGGCTTCGTCGTCACGCCGCCGAAGCTCTCGCTCGCGATGCGGTCGCTGTCGACGCCCGCCTCGCGCAAGCCGGCTTCGAGCGCTGCGACGAACGGCGCCGTGCCGCAGAGGCGGTACTCGGCGTCGGTCGGCAGCGGCAGGTCACGCAGGACCACGGGCGTCACGCGCCCGCAGGCGTCGTGGTCGCGATCACGGGCATCCGGGCGCGAGTAGCGCACGTGGGAGAAGCCGTTCGGGAGCAGCTTGAGCAGCTCGCGGACCTCGGCCCGGAACGCGTGCTCGCGTCCGTTGCGCGCACCGTGGATCCACCACACCTCGCGGCGCGAGCGCGTCGCCGCCACCGCTTGCAGCGTGGCGAGGACCGGCGTGGCGCCGATGCCGGCGCTCACGAGGACGAGCGGTCGGGTCTGGTGGTCGCCGAGCACGAACGCGCCGGCGGGGCCGAAGACCTCGATCGTCGAATCGACGTCGAGAGCCGCGTGCAGGTGCTCGCTCATCTGGCCCCCCGGCTCCCGCGCCCAGCGCGATGGCCGCGAGCAGGCCGAGCGCCGCGAGCGTGACGGCAGCAGCGGCGAACGTGCGATCGAACGGCATGGCCACACCATCGGCACGCGGCGGGCAAGGACCCGCCAACGGCAGGCCAAGAGTTGGAAAAAGTCAGCGCTGCGAGCCGAGCCAGCGTCGGATCTCGTCGCCGTGCTCGTCGAGCCGCGGCGGCGGCAGGCGGATCTCCGGGCGCTCGCCGCCGAGGCGCAGCGGCGGGGTGATGAGCGGCACGCGCTGGGCGTCGTCGGTCGGCTGCATGCCCAGCTCGGCGGCCAGCGCGAACGCCTCGTCGACGCCGTTGATCGGGCCGACCGGGACGCCGGCGGCGCGCAGGACCTCGACCCAGTGGTCGGCGGGCTCGGTGCGGAAGACCGCCTCGAGCGCCGCCGCGAGCGCGTCGACGTTGGCCACGCGCGCCTCGTTGCTGGCGAAGCGCTCGTCGGCGGCAAGATCCGGGAGGCCGACCGTCTCGCACAGGCGCGCGAACAGCCGGTCGTTGCCGACCGCGACCGCGAACGGGCGGTCGGCGGCCTCGTACGTCTCGTACGGGACGATGCTCGGATGCCGGTTGCCGCGGCGGCTCGGCACGACGCCGCCGGCCACCCACGCCGTGCCCTGGTTGAGCAGCGCGGCCAGCGCCGAGTCCATGAGCGAGACCTCGACGTGGCGGCCGCGGCCGGTGGCCGCCCGCTCGGCGAGCGCGGCCTGGATCCCGATCGTCGCGAGCAGCCCGCAGATCAGGTCGACCACCGCGGCGCCGGTCTTCAGCGGCCGCCCTTCGGCCTCGCCGGTCACGCTCATCAGGCCGCCCATCGCCTGCAGCAGGAAGTCGTAGCCCGGCATCCCGGCCGCGCGCTCGCCGCTGCCGAACGCGGTCACCGAGCACGAGACCAGCCGCGGGTTGTCGGCGCGCAGCGTGTCGTCGTCGAGCCCCCACGAGGCCATCAGGCCGGGGCGGAACGACTCGAGCAGCACGTCGGCGCGCATGGCAAGTTCGCGGGCCAGCGCGCGGTCGCTCTCGTCGGCGAGGTCGAGCACGACCGAGCGCTTGTTGCGGTTCAGCGCGAGGTAGTAGGTGCTCACGCCGCCGCGCCACGGCGGCCCCCACGCGCGCGTGTCGTCGCCCGTGCCCGGGCGCTCGACCTTGATCACGTCGGCGCCGAGGTCGCCGAGCAGCATCGAGGCGTACGGGCCCGCGAGCACGCGCGAGAAGTCCGCGACGATCAGGCCGGAAAAGGGTCCGCTCATGCGGACGGTCAGACTACGACCCGTGCGGACGCTGGTGATCTCCGACCTGCATCTCGGCGCCGGGAGTGGGTCCGATCTGCTGCGCCGGGCCGAGCTGCGCGAGCCGCTGGTCGAGGCCGTGCGCGAAGTCGACCGGCTGGTGATCCTCGGCGACGGGCTCGAGCTGCGGGACGGCCCGCACCGCAACGCGGCGGCGATCGCGGCGCCGCTGTTCGAGGACCTCGGGCGCGCGCTCGGGGCCGACGGCGAGCTGCTGTTGCTCGGCGGCAACCACGACCACGGGCTCGTCGCCGGCTGGATCGACGGCCGCCTGATGACCGAGCCGGCCGGGTTCCTCGCGCTCGAGCAGCGGTTCGAGCCCGCGGACGCCGGCCCGCTCGCCGCGGCGCTGGCCGAGCACGCCCGACCGGCGCGGACGCAGCTCGCTTACCCGGGCGTCTGGCTGCGCGGCGACGTGTACGCGATCCACGGCCACTACTCCGACCTGCACGCGACGGTACCGACGTTCGAGCGCCTGGCCGCCGGCGCGATGGCTCGCTGGATCGTCAAGCTGCCGTCGGACGGCGCCGCGCCGGACGACTACGAGGCCGCGCTCGCGCCGCTGTACGCGTGGATCCACGCGCTCACCCAGCGCAGCGATCACACGCTGGTGAGCGCCGGGACCGGCGCGTCGGCCCGCGCCTGGGTCGCGATGGGCGGCCGCGGCCGCGGCAAGCGGCCGGTGCGGACGGCGGCGCTCAACGCCGGCTTCCGCGCCGCGGTCGCCGCGATCAACGCGATCGGCCTCGGCCCGGTCGCTCCCGACCTCAGCGGCGCGGGCCTGCGCCGCGGCTACCTGCTCGGGTTCGCGGAAGTGGTCCGCCGGTTGAACATCGACGCGCCGCACGTGATCTGGGGGCACTCGCACCGGTCCGGCCCGTGGCCCGGCGACGACCTCGCCGAGTGGACGACGCACGCCGGCGGGCGCATCCTCAACACCGGCTCGTGGGTCTACCAGCCGCACTTCCTCTCGCCGGAGCCGAACCGCTCGCCCTACTGGCCCGGCACCGCCGTGCTCATCGACGAGAGCGGGCCTCCGGCGCTGGTCCGGCTGCTGGGGGAGCGGGGGCATCAGGAGCTGCGACCCCCGGGGTGAAGCACGTGGCGTGGCAGGTCACGCCCGGGCCGACCTGCAGCTCGAGCACGCCGGCGGTGTGGTGCGGGTGCTCGACGACCGGGAAGCAGCCCGGCTCGGTGACCGCGACCGCGCGCCCGCCGACCAGCAGCTCGCCCGCGCCCTCGACGACCACCCACACGCCGCCCGCCTCGTACGGGCCGCTGTAGGCGCCCGGCTGGTCCGCGGTCTGGGCCGGCAGCAGCACGCCGGGCGCGTCCTCGGGCCGCAGTGGCGGGAGCGGCTCCTCGTCGACGCCGAGCAGCTCCTGGATCTCGCGCTCGGTCTCCGCGTACGCGCCCTCGCCGTAGTGCATCGAGAACAGTGCGCCGCGCGGGTCCCACAGGTAGCGCGCGGGCCAGCCCTCGTTGCCGTACATGTCCCACAGCTCGAGCTGCGCGTCGATCACCACCGGATACGGCACGCCGAGCCGCTCGACCGCCCGCCGGATGTTCGCCTCGTCGCGCGAGATCGGGAAGCCGCCGGTGTGGATGCCGATCACTCGCAGCCCGCGGTCCGCGTAGCGCTCGTGCCAGGCGGTCAGGTAGGGGAGGGTGCGCAGGGAGTTGACGCGGCAGAAGTCCCAGAACTCGACCAGCACCGGCCGGCCGCGCTGCTTGTCCATCCGCAGCGTGGCGACGTTGATCCACGTGAGCGCGCGCGGGAACGGCGGCGCCGGGATCGTGTCGGGCTGGGCGCGCACCGGCGGCCACCGTAGCATCGCCGCTGGGTCGGAACCGAATCCCTGACCAGGGTCGCGTGGACCCGTGGTGTCGCCTGGATGACGAACTGGGCGCTGCTCGACGGCGTCGAGCGCCTGTGCGCGCGTTGACGTAACTGAACGGACGGACGGGTGGCCGACCCCGCAACTTCCGTCAGAGTCCGGTGTTGATCGGGGAGTCAACTCAGAGTTGGAGGGTCCCTCTTGCGTAAGTACCTGATCGTCGCCATCGCGGCGCTCACTGCCATTGCCTTCGCGACGGTCGCCATTGCTCAGACCGGTGATACGGCGACGCTCACGACCAAGCTCACGCCGAAGAACGCCGGCACGAAGAGCAAGCCGAAGAACTCGACGCTCGATCTGAACGTCGTCAACGGCAACGTCGATCGGACGATGTCGGACCTCGACATCTTCATGCCGAAGATGCTCAAGATCAGCCTCAAGGGCATGCCGTCGTGCTCGCCGACCGCCATCCAGGCGCGCGCGTGCCCGACGTCCAGCATCCTCGGTCGCGGCGAGGCCAAGGCCAAGACCGGCGTCAACGGCACGAGCCCGGGTGATCTCACCTTCGACGTCAAGGCCGTCAAGACCAAGAGCCAGGTCACCGGCAAGGACATGCTCGGCTTCGTCATCGACGACGGCGGCAGCCTGCTGTTCCTGACCGAGACCAAGCTCAGCAAGGCCGGCGGCAAGTTCGGCCAGAAGCTGCACATCGACGTCCCCGAGCTCGCCCAGCACGCCGGCACGGCCTTCAACGGCCTCGTGTCGCTGCAGACGAAGCTCGGCAAGAAGAAGGGCAGCAACAAGCTGCTGGCGACGACCGGCTGCAAGAACAAGAAGCAGCCGTTCAAGGTCGTGCTCACGTTCATCGACAACGGCAAGACGACGGCAACGAAGTACGGCGATACCTCGTCGTCCAAGTGCACCAAGTAACTCGTCTGCGATAAGCGGTTTGAAGGCCCCGCTCCGGCGGGGCCTTCGTCGTTCTTAGACTGATCGGCCGTGGTGGTCTTCGCTCACGCGATCGTGGGGCGGGCCGACCTGCCGATCCCGGTCTGGCTCTTCGGCGTCGCGGCGGCGACGGTCCTCGTCGTCTCGTTCGTCGGGCTCGCCGTGGGCTGGTCGCGGCCCCGGCTCGAGCGCGTGCCCGAGCGGCCGCTGCTGCGGATCCCGTTCGCGGTCGACGTGCTGCTCGGCGCCGTCGGCGTGTTCGTCTTCGCCCTCTTCGTCTACGCCGGCCTCGCGGGCGTGGACAGCCAGGCCGACAACATCGCGCCGAAAGGCGTGTACGTCGGGTTCTGGATCGGCGTGCCGTTCGCGAGCCTGCTGTTCGGCAACGTCTTCCGGCTGTTCAGCCCGTGGCGGGCGATCGGCCGCGCCACGGGCTGGGCCGCGGGCCGCGTCGCGCGCGGCGCGCTGCCCGAGCCGCTCCCGTACCCCGAGCGGCTCGGCAACTGGCCCGCGGTCGCCGGCATCTTCGGCTTCATCGTGTGCGAGCTGTGCTGGGCCGCGGCCAAGGACCCAGGGCCGCTGGCGATCATCATGCTCGCCTATCTGGCGATCCAGCTCGTCGGGATGAGCCTCTACGGCGTCGAGGCCTGGACACGCAACGGCGACGGCTTCGGCGTCTGGTTCGGCCTGCTGTCGCGGATCGCGCCGTTCGGGCGGCGGGCGGACGGGCGGCTCGTGCTGCGCCCGCCGGTCATCGCCGCGACGCGGCTGCCGGTGAAGGCCGGCACGACCGCCCTGCTGCTCTTCGGCATCAGCTCGACGGCGTTCGACGGCGCCAGCCAAGGCGCGCTCTTCAACGGCCTCGTGGGCGACGTCCAGGACGCGCTCACTAGCGCCGGCGCCAGCAAGGCGGCCGGCCTCGAGATCGGGCTGATCGTCGGGCTGCTGGTGTCGGTCGCGGTCGTGACGGCAGTGTGGAGCGTCGCGGTGCTCGGGATGCCGCGCCACCAGCTGCGGCTCTCGCATCTCCAGCTCGGCCGCCGCTTCGCGCACACGCTGATTCCGATCGCGGCCGCCTACCTCGTCGCGCATTACTTCTCGGCGCTCGCCTACGACGGCCAGGCGGTGATCCACCTGGCGTCGGACCCGCTCGGCCGCGGCTCGGACATCTTCGGCGGGGCGACGGCGGGCATCGACTACTCGGTCGTGTCGGCGACGCAGATCTGGTACATCCAGGTCGCCGCGCTGGTGCTCGGCCACGTCGCCGGCCTCGTCCTAGCTCACGACCGCGCGCTGGCGATCTACGGCAGCCCGCGGGCGGCCAGCGGCTCCCAGATCGTCATGCTCATGGTGATGGTGATGTTCACGATCCTCGGCCTGTGGCTGCTCTCGGCCGCGCTGAACCAGTGATCGTCTTCGCCCACGCCGGGCACATCATCGTCGACCTGCTGTACGCGGCGCCGCTGCTCGTGATGATCGTGCTGCTCGTCATCGGCAAGATGCGCGAGCGGCGCAACCAGGACAACGGTGGTTTGAGCGGTCCGGGGCGGGGTATCTCCGCGGGCGATGACGGCCGCGCAGATCCATGACGAGCTGTTCACGCTCTGGAGCGCCGCGCGTGCCGAGGCCAATGTCGCGTACCAGGCATGGTGCGAAATGCGTGGGTGTGACGCCTACGCCGTGTACCGCGCCGCCGAGGATCGCGCGGACGCAGCCGAGCAGGCGCTGATGGGCGCGGCGCGCCCGCTGCAGACCGCCTGACCGGTTGCAGCGCCGGAACAAACCGACGCTTCGGTGCGTCTTAGAGGCAACCACTTGGTGCGCCGATGCGTACAGAGGGGTATCGAGCGGGCAGTCGGTCCCGCAAGAGAGAGACCCATGAGCAGCCACGAGCTCAAACGCCTGCTGGACGACGTCGCCGATACGCGCGAGATCGTCCTGCGCCGCGCGCGCAGGAGTGCGGAGTACGACTCCTGGAACGACGCCCACGAGGAGGCCGAGGAGGCCTACCGGACGTGGCGGCTCGCCGGCACCGCCGAGTCCTACGCGGTCTACCGCGCTGCGCAGGACCGCGAAGACGCCGCACAGGACACGCTGGCTCAGACCCAGATGTCGCGCACGAGCGTCTCGTAGCCGCCGTCCTGGGCCGCCGCCTCCGCGCGGGCGCGCCGGCCGTCGTCCGAGCGCTGCGTGAACACCAGGCCGGTCGACCCGAGGTGGCGAGACCAGGCGCGCGCGAACGCCTCCGCTCGCTCCTTGTTGCGGCCGAGGTCGGCGGGCACCGGGTGGTGGCGCGCGGGGAACGGCGGGCGGCGCCGCAGCACCCGTCCGAGCAGCGTCGCGGCGCCGGCCTCCGGGTCGGGCAGCGGTCGGGCGACCAGGTAGCGCGGCGCGTCCGATACCGAAACGAGCTCGTCGACCGCCGTCGCGAAGCGCGCGCTCTCCTCCGCCGTCGCCTCGGTGAGCACGCAGCGCAGGTAGCCGGACGCCCGCGGCTCGATCTCCAGCGACGCCGCGGCGGCGTCCGACAGCTCGCCCAGGTCGCGGTACGCGTCGGTGACCGCGCGCGCGGCGCGGTCGAGCGGCAGCACGAGCGGCAGCCGCGACTGCGTCCGCCCGAGCCGCCACGCGGCCCAGCCGAGCGCCAGCGGCACGACCGCCAGCAGCGCGAGCAGCGCCGCTACGCCGGTCGCGGCGAATGCCGCCACGCCGAGCACGGCCGCCCCGGCGGCGATACCCACGGGAACCCGCTGCGAGATGGGGACAGTCCCCTTTACCTCGCGGTCGCGCGGTTCGCTGCGAGGGTGAGGGGGACTGTCCCCGCGTCGGCGTGCCACCAGCGTGCGGAGGTCCGCGCCGCGGTAGGGCTCGCCGATGCGCCAGCGCTCGCGGGCCTCGGCGACCGCGCTCGCGCGCCCGAGCATCGCGCGGTTGAGCTCGTTCAGCCGCGCCGCCGGCGGCGGTGCGAACGGCCCGAGCTCCGGGTGCACGTGGGACGGACCAGCCTCGATCTCGCCGTCGTCGGCGGGCGCGTAGAGGTGCAGGTGCTTGCGCACGAAACGCGCGTAGTCGGCGCTGCCGCGCACGAGGTCGGGCGCCACGCACACCACGTCCCAGTTCGAAGCGAGCTTCGCGGGATCCCCGGGGTCGAGCCGCAGCGAGCGGCCGCGCATCTGCTGGACCGACACGCCGGTCGAGGCGACGGTGAGGTCGACCAGGCAGTTGACCATCGGGCAGTCCCAGCCCTCGCCGAGCAGCGCCCGCGTGCCGATCAGCGCGCCGCAGACGCCGCTCTCGAGTACGCGCGTGGCCAGGTCGACCCGCGCGCGGGACCCACTCGGCCCCGGACGAGCGCAGCGAGATCAGCACGCCGTCGGGCGCGGCCTCCCAGTCGGGCAGCGCGAGGTGCTTCTCGGCCTGCTCGACCAGCGCGGCGCGCAGCACGTCGGCGTCGGCGGGCAGGCAGCGCAGCCCGCGGCCGGAGACCACGAGCGGGCGCAGCGGCGCCGTGCGCAGGTCGGCGCCGACGGCCATCAACGCATGCCGCGCCGTCCCCGCGGCCGGGTCGAGCACGCCGCCGAGCAGCGGGTCGGGCTTGGCCTCGGCCAGCTCGGCGTCGCACAGCACGAGCGCGCGCAGCGCGTCGCCGCGCACCTCCATCTCGGCGGCGAGCACCTCGACGAGGCCCAGCGCCTTGGCCTGCGACCCGGTCAGCAGGCGGTCGACTTCCGACGTGCCGCGGCGGATGCCCCGGCGCGTGAGCTTGAAGCCGAGCTCGGCCAGCGCGGCGGACACGGCCGCGTAGCGATCGGCCGCCGCGGGCTCCGGCGACGCGTAGAGGCAGCGGAGCGCGTAGTCCTCGAGCAGCACGAGCCAGTCGTCGAGGTCCGGCGGCCGGCGGTAGGACTCGCCGCGCGGCGCGCCCGCGGGCAGGGCCAGGCCGGCCGAGGCGAGGAAGCGCACGCCGGCGCGCGCGAGCGCCGGGCGGCTGTGCTGGAACTCCTCCCACGGGACCTGGGCGTCGTCGTCGGCCGCGCGCCGCCGCTCGCGCACGCGCGTGATCACCCAGCCCGGGAACGAGTGGTCGCTCTCGGCGTCCTCGTGCAGTGCGGTGATCAGCTCCTTGAAGCGCGTGTCGTGCTCGGCCAGCCACGCGCGCTCGGAGTCCAGCGGCGCGGTCAGCCACGCCAGCTCCTGGTAGGGCGCGAGGTGGCCCTCGCGCACGACCGCCGGGGTCGGGACCGTGAAGTCGACCGGCCCGAGCAGCTCAGCGTAGAGCTCGTCCTCGGCGCCGCTGAGATCGGACGGCGGCGTCGCCGTGAGCCCGATGACGTGCACGTCGAGCTCGCGCAGCTCGTCGAGCACGGCCCGCACGACGTACCCCCACATCGACGCGAGGTGGTGGCACTCGTCGAGCACGATCGTGCCGATGCGCGCCGCCTTGAGCGCCTCGATCCGCTTGCGCGCGGGCTCGGAGAACAGCTCGGCCAGCTCGATCTCGGCGTGCTCGCCGCGGGCGATCTCGCGCTTGACCGCCGCGGTGATGCGGGCGATCTCAGCGGCGCGGCGCTCGGCCGCGCTGCCTTCGTAGGCGTGGCCCTCGGCCAGCGCCTCGTCGACCTCGACGCCGGTCGCCGCGGCGCGGTCGGTCGCCCAGCGAGCGGCGGCGACCTGCCGGATCGCCGCACCCGGGTCGTCGAGCTGGCACAGCGACTGGTAGGTCATGACCGCGATCGGGAACGCCGGCTCAGGCCCGGCCATCCGCGCGACGTCCGACGGCGAGCCGAACTGGCGCACCGCGCGCGGCCACTGCATCTGCACCGCGCTGCTGGGCGTGAGCACGAGCGCGCGGCGGCCGACGCGCCGCACGAGCTCGACGCCGAGCAGCGTCTTGCCCGAGCCGGGCGGCGCGACGATGTGCGTGTTGCGCTGCCCCGCCGCGCGGTCGCGCTCGAAGGCGGCCATGGCCGCCTTCTGGTACCGGCGCCAGGTGCCGCCGAACGAGAGGTCCTCGAACAGCGCCACTAGAAGTGCGCGAGGTCGGCCGCGAGGCGGCTCGGCGTGAGCTGGTCGGCCGGGAAGCCGATCCGCTGGCGGCCCTCGGCGTCGACGATGATCGTGTACGACGAGTGGTCGCGGCCCTTGGTCTGCGGCGCGATCCCAAACGCCTTCCAGACCGGCTCGAGCTGCGCGCGGCTGCCGAGCAGGAAGTCCATCCGGCCGGTCATCGACTGCTCGAGCAGGAACGTACGCGCCCGCGCGGGCGTGTCGTTCGCGGGGTCGACAGAGACGCCGATCACCCGTACGTCGTGCCCGAGCCGGTCGAGCGCCGCGCGGATGCTGCGCACCTGCAGCGGGCAGGTGTCCTTGCACGTGGAGTAGACGAACGCGACGACGACCGGCTTCCCGCGCAGCGACGCGGCCGTCACGCGCTCGCCGTCCTGGTCGGTGAGCGCGAAGTCGGGCAGCGCGGCGCCGGGCGGGCGCAGCGCGCCCTGCCAGCCGGCGGGCGCCTCGTCCCCGCCGGCCTGCGCCAGCCACACGCCGAAGACGCCGGCGGCGGCGCAGATGACGAGCGTCGTGAGCGCGAGCGCGACACGGGTCACGCGCCCCAGATTACGGCGCCTGGATGGCGCCGGCCGGGTCAGGGCACGGGCTGGTGCCCCGGGCGGGCATCATGCTTCGGTCAGCCCACGGCGGATCGCGTAGCGCACGAGCTCGACGCGGTCGCGCATGCCGAGCTTGCGCAGCAGGTTGGCCCGGTGCGACTCGACGGTCTTCTCGGCCAGGTGCAGGATCTCGGCGATCTGCTTGTTGGTGTGCGCCTCGGCGATCAGCTTCAGGACCTCCTGCTCGCGCGGCGAGAGCGGCTCGTCCGGACCGGTCGCGGCGTCGGACATCCACTCCCGGATCAGCGAGCGCTCGACCGCGTTGGTCAGGAACGCGTCGCCCCGGTGGACCGCGCGGATCGCGTTGAGCAAGGCCTGGTCGACCTCGCGCTTGAGCACGTAGCCGGACGCGCCCGCCTTCAGCGCGTCGAACACGTAGCGCTCGTCGTCGTGCATCGACAGCGCGAGCACCTGCGTGTCGGGCAGGTGGGCGCGGATCTGCCGCGCGGCCTGCAGGCCGGTCATGCGCGGCATCGACACGTCGAGCACGCACAGGTCGGGGCGCGTGGCGAGCGCCTGCTCGAAGGCGGCGACGCCGTCGTCGGCCTCGGCGACGACCTGCATGTCGGGCTGGCGTTCGATCAGCAGCTTCAGGCCGCCGCGCACGATGCCGTGATCGTCGGCGATGAGGATCCTCATGTGGCTCCCATGGTCAGTTCGATGGTTGTCCCGTCGCCTGGCTCGGAGAAGATCGTGAGGTGGCCGCCCACCAGCAGCGCGCGTTCGCGCATGCCGGAGACGCCGAGCCGGGCACGGCCGTTGGAAGAGGTCTTGAAGCCGTGGCCGTCGTCGCGCACGCGCAGCACCGTCCGGCCGACGAACGACAGCTCGACGTCGACGTGGCGGGCGCCCGCGTGCTGGGCGACGTTGGACAGGCTCTCCTGGGTGACGCGGTAGATGACGAGCTGCTCTTCGTCGCTGAGCGGCGGTACGGCGCCGTGGCGCCGGAACGTCGCGCGGATGCCGGTGCGGTCGCCGAAGTCGGCGACCTGCGAGGTGAGGGCGGGCACGAGGCCGTGGTCGTCGAGCGCGGTCGGCCGCAGCTGGCGGGCGAGGTGCAGCAGCTCCTCCATCGCCTGCGTGGCGAGCGCCTGGGTCTCCTTGAGCTCGTCCTGCAGCGCCGGCGGCGCGGCGCTCACCGTCGCCTGAAGGCGCAGCAGGATCGCGGTCAGCGCCTGGTTGACCTCGTCGTGCAGGTCCTGGGCGATGCGCGAGCGCTCGACCTCCTGGGCGCGCAGCACGGCGCGGCCGGACTCGCGGCGCTCTTGCTCGAGCCGCTCGAGCATCCGGTTGAAGTCGGCCGACAGGCGCCGGACCTCGTCGGCCGCGCCGCGCGTGACGTCCGCGCGCTTGCCCGGCGACATCAGGTCGACGCTGCTCATCGTCTCGACGAGCCGCCCCATCGGCTCCAGCCGCCGGCGCAGCAGGATCGAGTTGAGCAGCACGACGCCGAACACCGCGAGGGCGATCAACAGGAGGCCCTCGACGCTCGCCGCGTCCTCGAGTCGGTCGCGCGCGATCAGGGCAGCGACAAACGCCGTGATGGCGACGAGTACCGTGTTGACAGCGAGGACCTGGCTGAGCAGCGTGCGAGAACGCATGTCTGAGCCGGTTCATCGGCATGTCGAGGTTTTCCCGTGATGGTGCGGAGACCGTATGCGGCTTACTCGCACTCGCAAGCTCGTGCGAGCGCCTTAGATAGAGCGCTATCCTTTGTGAAGCTTTGAATCCTGACCGACTTTCGAGGACTTCCCTATGAGCCCGAGTGGGGCGGAGTACATCCGCCAGATCAAGAGCCAGGTCGAGGAGGTGGATCCGGCGCAGGTGTCCGAGCACCTGGGCAACGGCATCGTCCTGGTCGACGTGCGTGAGAGCACCGAGTGGGACGCGGGCCACATCCCGGGCGCCAAGCACGTCCCGCGCGGGTACCTCGAGTCGCGCATCGACGGCGCCGTCGGCGCCGACCGCTCACAGGAGATCGTCGTCTACTGCGCGTCCGGCCAGCGCTCAGCGCTCGCCGCGCACACGCTCAAGGGCGAGCTCGGCTACGAGAACGTCAAGTCGATGACCGGCGGCATCACGCTGTGGAAGGACCGCGGCTACAAGGTCGAGATCCCGAAGGTGCTCAGCCCCGAGCAGCGCGAGCGCTACTCGCGCCACCTGCTGATCCCGGAGATCGGGCTCGAGGGCCAGACCAAGCTGCTGGAGTCCAAGGTCCTGCTCCTCGGCGCCGGCGGCCTCGGCTCGCCGACCGCGCTCTACCTGGCGGCGGCGGGCGTCGGCACGCTCGGGGTGGTCGACGACGACGAGGTCGACCTCTCCAACCTGCAGCGCCAGGTCATCCACACGACCGACCGCATCGGCGTCGCGAAGGTCGACTCGGCCGAGCAGTCGATCACCGCGATCAACCCGGACGTGAAGGTCGTCAAGTACAAGACGCGCCTCGACGCCTCCAACATCATGGAGATCATCGACGGCTACGACGTGATCGTCGACGGCGTCGACAACTTCCCGACGCGCTATCTGCTCAACGACGCGACGGTCCGCCTCGGCATCCCGGTCGTCTCGGCCTCGATCCTCGGCTTCGACGGCCAGCTCTCGGTCTTCAAGCCGCACGACGGCCCGTGCTATCGCTGCCTGTACCCGGTGCCGCCGCCCGCCGAGCTGGCCCCGTCCTGCGGCGCCAACGGCGTGCTCGGCGTGCTGCCGGGGACGATGGGCCTGCTGCAGGCAACCGAGGTCGTCAAGCTCGTGACCGGCGCGGGCGAGCCGCTGATCGGCCGCCTGCTCCTCTACGAGGCGCTCGGCGCGACGTTCACCGAGCTCAAGGTGCGGCGCGACCCGGAGTGCCCGATCTGCTCGAAGGACCCGGCGGAGATCTCCGACGAGGAGCTGGGCGTCTTCCCGGACTACGAGGCGTTCTGCGCCGCCGCTGGATAGGGTCACGGCGATGGCGACGATCAAGGTTCCGCCGGTCCTCCGGCCGTCCGTCGGCGGCGAAAAAGAGGTCTCCGCGTCCGGCGGCACGGTGGGCGCGGTGCTCTCCGACCTCGCCGAGCAGCACCCCGCGACGCAGGAGCAGCTCTTCGGCCCCGACGGGCAGCTCAACCGCTACGTCAACGTCTATCTCAACGACGAGGACGTGCGGGTGCTCGAGGGCCTGGACACCGGCGTCGGCGAGTCCGACACGCTGGTGATCCTGCCGGCGATGGCCGGCGGGTGATCCGCGCCGCCGAGCCCGGCGACCTCCAGGCGCTGGTCGCCGCCTACGACTGGCTGTTCGCGCCGCCCGGCTCGACGCCGCCGCAGTGGGACGCCGAGCGCGCCGCGCGGCGCCTGAGCGAGGCGATGGCGTCCGGCGCGTCCGAGGTCCTCGTGGCCGTCGTCGACGACGCGGTCGTCGGCATCTGCACGGTCTACCTCGACATCGAGTCCGTGCGGTTCGGCAGGCGCGCCTGGGTCGAGGACCTCGCCGTGCACCCGGCCCACCGCTCGGCCGGCCACGGCAAGACGCTGCTCGACGCGGCGAAGGACTGGGCGCGCGAGCGCGGCGCCGCCCACCTCGAGCTCGACTCCGGCGAGGCGCGCGCCGACGCGCACCGCTTCTACGAGCGCGAGCGGCCGAGCTGGCGCTCGATCAACTTCGGCTGGGAGCTGTAGCGAACAGCTCGCGCAGCCTCGGCAGCGCGGGCTCATCGCTGGGCGCGCCATGCCAGAGCATGGCGGCGAGCGCCGCCGGGTCGGTCACGATCGTCGCGTCCGGCGCCTCGGCGGCGCCGCGCGTGATCGTCAATGCGCCGTCGGTCACGCGCGCGTGGAACCACTGCTCGCCGAAGCGGAACTCGTAGCTCGCGGTGTGCCCGGCCGCCGCGGCAGGGCTGAACATGGTCTTGAGCGCGAGCATCACCGCGTCAGGGCCGAACGTGATGTCGCCGTCCGGGAACGGCGCGCCGCTGCCCCAGCGGCCGAGCTCGAGCAGGACCGGCTCCAGGGCCCGGCCGCGCTCGGTCAGCTCGTAGACCTGGGAGCCGGCGGGCGGGGGGAGGCGGCGGCGGGCGACGAGGCCCGCGTCCTCGAGCTCGCGCAGGCGCTGCGCGAGCACATCGGGGCTCACCTTCGGCAACCCGGCGCGCAGGTCGGTGAACCGCTTGCCGCCCAGCACGAGGTCGCGCACGACGAGCAGTGCCCAGCGATCGCCGATCACGTCGAGCGCGCGGGCGATGCCGCAGGCGTCTCCGTACGTTCGCATCGATCGCAGTTTAGTACGGATAACCGCCTATGCAGTTGGAATTTCCAATCATAGAGTGCGCGCCATGAGCGAACGCAGTGGATACGAGCCCGGCGTGCCGTGCTGGGTCGACACATGGCAAGGCGACGGCGACGCGACGGCCGGCTTCTACACGGCCCTGTTCGGCTGGGAGGCGGCGCGCGGTGAGTACTCGATGTTCCGGCTCCGGGGCCGCGACGTCGCCGGCCTCGGCGGCGAGGCGGTGGAGCCGGCAGCGTGGACCACGTACATCCAGGCCGAGGACGTCGACGCGGCGGCCACGGCGGTCACCGAGGCGGGCGGGTCGCTGGTCCGCGAGCCGTTCGACAGCCTCGACGGCGGGCGGATCGCGATCGCGGCCGACCCGGCCGGCGCGGTCTTCGGCATCTGGCAGCTCGGCGAGCACCGCGGCGCCGAGGTGATCAACGAGCCCGGCGCGTGGGCGATGAGCCTGCTGGCCACGCCCGACCCGGACGCCGCCGCGGCGTTCTACGGCGCAGTGTTCGGCTGGCAGACCGAGTCGTTCGGCCCGGCGACGATGTTCCGGCTGCCCGGCTACGTCGGCGGCGAGCCGCAGCAGCCCGTCCCGCGCGACGTGGTCGCCGTCATGATCGCGGGCGACCGCGCGGCCTGGACGCCCGACTTCTGGGTCCCCGACACCGACGCCGCGGCGGCGCGCGCCGGCGACCTGGGTGGCCGCGTGCTGTCACCGCCGGCGGACACCGGCGTCGGCCGCACCGCGCTGCTCGCCGACCCGGCCGGCGCGCCGTTCAGCGTCAGCAAGGTGGTCTGACGCGCACGGCGTCACAGGTCAGGCAGCCTTCCTCGCAGACCAGCGCGACGGCGCCCCCGGCCAGGGCGCCGTCGCGCGCCTCGAGGACCAGCTTGCCGTCGACGCTCGCACGCAGCCGGTCACCTGTCACGCGCAGCTCCAGCGCGTGGGGCTCCGCGTAGTCGCGGCGCGCGAGCGGCGCCTCGGCCAGCGCTACCGTGCCGTCGAGCTCGCGCACGAGGCGAGCGACGCCGTCGGCGCCGAGCAGCAGGGCGTAGTAGCGGCGCAGCCCTTGCACGCGCGCCGCGATCCCAGCCGCGACCGCGGTCTCGGGCACGACCGCCGCCGCGACTTCGTAGTCCTCCCACTCACGCGTGCCCTGGATCAGCAGCCCGCGGTCACGGTCCTGGATCAGCCGGAACGGCTCGGGCCAGTGAGCGTCGAAGCGGTCGACGCCGCGCACCCAGGCGCGCCGCCACATCGCACCGCCCGCGGCGGGCCGCGTGAGCGTGACGTCCGGGGCGCCGTCCCACGTCAGCCAGTGCAGTCGCGCGGGCCCGGATGCCTCGACGCCGACCTGCGCGATCGGCTGCCCGCCTGTGTCAGGTACGCGCCACTCGCTCGCCCCCTCGGGGCCGTAGAGGGTCGTGAGCGCATCCGACTCGTCATACACGCGCGTGAGAAGCCGGAACTGCGCGCCCTCAATGTCGACGCGCACGGTCTGGCCCGGATACAGCGTCGGGCAGGCCTGCAGCTCGTAGCCCGTCATCCGGATCGCCTCCGGCGGGACGAACGTCGGCGTCACCGCGACGCCGTCGATCGCGAGCGCCCGGTCTACATGGACGACCGCGCCCTCGAACCCCTGAACCGACCCCGGTAGGGAGAAGTGGAACCGCGCGCCGCCGCCCGGCGCCCACGGCAGCTCGCCGGCGAGGGCGCGTCCGGCATTCACGACGCGGACCGCCTCGCTCGCCGCGTCGGTGATCGAGCGGCCGCCGTCGGCCGACGACAGGTAGAGACGGTCTGCGACCGGCTCGCGCCAGCGCGGCGCGATGCCTGCCGGGCCGTTGCGGATCCCGAGCAGGCAGCCGAGGTTGCCGGAGTTGCAGTCGGTGTCCCACCCGCTCGTGTTGACGATCGTCAGCGAGCGGTCGAAGTCACCTGCGCCGTGCAGCAGCGCGTGCACGATCAGCGCGTGATTGGGCACGACGTGGCAGATGCCGCGGTAGCGGTCGTAGCCGTACCGCTCCTCGATCCGCTCCCGGGTGTGGCGCCAGTCCGGCTCGCCGGCGTGCCAGCCGCGGATGTCGTCGATGGCGCGGAAGATCACCGATTCGCGTGGGATGAGCGAGACGGCGCCGTCGAGCAGGGCGTCGATGTCCGACTCGACGAACGCCTGTGCTTCGAGTGCGGCCACCACCTGCGCGGCCAGCACCGCCTCGCCGTCGTGGCTCACGGTGGCCGCGCGACGGGCGAGGTCCGCGGCTCGCTCGGGGTCGCCCGGGCAGGCCATCGCCCAGCCGTCGATGAAGATCTGCGCGCCGATCTGCTCGGAGAGCACCTTCCCGTTCACGGCCGCCGAACCGCTCCGCGGCGCGCGCAGACCGTCCTTCAGGCGGAGGTACGCGGTGTGCTCGGCAGAGACGCCGACCCCGCCCCACCAGTGCGTCGAGCGTTCCTCGACGACGTAGTTGAGCCACGTCTGCCCGATCTGCTCGGCCGTGACTCCGGGGCCGTAGTCGTCGAGCGCCCGCAGGAACGTGAACGTGCCGGAGATGTCGTCGTCCGAAACTACGAGCGGGTTCTCGCGCTTGCCCGGTTCGATCGCCGGGTGGCCGGTCACGTAGCCGCGGATCTCGCCGAGGCGCTCCTCGATCTCGCGGTGCGTCCACTGCTCGAACGGGCGCCCGAGGTAAACGCCGATGATCTTGCCGAGCACACCGGCATAGACCCGCTCGGCGTAGTCAGCCGGCAGCGTCATCGAGCAGGTCCCGCAGATAGCGCCCGCACCGGCGCAGCGCCTCGCCCGGCTCCCCGCGCGGGCGGCACTCGACCGACAGCACGCCCTCGAAGCCGATCTCGCGCAGCGTCGCGACGATCGTCGGGAAGGGCACGTGGCCGGTGCCCGGCTGGTGGCGGTTGGAGTCGCTCAGGTGGACGGCCCCCAACACTCCGGAGACCGACCGCAGCGACGCGCACGGATCGTCCTCCTCGATGTTCATGTGGTACGTGTCGGCGAGGATCCGCACCCCCGGCGAGCCGGCTGCGGCGATCAGGTCGGCGGCCTGGGCCACCGTGTTGACCATGTGGTCCTCGTAGCGGTTGAGCGGCTCGAAGAGCAGGACGGCGCCCGCCTGCTCGGCGTAGGCCCCGAGCTCGGCAAGGCCCTCGACGAGCACGTCGCGGTCCTCGCCCGGCGTCCGCGGCGGCTCGTCGAAGGGCGGCAGGCGGCGGGTGAACATCCCCCAGGCCGCCGGGGCGATCACGCCGCGGCCACCGAGCGCGACGATCCCGTCGAGCTGGCGGCGGAGGCCGTCGCGCGCGCGACGGCGGGCCGCGGCGTCGAAGTCGCCGAGCCAGCCGTCGAGCGCCGGGCAGGCCGTCGGCGCGCGCCCGCGCACCGGCTCCAGTCCGCCGCGCGCGGCGTCGCGGAGCTCCAGGCCGTCGAAGCCGGCGGTGAGCGCCGCGTCGAGCTGCGTGGCGATGTCGTGGCCGGGCACCAGGTTCTCCTGGACGGCGAGGATCACGCCGCGAGGCCCCGGCGGGCCAGCAGCGCGTCGACGTTCGCGGGCTCGAGCACATGCTCGAGCGCGAGCGTGGTGACTCCGACGACGCCGGCGCGCGGCCCGATGCGGCTCGTGAGGATCCGCAGCTCGCGGGTCGCGAGCGCCGACGCGCGCTGGTAGACGCTCTCGCGGATGCCGGCCAGCAGCGGCTCGGACGCCTCGGCCATCTGGCCGCCGACGACGATCAGGCTGGGCGCGACGACGCTGACGACGCCCGCGAGCGCCGCGCCGAGCACGCGACCAGCCTCGCGCACCTGATGCATCGCGACCGCGTCACCGGCGCGGACGAGCTCCACGACGTCCGCCGCCGAGGCGACCTCGACGCCGGCCTCGCGGAGCTGGCGGATCATCGCCGAGCCGGTCGCCAGCACGGCGACACAGCCGCGGTTGCCGCACGTGCACATCACGTCCGACTGGCGGATCGCGCGGATGTGGCCGATGTCGCCGGCGCGGCCGTGGTTGCCCCGCAGCAGCTCGCCGCCCGAGATGATGCCCGCCCCGATTCCGGTCGCCACTTTCACGAACACCATGTGCGACAGGTCGCGCCAGTGGCTCCGATGCTCGCCGAGAGCCATCGCATTGACGTCGCGCTCGAGCAGGGCGGGCGCGCCGAAGCGCTCGGCGAGCCACTCGGCCACCGGGTAGCCGTCCCAGCCCGGCATGATCGGCGGGTTGGCGGGGCGCCCGGCCTCGACTGGGCCTGGGACGCCGATCGCCGTCGCGAGTACATCCGCGGCGCCGCGGCCGGCCTCGGCGAGCAGTGCCTCGAATGCGCGGGCGACCCAGTCGAGCACCACGTCGGGCCCGTCGGCGATGGTCAGCGGCTCCTCGCGCTCGGCCAATGCTGCCCCGCCCAGGTCGCAGACGGCGAGCCGGCCGTGCCGCGCCCCGAGGTCGGCGGCGAGCACCACGCCGACGCGCTCGTTGAAGCTCAGCGCCGCCGGCCGGCGGCCCCCGCTCGACCGGCCGGCCTCGGGCTGCTCCACCAGCAGCCCGGCCGAGAGCAGGACGCCGAGGCGCTGCATGACGGTCGACCGCGAGAGGCCGGTCATGTCCATCACGTCCGTCCGGGTGACCGCGCGGCCGTCGCGGATCAGGCGCAGGACGCCGCCTGGTGAGCCGATCGCCGACCCGGGGTCGAGGGGCATGGCGCCGACTTTACCTGCGGAAGTGGCAGCATGTCGAGAACTTCCGCGTAATTGTTAAGCAGAAGTTTGTTCAAAACGCACCGAGAAGCGCGTCTTCTGCTTGCGCGTAAAAGCGAAGTCAGTTACGCTCGCCGCTCCGTTTCGCGCAAGAGCCGGAGGAGGGTCGAGTGGCTCGGGCACT
This sequence comes from Solirubrobacteraceae bacterium, assembly GCA_036520135.1. Classification (GTDB taxonomy): domain Bacteria; phylum Actinomycetota; class Thermoleophilia; order Solirubrobacterales; family Solirubrobacteraceae; genus DASSUW01. The sequence continues at coordinate 22,802 of DATDKF010000339.1, forward strand.
ACTGCTCGAAGGTCCACGCACACTGCGGTTGCGGGATGAGGAGGCACCGGGCCTCGCGGCTCGGGAGATCCGGGTGCGTTCGCTGCTCAGCGGCATCAGCCACGGCACGGAGCTCAACCTCTACCGGGGCACCTCCGCCTTCGCCGACCGCGTGTTCGATCGCTCGCTGCGCGCCTTCGTCGCCCCGGACCCGCCGCGCCCGGCCTACCCGGCCACGCTCGGCTACGAGCTGGTGGGCACGGTCGCCGAGACCGGTGCGGACATCGGTGAGCTGCAGTCCGGCGACCTCGTCCACGTCGGCGCCCCGCACCGCGACGAGGCGGTGCTCGACCTCGACGCCGCGGCCGGCACCACGTACCCGCCCGTGAAGCTTCCCGCCGGCGCGCCGCTCGAGCGCTGGCTGTTCGTCAGCGTCGGCGCCGTCGCGCTGGTCGCGGCCCACGACGCGCGCATCCGCCTCGGCGACCACGTCGCCGTGATCGGCCTCGGGGCCATCGGGCTCCTGCTCGTCCAGATGGCCCGCCTCGCCGGCGCCCGCCGCGTGAGCGCGGTCGATCCGGTGGCGGCCCGGCGCGAGCTCGCCCTGGCGCTCGGCGCCGACGAGGCGCTCGAGCCCGGTGGCGCCGGGGAGGCGATCAAGCGAGCCGCGGGCCGCGGCGTCGACGCCGCACTGGAGACCTCGGGCGCGACCGCGGGGCTCCATGACGCGATCGCGGCCTGTGGCCTTGGCGGCACCGTCGTCGCCGTCGGCTTCTACCAGGGCGGCGCGCCCGAGTTGCGCCTCGGCGAGGAGTGGCACCACAACCGGCTCGACATGGTGTCGAGCATGGGCGCCTGGGGCGCGCCGCACCGCGCCTACCCCGCGTGGGAACGCCCGCGCGTGATGCGCACCGTGGTCGACCTGCTCGCGTCGGGCGCCGTGCGCGTCGACGGTCTGCCGGTCCGGCACTTCCCTTTCGAGCGCGCCGCCGAGGCGTACGGCTGGCTCGACGAGCACCCGAACGACGCGGTCAAGGTGGCGCTCACCTACGACGGCTTCACACCAGCAGCAGGAGGAGGACAGCAGTGAACACGCGACGCGTAGTGCTTGCCTGCGTCGCCGTCCTGGCGGCAGCGGCGGTGGGATGCGGCGGCGACGACGACGGAGGCGGCGGCGGCTCCGGCGGCGGCGAGACCCTCACGGTCTGGAACAACGAGTTCCAGCCCGACCGCATGGCGGCGACCAAGGACATCCTCGCCGGCTTCACCAAGAAGACCGGCATCAAGACCAAGCTCGTGGCGGTGCCCGAGGACCAGCTCGCGACGCTGATGACCAACGCCGCCGCGGCGGGCGAGCTGCCGGACGTCGTGCTCGGCACGCCGCTGGACCAGTCTCAGCAATACGCGCAGGAAGAGATCTTCGACTCCGACGCGGCGCAGGCCGTCGTCGACAAGCTCGGCCCCGACACGTTCTCCAAGAAGGCGCTCGACCTCGTGAGCAAGGACGGAAAGGCGACCGGCGTCCCGAGCGACGGCTGGGGCCAGCTGCTGATCTACCGCAAGGACCTGTTCGACAAGGCCGGGCTCGGCGAGCCGAAGACGCTCGACGACATCATGGCGGCCGCACAGAAGCTCAACGGCGACGGCATGGCCGGCATCACACTCGCCACCAAGGCGGGCGACGGCTTCACCGCCGAGACGTTCGAGCACGTCGCGCTCGCGGAGGGCTGCCAGCTCGTCGACGACTCGGGCAACGTCACGTTCGACACGCCGGAGTGCGTCAACGCGCTGCGTTGGTACGGCGACATCGCGTCGAAGTACTCCGTCAAGGGCGCGCAGGACGTCGACTCCACGCGCGGCACCTACTTCGCCGGGCGCGCGGCGATGATGTTCTGGTCGCCGTTCCTGCTCGACGGCATGGCCGGCCTGCGCAACGACACCAAGCCGTCGTGCCCGCAGTGCAAGCAGGACCCGGCGTTCCTGGCCAAGAACAGCGGCCTGGTGGGGCCGGTCTCGGGATCGAGCGGTGAGCCGAGTCAGTTCGGCGTGGTCTCGACCGTGAACATCTCGGTCGACGCGCCGACGGAGGACGCCGAGAAGCTTGCCGAGTACATGCTGACCGACGGCTACGTCCGCTGGCTCGCGCTCTCCCCGCAGGGCAAGTACCCGGTGCGGTCGGGCGACAGCTCGGACCCGAAGAAGTACCAGAAGGCATGGGCCGAGCTCGAAAGCGGCGTCGATCGCAAGGCGCCGCTGAAGAAGTTCTACTCGCAGCAGTCGATCGACTCGCTCGCCGCGGGCGTCGAGAACTTCCAGCGCTGGGGCTTCGCCCAGGGGCAGGGCGCGCTGATCGGCGCGCTGCGCGGCGAGCAGCCGATCGCCAGCGCCGTGGCGGACGTGATCGGCGGCAAGGACCCCGCAGCGGCGGCCAAGGACGTCCAGTCCAAGGTCGAGGAGATCAAGTCCGGGCTGGAGTAGGCCATGGCCGTCCCCGCCGAGATCCAGGCCGGACGGGCGAGCGAGCGCCGCGCGCGGGGCACACGCGCGGCGCGCGACTCGCGTTCCGGCATGGCGCTCGTCTCGCCCACCGTGATCGTCGTGTTCGTGATGGTGGTGCTGCCGGTGCTGTGGGCGCTGATCCTTTCCTTCCAGCGCATTCGGCTGCTGCAGATCCGGCGGCTCGACATCCTCGGCGGCAACTACACGCTGCGCAACTACGACCTGCTGTTCTCCTCGTCGGAGTTCTTCTCGGCCGCCAAGGTCACGCTGATGTACTCGGTGTTCGGGACCACCGGCGCGATCGTGCTCGGGCTGCTCGCGGCCCTGTGCGTGCGCCGGCCGTTCCGCGGTCGCGGCCTGGTCCGCGGCTTCATGCTGCTGCCGTGGGTGGCGCCGGTCGTGGCGGTGACGTTCGTCTGGCGCGTCCTGCTGTCGCCGCAGCTCGGGGTCGTGAATGCGGTGGGAACGGACATCCTGGGCTGGAAGGCTCCGATCCCGTTCCTGAGCCAGGAGCACGGAACGATCACGCTGTTCGGACTGAGCCTGGGCGTGCCGACCGCGCTGCTCGTGGTGATCGTCTACGAGTCCTGGAAGTCGTTCCCGTTCGCGTTCCTGTTCATCCTCGCGCGCCTGCAGGCGGTGCCCGACGAGCTCGAGGAGGCGGCGCGGGTAGACGGCGCGACGCCGACGCAGATCTTCCGCCACATCCTGCTGCCGCAGCTGGCCGGCGTCATCGCGCTGATCGCCGTATTGCGCTTCATCTGGACGTTCAACGCGTTCGACGACATCTTCCTGCTGACCGGCGGCGGCGCGGGGACCCAGGTGCTGGCGACGCAGGTGTACTCGTTCCTGCAGAACCGCAACGACGTCGGCGGCTCGGCGGCGGTGGCGATGTTCATGGCCGCCGTCCTGGCGGTGCTGCTCGTCGTCTACCTGAAGTTCTTCGCCGAAAAGGAGCGCGCATGAGGTCCCGCAACAAGTGGTCGCGCTACGCGATCGAGGTGCGGGCGCTGAAGATCCTGCGTCCGCTGGGGATCGCGTTCTTCGTGTTGATCACGCTGTTTCCCTTCTACTACATGGTCCTGCTGTCGATGCGGGACGTCTCGGAGGTCATCGAGTCCCCGGGCTCGATCGTCGTCGGGATCGGCGAGCTGTCCACGGACGCCTACCAGCGGGTGCTGAAGCCGACGAGCCAGGGCGGCGAGGGGTTCATGCGCTTCATCCTGAACTCGGCCGGGCTGGCGCTGGCCACGGTGGTCGCGACGCTGGTCGTGTCGATCCTCGGGGCGTACGCCGTCTCGCGGCTGGAGTTCTTCGGCCGGCGCGCAGTGCACTTCCTGTTCCTGTCGGTGTACCTGTTCCCGCCGATCCTCCTCGCGATCCCGCTGTTCGTGGCGTTCTCGAAGCTGCGGCTGCGCGGCGAGCTGTGGGTCCTGGTGATCGTGTACATCGCCCAGACGCTGCCCGTCTGCGTGTACATGCTGCGCAACTACTTCGACACGGTCCCGGTCTCGCTGGAGGAGGCGGCGGAAGTGGACGGGGCGACGCGGCTGCAGATCATCCGCAAGATCACGCTCCCGTTGGCGATCCCGGCGATCGCGGCCACTGGCCTGTTCGTGTTCATGATCGCCTGGAACGAGTTCCTCTTCGCGCTGCTGTTCCTGGTCGAGGAGCGGCCCAACTGGACGGTCTCGCTCGGCCTGTCGCAGCTGACGAACATCGAGACGCCGGCCACCACATTGATGGCCGGCTCGGTGATCCTCACCGTGCCGATCATCGTCCTGTTCCTGTTCGCCGAGCGGCTGATGACCGAAGGCCTCACGCGGGGCGCCGAGAAGGGATGACCGCCACCCTGGCGAGCACCGCCGAGAACGTGCTCGCGGGCAACTGGACCGGCAGCTCGACGGTGCCGTCGCGCCGCCAGTACCCGCACCAGTGGGGCTGGGACGCCGCCTATATCGCGATCGGGTGGTCGTGGATCGACGCCGAGCGGGCGGCGGCCGAGCTCGAGTCGCTGCTCGGTGGGCAATGGCTCGACGGCCGCGTGCCGCACATCGTCTTCCACCCCGACGTGCCCGAGGACGCGTACTTCCCGGGACCGGCGTTCTGGGGCGGCGCGACCTCGGGCCTAACGCAGCCCCCGCTGCACGCGCGCGCCGCGCTGGAGGTGGCGCGGCGCGGCGCCGGCGCGGAGTTCCTGCGGCGAGTCTTCGGCCGCCTGGCCGCCCAGCACGCGTACCTGGCCTCCCGGCGCGATCGCGGCGGCGGCGGGCTGGCCGCGATCGTGCACCCGTGGGAGTCCGGGCTCGACAACAGCCCGGCGTGGGACGCGCCGCTGGCCGCCGTGCGGCTTCCGTCCGCCGGCGTCGAGCCGTACGAGCGGCGCGACCGTCGGCACGTCGACGCCTCCGAGCGTCCGAGCGACGAGGACTACGACCGCTTCGTGCACCTCGCGCGTGCGTATCGCGACGGCGGCTACGCCGACGACGGCGAGGCCGAGTTCCTCGTCGAAGACCCGCTGTTCAACGCGATCTGGCTCTGGTCGGCCCATGCGCTGGCCGAGATCGCGGAGCTGATCGGGGAGGACGCCCGGCCGTTCCGGGACGGGGCGGCGGCGATCCACGCGGCGCTGCTCGCCCGCCTGTGGGACGGCGAGCGGTTCCGGGCGCTCGACCTGCGGAGCGGGCGGCGGGTTGAGACCCGCACGATCCAGGGGCTCGTCCCGCTGCTCGATCCGGACCTGCCCGAGGAGGTGGTGACGCGGCTGGTGGCCGAGCTCGAGTCGCCGCACTTTCGCGGACCCGAGGGCATCGGCGTCGCGTCCTCGGACCTGCTGGCGCCGACGTTCGAGCGCCGCCGCTACTGGCGCGGGCCGGTGTGGGCGAACCTGAACTGGCTGCTCTCGCGCGCGCTGCGCGGCCACGGGCGCGACGACGCCGCCCGCTCGCTCGAGCGCACGACGCTAGGCCTCGTCGAGCGGTCCGGAATGCGCGAATACTTCGATCCCGTGACGGGGGAGGGGCTCGGCGCGCAGGACTTCTCGTGGACCGCCGCGGCCGTCATCGACATGCTGCGGGCGTGAACATCACAGTCTGGAACGAGCACGTGCACGAGCGCGAAGGCGGCGACGCTGCGCGCGTCTACCCGGAGGGCATCCACGGAACGCTCGCGGGGGTGCTCGCCGCGGCCGGCGACGTGCGGACGGCAACGTTGGCCGAGCCCGACCACGGGCTGGGCGCCGACGTGCTCGACCGCACCGACGTGCTGCTGTGGTGGGGCCACACCGCGCACGAAGAGGTGGCGGACGAGGTCGTCGCCCGCGTGGTCGAGCGCGTGCTCGGCGGCATGGGCCTCCTCGTGTTGCACTCCGGCCACCATTCGAAACCGTTCCGGCGCTTGATGGGCACGACGTGCGACCTGCGCTGGCGCCACGACGAGCGCGAGACGGTCTGGACCGTCGCGCCGGGCCACCCGATCGCCGCCGGCGTCCCCGAGTCCTTCGTCATCCCGGAGCAGGAGATGTACGGCGAGTTCTTCGACGTCCCGCCGCCCGAGCAGCTCATCTTCGTCTCCTCGTTCACCGGCGGCGAGGTGTTCCGCAGCGGCTGCTGCTGGACCCGCGGGCGCGGCCGGATCTTCTTCTTCAGCCCGGGTCACGAGACCAACCCCGTCTACCACCAGCGTGAGGTCCAGCGCGTGCTCGTCAACGCCGCGCGCTGGGCGGCACCGTCGTCGTGAGGCTCACGCCAGGCTGACCAGCGCGTCGCGGATCGCGGCGGGATCCACGCCCAGCGCGCGCAGCGTCCGCGCGGCGCCACCGTCCGGGTCGTCGAGCGCCGCGAGTAGCAGGTGCTCCACCTCGAGGCGGTGGCCGCCACGCTCGCGCACGTCGCGCGCGGGTTGCGCCGCCTGGCGCACGATGTCATCAGGAACCCGCGAGCGGCGCCGAAGTCGGGGGAGTGACGCCGCGCGTCAGCGCCGGTTGACGCGTTCGCGTTGGTCTGGCGGCGGCGATCGGCGGCTTAGCGCGTTTCCATGTGCCGGATCCAGCGCTGGGAGCTGCGGCGGTGAGCGGCGCGGACGGTGCGGATGAGCGAGGCGATGCGGGTCATGTCAGGAGTCCTTGTTCGGGGGAGCCCTAGAGACGACGCCGCGGCGCGCGATCTATTCCGTCAAGGCAGCCTAGGTCTCAGGGCGTAGGACCAATTGCGGGTGGTCGCGCGGGCCCCCGCGGGCCACCATGCGTCCATATGACGGCTTCCTATGACATCACCGAAGAGGTCACCTCCTGGCGCGGCGTCGAGGCCGGCCCGGGCCGCCGCGGCGAGTTCGCGTTCCGCGTCGGCCGGCGCGAGATCGGCCACCTGCACGGCGACCACGCGGCGCACTTCTCGTTCCCGAAGGACGTCTGGGCCGAGCTCCACGAGGCCGGCCGGGTCGTCGACCATCCCGTCTTCCCCGGCAAGATAGGGCCGGCGGCGCGGCGGATCGAGGGCCAGGACGACGTGCGCGACGTGATCGCGCTGATGCGGCTCAACTACGACCGCGTCGTGGCCCGGCACGGGCTCCCATAGGTTCGACCGGCGCGCGGGCTAGGTTGCTCGCGTGCTGGCCAACGTCCGCCGCGACCCGTCCGCGATCCTCCTGTTGACGCAGCTCGCGGGATTGCTGCTGTACCCGTTCATGGAGGGCAACGACGTCGGGCGCGCGCTTTTCAGCGTGTTCGGCATCGCGATCCTCGGGCTGGTGCTGCTCGCCGTCCGGCGCACGCCGGCCCTGACCTGGATCGCGGTGACGATCGGGATCCCGACAACCCTGCTGCTGCTGATCCAGGCGATGACGCAGGACGACGCGCTGACGCCGTACTCGTCGGCGCTCGAGGCGGTCCTGTACCTGTACGCCGCCGGAGCGCTGATCGTCTACATGCTCGCCGACCACGAGATCACGCGTGACGAGCTGTTCGCGGTCGGCGCGACGTTCACGCTCGTGGCGTGGGCATTCGCCCACCTCTACACGGTCAACCAGGCGATCGAACCGCAGAGCTTTACCGCGGCCATCGACCCGGCCGGTGACCGCAGCTGGGTGGAGCTGCTGTTCCTCAGCTTCACCACGCTGACGAGCACCGGCCTGAGCGACGTCATACCGGTCAAGCCATTCGCGCGTGGGCTCGTGATGGTCGAGCAGCTCGCCGGGCTGGCCTACGTGGCGGTGCTCGTGTCGCGCCTGGTGGCGCTGACCGTGCGGGGCCGCGCTAGGGGCGCGTGAGCCACGACCCGTCGTCGGAACGAGCGGCGGAGACGTCGAGGCGCTTGAAGCCCGAGCGATCCTCGGCGACGAGGTCGGAGACAAAACGGCGGACGGAGCGGAGTGACCGGGTCATGACAAATCCTCCGGGGGAGACTTTGTGGGGAGGGTCACATACTCGCCAGCGTGGCTCCCTGTCACCACCCGGCCAGCCGGTGAACGCGAGGGCGGGTGCCCGCCGCGGAGGTTCGGCTAGCCACCGATGAGTTTCAAGCGCCGCCGTCGTTGAACGGGCATCCACGACGAAAGGAGCACCACGATGTCCAAGGTCTACACCGGCGCCACCATGTCGCTCGACGGCTACATCGCCGGCCCCGGCGAGTCCGGGTTCGACAAGCTGTTCAAGTGGTACGGCAACGGCGACGTCGAGGTCCCGACGGCGGACCCCGAGCTGACCATGCGGCTCACGCAGGTCAGCGCGGGCCACTTCCGCTCGGTGATCGACATGACCGGTGCGCTCGTCGTCGGCCGCACGCTGTTCGACGTCACGAGCGGCTGGGGCGGCCGGCACCCGCTGGACAAGCCGGTGGTCGTCCTCACGCACAACCCGCCGGAGGACTGGCCTGACGACACGCCGTTCACGTTCGTCACCGACGGGATCGAGGCGGCGATCGAGCAGGCCGAGGCGCTCGCGGGCGACAAGGTCGTCGGCGTCAACGGCGGCACGATCGCCAGCCAGTGCCTGAACGCCGGCCTGCTCGACGAGGTCTGGATCGACCTCGTCCCGGTCCTGCTCGGCGACGGCACGCCGTTCTTCGACGGCCTGACCGGCGCGCCGGTCGAGCTCGACGGCCCGCTGTCGGTCACCGAGGGCGTCGACGTCACGCACCTCCGCTACCGCGTCCGGTACTCCTGAGCCATGAGCTACGCCGACGTCAACGACCTGTCCCTGTTCTACGAGGAGCACGGCTCCGGCGAGCCGCTCGTCCTGCTGCACGGCGGGATCGGCGCCAGCGAGATCTGGGCCGCGATCGCCCCCGCGCTCGCGATCGGCCGGCGCGTCATCACCGTCGACCTGCAGGGCCACGGCCGCACGGCGGACATCGACCGCCCGCTGCGGCCCGAGCACCTGGCCGACGACATCGCCACGCTGCTCGAGCATCTCGGCCTCGAGCGAGCCGACGTGCTCGGCTACTCGCTCGGCGGCGAGGTCGCGCTGCGGCTGGCGATCCAGCACCCCGGCCGCGTGCGCCGCCTGATCCTCGTCTCGATCGCGTTCCGGCGCGACGGCTCACACCCCGAGGTCCTCGCCGCGATGGACGCGATGAGCGCGGAGGCGGCCGAGATGATGAAGCAGTCGCCGCTCTACGCCCACTACTCGCAGGTGGCGCCGCGGCCGGAGGACTGGCCGGTGCTGATCGGCAAGACCAGCGAGCTGCTGAAGGTCGACTACGACTGGGGCGACGAGGTTGTCGCCCTCGAGGCGGAGACGCTGCTGGTCTTCGCCGACGCCGACTCGATCCGCCCGGCACACATCGTCGAGTTCTTCGGCCTGCTCGGCGGCGGGCTGCGCGACGCTGGCTGGGACACGTCGGCCCAGCCGACCAACCGGCTTGCGATCCTGCCCGGCACCACTCACTACGACGTGCTGCAGTCCCCGCTGCTCGTCCCGGTCGTCACGGGCTTCCTGGACTAGGTGAAGCCGAGGATGAGCTGGGCGGTCTCGAGCGGGACGTCGAGCTGCGGGCAGTGGCCGACGCCGTCGAGCTCGACCCAGTCGGCGTGTGGGAGCCACTCGTGGCGGTAGCGGGCGGCGGCGCTCGGCCACGGCAACAGCTTGTCCTCGGTGCCCCAGACGATCCGGACGGGGCAGGCGATCCGCTGGGCGTCGAGGCGCCAGTCGGCGCGCAGGCCGTGCTCGAGCATGCACGTCGCGGCGTCGGCGCCGGCCGCGCCGCGCAGCTGGTGGGCGAGCAGATCCGGCGGGATGTGCTCGTAGGCGGTCGTCAGGAAGCGCGTGGCGCGTCGGCGGCCCTCCGGGGTGGCGACGATCGCGTCGGCGTAGCGGGCGGCGTCCCGGGTCTGCTCCTGCAGTGTGGCTTGGAAGGCGAGCAGTTCCCTGTAGGAGTCGTCGCCCTTCGCCCAGCCGCCTGCCGGGGCGAATGCGACGACGCCGCGGGCGCGGCCGCGGGCGGCGAGCTGGAGGGCGACGAACCCGCCGAGCGAGTTGCCGGCGAGGTGGGCGATCGTGAAGCCGGCCGCGTCCATCGCGCGCTCGACCGCGTCGGGGAGCACGGCCTCGCTGATCTCGCCCGCGATCGGCGGTCCGCCGGCGTGGCCGGCGAGCGTGAGCGCCAGCACCTCGTGCTCGCGCTCGAGCGCGGGCAGGACGAGCTCCCACGTGCGCCAGGTGTCGATGAACCCGTGCAAGAGCACGAGCGGCGGGCCTTCGCCGCCGCGGTGCGACGGGGTGAAGGTCACGCCAGCGGGTCGGCGACGGTGCGGGACCCGGACCCGTAGTCGCCGAACGGCTCGTCGCGCGCGCGGACGGCGGCGCGCAGGTCGGCGGCCGCGTCGCGCGAGAACGCCATGCCCTCGGGCGTGTGGCGCGCGGCGCCGTCCAGCAGCGTCCCGAGCGTCTGCGTGGCGGCCAGCCCCTGCTGCTCGACCGCGCTGTTGACGAGCATCTTCATGAACTGGAGCTGGTTGGCGGGCAGGCGCGCGATCCGCCGGCACAGCGCGAGCGCCGCCGCGTCGAGCTTGTCGGCGGGGTACGCGCCGCTCGCGAAGCCCCACGCGGCGGCCGTCGTGCCGTCCATCGGGTCGCCGGTGAGCAGCAGCCGCTTGGCGCGCTCGAGGCCGAGGCGGTGGAACCACATGGCGGTCGTCGGCGAGCCCCACACGCGCGCGGGCGGGTAGCCGATGCGCGCGTCCTCGGCGCAGACGATCAGGTCCGAGCACAGCGCGAGATCGGACCCGCCGCCGACGCACACGCCGTGCACCTGCGCCACCACCGGCTTCGGCGACCGCCACAGCGCCATGTAGCTGTTCACGTAGCGGCTCAGCAGCCGGTAGTCGGTGGCCGGGTCCCACGGCCCCTCGACGTCGCCCTCGCGCATCGCCGCGGCCGCCCACGCGAGGTCGTAGCCCGAGCAGAACGCCCGCCCGGCGCCGCGCAGCCGGATCACCCGCACGCGGTCGTCGTTCGTCGCGGCGGCCAGCGCCGCGTCGAGCTCGTCGATCATCCGCGGCGTCACCGCGTTGAGCCGCTCCGGGCGGTTGAGCGTGAACGTGGCGACCGCGCCGTCGCTGTCGACGAGAACCTCTGGCTCCACGGGCGGGATCGTACGCACTAGGCTGAACCGGGACGGCCGCCGTTCGCGGCCGTCCCGGACGAGAGCTCGCGCCGTACCCGGTCTGACGACGGCGTGAAGACGGAGGTCGTCTTCGATGGATCAGGTCATCCAGGTGCTCGGCTCGCTGCTCATTCTCGCCGCGTTCGCGGGCGCTCAGCGCGGGGCGCTGGCGCAGACGTCGTTCACCTATCTCGTGCTCAACCTCGTCGGGTCGGCGGTGCTCGCCGTGCTGGCGCTGCATGAGCGGCAGTGGGGATTCCTGCTGCTCGAGGCGTGCTGGGCGGTCGTGTCCGGCTATGCGCTCATCGGCACGTTTCGCTCGAACGCCGCGCGCGCCCACACGTAGCCGACCAGCGCGATCACCGCGCACCAGCTGACGGCGAGCACCGCGCTGTCGCCGATCGTCGTGCCCATCAGCAGCCCGCGAAGCGTCTCGATGATCGGGGTGAACGGCTGGTTCTCGGCGAACGCCCGCATCCCGTCCGGCATCGAGTCGGTCGGTACGATCGCCGAGCCGAGGAACGGCAGGAACTGCAGCGGCAGCGGGGCGTTGCTCGCGGTCTCGACGTTCTTGGTGACGAGGCCGAAGGCGGCCGACAGCCAGGTCAGCGCGAACGTCACCAGCACGAGCAGGCCGATTGCTGCGATCCAGTCGCCGACGCCCGCCGTCGGCCGGAAGCCGATGGCGATCGCGATCACGGTCACGACCGCGATCGCGACCAGCGTCTGGATCATGCTGCCGACGACGTGCCCGGTCAGGACCGAGCTGCGCGAGATCGCCATCGTCCGGAAGCGGTTGATGATCCCCTCGGTCATGTCCGAGCAGACCGCGACCGCGGTGGCCGTCGACCCGGCGGTGGCGGCCATGAGGATGATCCCGGGGGCGGCGTAGTCGATGTAGCTCGCGTCGCCGATGCCCGCCGCGAGCGCGCCGCCGAACGCGTAGTTGAACAGCAGCAGGATCAGCACCGGGCCGGCGACCGTCGCCACCGTCATCGACGGGTAGCGCAACGCGTGCCGGAGGTTGCGCCGGAGCATCGTGAGGGAGTCGCTCATCGCGGGCCTCCTGTGAGCGTGAGGAAGACGTCGTCGAGATCGGGCGTGTGGACCGACAGGCTCTCGACCTGGATCGCCTCGCGGTCGAGCCGGGCGAGCAGCGCGCGCAGCGATCCGACGCTGCCGTCGTTGGGGAGTTGGAGCGAGAGCGCCGCGTCGTCGCGGGCCGCGTCGCCGAGGCGCTGGACGGCCGACTCGAGCTCGTGCGGGTCGGCGAACTGGAGCCGGATGTGACCGCCGGGGATGCGGCGCTTGAGCTCGTCGGCGGTGCCCTCGGCGATCAGCCGCCCGTGGTCGAGCACGGCGATCCGGTCGGCGAGGCGGTCGGCTTCGTCGAGGTACTGGGTGGTCAGCAGAACCGTCACGCCGCCCGCGACGAGGTCGCGGATGATCTGCCACATCGTGTGGCGGCTGCGCGGGTCCAGGCCGGCCGTCGGCTCGTCGAGGAAGATGATTCGCGGCTCGCCGACGAGCGTCATCGCGATGTCGAGCCGGCGCCGCATGCCGCCGGAGTACGTGGCGGCGGGGCGGTTGCCGGCGTCGACTAGGTCGAAGCGTTCGAGCAGCTCGGCGGCGCGCCGGCGGCCCTCGGCCCGGCCGAGCCGGTGCAGGTCGGCCATGAGGATCAGGTTCTCCTCGCCGGTGAGCAGCCCGTCGACCGCGGCGAACTGGCCGGTGACGCCGATCGCCGCACGGACGGCGTCGCCGTCGACCGCCGGGTCGTGGCCGGCGATCCGCAGCGTGCCGGCGTCGGCGGGGAGCAGCGTCGAGAGGATGTGGACGATCGTGGTCTTGCCGGCGCCGTTGGGGCCGAGCAGCGCGAACACCGTGCCTTCGGCGACGTCGAGGTCGACGCCGTCGAGCACGAGCTTGTCGCCGAACGACTTGCGCAGGCCGGTCGCGACGATCGCGGAGCGTGCGGGCGGCATCAGGGCCTCCGGATCACGACGTCGCCCGCGGACGTGCGCGCCCGCACCTCGACGGCCTCGGCCGGCGACTCGGGCGCTTCGCCGGACTCGAGCGCGTTGTGCACCCGGCCGGCGTTCGCGCGCACGTCGAGCCAGGCGGCCGTGCCCTCGCGGATGCCGACCTCGAGGTCCCCGAGCTGGGTCTCGAGCACGACCGAGCCGCGCACGACGTCGCCGAGCCGCACGTCGCCGTTGGCCGACTTGGCGCCGACGCTCGCGCGCGACTCGTCGACCGCGATGTTGCCGTTGGCCGCCTTGACCCGCAGGTCGCCGCTGGCCGTGCCGATCCACGTGTCGCCGTTGGAGTTCTTGATCACGGCGCTCGAGTCGAGCTCGCGCACGCGCACGTCGCCGGACCCGGCGGTCACGTCGGTGTGGCCGGTCGCGCGGTCGACCGTGATGTCGCCGATCCCGGTCTTGAGGTTGAGCGTGGCGGCCTCGTCGAGCTGGATGCGGCCGATGCCGGTCTTGATCCGGCAGTCGTCGAGCGGCCCGTCGCAGTGGAAGTCGCCGAGCGCCGCCGAGCCGTGCACGCTCGACCGGGCGGGCAGCTCGATCGTCACGTGCACCTCGCCGCCGGTGCTCCGGGGGAGCCACGAGCGCAGCTTCGGCGCCTTGACCAGCAGCTGCCGGTTGGCGTACTCGACGCGGGTCTGCTCGGCGGCGCGGCGGTCCTCGTCGTTGGACGCGTCGCCCGGCTCGACCTTGACGATGGTCGTGGCGGTGTCGCCGGCGGTGATCCGGACGTCGCCGTGGGCGAGGTCGATCGTCGCCGAGATGGGGTCGGGGGTGTCGAAGGTCGGCATGGGGAGGTCCTCCTGCGGGGTCAGGTTCGAAGTGGGGCGGATGTCGGGGCGGTCAGCGCACCCAGCCGGTGTACGCCTGGCCGATGCGGCCGCCGCTCGGGCGCGGGCGCCGGTCGGGGTCGTCGTTGGCGAGCGCGGCGCCGGCGACGCGGACGAGCCACGCGTTCACCGACATCCGCTCGCGGGCGGCCGCCTGCTCGATGCTCCCCTTGAGCTGCTCGGGCAGGCGGAGGTTGATGCGCGTCATCGCGCCCTCCTCGCCCTCGGGCGGGGGCGCCGGGGCCTCGGCGGCCGGCTCGGCCGGCTCGTCGGCCGGCGCTGGCGTGACCGCGAACTCGGGCTCGCCGGCGCGCAGCCGCAGCTCGGCCGAGCCGGGAGCGAGCTCGCGCGTGATCTCGTCGGCGGCCGCCGACAGCGCCTCGAGCAGCGTGAGCCGGATCCCCGACTCGAGCGTGGCGGTGAGGCGCTCCGCAAGCACGCGTGCGTCGTCGCCGCCGGCATCGGCGGCGACGGCGAGCTCGCGGCGGAGGTTCTCGACGTACGGGGTCAGGTTCATGGCACCAGTATGGTACCACTATGGCATCAATGCAAGGCCATAGTGGTGCCTACCGGTGCCAACGGCCCCGGGCTACCCGGATGCGGGGAGGCACACCGCGTCGGCGCGCGGGTCGCACGCGACGCTCAGCGTCGGCGCGAAACCGGTGATCACGACCACTGCGGTGATCACGTGAAGGCCGATGAGGGCCGCGCCGCTCGCTCCGTCGGCGAGGTAGGACGGCCCGATGACCGACAGTGCCAGCGCCGTCGATCCGATGAACGGCCACCACCTCCGCGGGCTGCGGGTGTAGCGCTCGAGCAGCAGCACAACGCCCCAGGCGCCGAGCGCGGCGACCAGAGCGGCCGCGAAGACGTCGCCGGCGCGGACGGTGCCGGGGTCGACCGACACCGTGAGGTCGATTCCGGCCAGGCGGATCAACGCCCACCCGCCGAGCGCGACGATGGGGGCGAGCACGACGGTGGCGATGCGGCGGCGAGTCGGATGCCGCTTGGGTTCTTGCGTGAATAACATGCTTTCGATTCTCGCCAGCGAGGCGGCTTCTCGGTAGATGCCGCGCGTCAGGAATTCAGCGTGACAATCGTCACGGCGCGGGGCCGCGCCGAACGGTTACGTTTATTCGGCGAGGGGACAAACGAACCCCAGAATGCGGGGAAACCACCGCCAGGGACCGCGGAGTTCGTTCGAAGCCTTGACAAACGAGCGGCGATTGGATCGGATAGCCCGCGCACATGACCTCGGGTCGAGCCGGCTCTCTCGAATCGCTGCGTCGCCTCAATCGCCTGCGGGTGATCCACGCGCTGCGCGACCAGGGGCTGATCTCGCGTGCCGAGATCGCCCGCCGCACGGGGCTGTCACGGTCGACGGTGTCCAGCCTGGTGGCGGACCTGCAGGCCGACGGGCTCGTCGTGGAGCGGGCGGAGCACGGGGCGGCGCACGGTACGCAGGGCGGGCGCCCGCCGATCCTGCTCTCGTTCGACTCCTCGGCCGGAGCCGCGGTCGGCATCGACTTCGGCCATAGCCATCTGCGGGTGGCGATCTCGGACCTCTCGTCGCGGATCCTCGCCGAGCGCGCCCTGCCGCTCGATACGGACCACGCCGCCGAGGAAGGGCTCGACGCCGCCGCCGACCTGGTCATAGACCTGCTGACCGAGGCCGGCATCGACATGAGCCAGGTGATCGGAGCCGGCATGGGGCTGCCGGGACCCATCCGCCAGGAGGACGGCGTGGTGGGCTCCTCGGCGATCCTGCCGGGCTGGGTCGGCGTGCCGGCGGCAGGGGAGATGCGCCGCCGGCTCGACATCCCGATCCTGGTCGACAACGACGCGAACCTCGGTGCTCTCGCCGAGGCGGCGTTCGGGGCCGCGCGCGACGCGAGCGACCTCGTGTACCTCAAGGTGGCATCGGGGATCGGGGCGGGCCTGATCCTCAACGGCCGCCTCTATCGCGGCAGTACGGGCCTGGCCGGCGAGCTCGGCCATGTCCTCGCAGACCCGGAGGGCCTCGTGTGCCGCTGCGGCAACCGGGGCTGTCTGGAGACGCTGGCCGCGACGGGCGCCCTCGTCGAGCTGCTGCGGCGCAGCCACGGCGAGCAGGTCACCGTGGCCGGCATGCTCGAGCTCGCCCGCCAGGGCGACCTCGGCTGCCGGCGGGTGATCGCCGACGCCGGACGGGCGATCGGCCAGGCCGTCTCGGTGTTGCTGAACGTCCTCAACCCCGAGCTGCTTGTGGTCGGCGGAGACCTCGCGGCAGCCGGAGACCTGCTGCTCGACGGCGTGCGCGAGACGATCGCCAAGGCGGCGCTGCCGTCGGCCGCCGATGCGGCCGGCGTCGTGGCCGGCGTGCTCGGCGACCGGGCGCAGGTCCTGGGCGCGATCGCCCTCGTGGTCAGCGAGGCCGATCGCGCCTTCCCCACGCGCCTCGCGGCGGAGGCTCGATGAAGACCCCCAACCCAACCATCAGGAGGAGGAACACCATGGCCGTGACGGTCGACTCGATCTCGCGGCGCGGGCGGGCGCAGAGCGGACGAGCATGACGGACGGTGGTGCGGTGCGGTGGGGCGTGGTCTCCACCGCCAGCATCAACGAGAAGGTCCTCGCGGGCGCGCGCGCGGGGAGGAGTTCGCCCGCCGCCACGGCATCGGCCGCGTGCACGGCTCCTACGAGGAGCTGCTCGCCGACCCGGACGTCGAGGCGGTGTACATCCCGCTGCCGAACTCGCTGCACGTGCCGTGGTCGGTCAAGGCGCTCGAGGCTGGCAAGCACGTGCTCTGCGAGAAGCCGCTGTCGCGCCACGCGGCCGACGTGGAGGCGGCGTTCGACGCCGCCGACCGCGCCGGGCGGCTGCTGATGGAGGCGTTCATGTGGCGCTACCACCCGCAGACCGAGGCGCTCGTGCGGCTCGCGTCGGAGATCGCGCCGCTGCGCGTCGTGCGCGCGGCGTTCGGGTTCACGCTGCCCGCGGACGACAGCGGGAACGTGCGCCTGCAGGGCGACCTCGACGGCGGCGCGCTGATGGACGTCGGCTGCTACTGCGTCAGCGCCCTGCGGCTGCTGTGCGGGGAGCCCGAGCAGGCGGCGGGCCACGCGGTCGCGGGCGGCGCCGGCGTGGACGTGCGCTTCGCCGGCGCGCTGCGGTTCGCCGGCGACGCGCTGGGCACGTTCGACTGCGGGTTCGACGTGCCGCCGCTGGGGAAGATCGAGGTCGTGGGCGCGAACGGCACGCTGGTCGCGGAGGATCCCTGGCACGGTGTGAGGCCGCGGCTGACGCTGGCCCGCGGCGACGGGCCGCCCGAGGACGTCACGATCGTCGCCGCGCAGCCGTACCGCCTCGAGCTCGAAGACTTCTCCCGCGCGATCCGCGCGGGCGGCGAGCCGCGACTGGGGCGCGCCGACGCGGTCGGCCAGGCGCGGGCGATCGAGATGCTGTACGCGGCGGCCGCCGGTTCCCCTTGAGCGGGCGGATCGCGCGGGCGGCGCGCGCGATCGCGGTCGACGCCGGGATCCTGCGGCGGCGGCGCGAGCTGCGCCTGCTCATCGTCGGGCAGTCGATCTCCGACCTCGGCTCGATGATCACGTTCGTCGCTCGTGGCCAACAGCCTGCTGCCCGATCCGCAGCTGTGGGTGCTGTACGCCGCGGCGCCCTGATCGCCGCGTGCACCGCGATCCGCCGGCCGCCGCTCGACGCGCTGCTCCCGCGGCTGGTCGAGCGCGAAGAGCTCAAGTCGGCGAGCGCGCTGCAGTGGGCGATCCACAACACCGCGAGCATGGCCGGGCCGGCGATCGGCGGCGTGCTGATCGCGACGGCGGGCGCGGCCGTCACCTACACGGCCGACCTCGTGACGTTCGGTGTCTCGCTCGCCGCGCTCGCGTCGATGCAGACGCCGCCGCCCCCGGAGGGCCAGTCGCTCGGGATGCACGCGATCGCCGAGGGGCTGCGCTACGCGCGCTCGCGGCGTTGCTTCCGCGCTTGGTGGCCTACGACTCGCGCCGCGGCGCGGACGCCCACCCGGACGTGATCGAGGCGATGTGACCCTCGACGACCCGATCCCGGACCCGCACTGGCGCTCGCGCCACGAGCGCGTTACGGTCGCATCGGCACGCCATGGCGCCGGATGACCGACCCGCCGGGCGCCGCTTGGCGCTCCTCATCGCCACCGCGACCTACGGCGATCCGGGACTGGCCGCCCTGCGCGCGCCGACCGGCGACGTGGCCGCGCTCGCCGGTGTGCTCGGCGACGGGGCGATCGGCGGCTTCGACGTGCGCGAGCTGATCGATCGCCCGACCGAGGAGCTGCGCGGCGAGATCGAGGAGTTCTTCGGCGACGGCCGGCCGCAGGACCTGCTGCTCCTGTACGTGTCCGGCCACGGCGTCCTGTCTCAGAGCCGGCGCTTTTACTTCGCCACCGCCAGCACGAAGCTGAGGCTGCTGCGGTCGACGGCGATCGAGGACGGCTTCGTCAACGACGTGATGCAGGCGAGCCGCGCGCGCTCGATCGTGCTGGTGCTCGACTGCTGCCACAGCGGCGCGTTCGGCAAGGGGCTGGTGCCTAAGAGCGCTACGACGGTCGACGTCGAGCACCGCTTCGAGGGCCAGGGCCGGGTGATCTTGTCGGCCTCGACGGAGCTCGAGTACGCGTTCGAGGAGGCCGACCAGGCGCTCGGCATCAACGAGCTCGAGCCCGCCGCGCCCGGCTCGCTGTTCACCCGCAGCGTGGTGGAGGGCCTGCGCACCGGCGACGCCGACCTCGACGCCGACGGCCGCATCTCGGTCGACGATCTCTACGACTACGTGTGCCGGCGGGTGCGCGAGCGCGCCGCGCACCAGACGCCCGGCATGGCCGGCGACATCCGCGGCGAGATCACGATCGCGCGCAGCGGCCGCCTGCCGCAGCTCCCGCCGGAGCTGGCCGCGGCCGTGGACAGCAACCTCGCCGGCATCCGCGAAGGCGCGGTCGCCGAGCTCGCGGCGCTTGCCGCGGGCGGATCCGGCGGCCTGGCGGCATCGGCCCGCGACGCGCTCGAGCGGCTCGCCGGCGACGACAGCCGCCGCGTGTCGACGGCAGCCACGGCGGCTCTCGGCCGCACCGCGCCGGCGCCGCCGGCCGCACCGCCGCCTCCCGCCGAGCCGCCGCGCGCGCCACCGCCCGAGCGCCCGAGGCGCGGCTGGCCGTGGCCCCGGATCGCAGCCACCGTCGCCGCAGTGGCCGCGCTCGTCGTCGTAGGCGTCCTCGTCTTCGGCGGCTCGGAGTCGTCGCCGCCGTCGCCGAACGGCGCGCCGTACGTCTTCAGCGCGGGCAGCAGCGCGCAGGTGGTCCTCGGCCTGGCGAAGGGATCCGAGCCGGCGAGCCAGGCGGTCTCCGGCGTCGTCGTGGTCGACGCCATGAACGGCGGGACGCTGCTCAACGACAAGACGGGCGGCGTGCCGCCGCCGCCACGCGCCGACGACGGCTTCGGCGCCGCCGTCGCGAGCGCCGACTTCAACCACGACGGACTCGCCGACCTCGCCGTCGGCGTCCCCGGCCAAGCGGGTGTGTCGGTGTTCTACTCCGTCGACAAGGGCGGGCGCGTCATCAGCGCCGCCGACCTCCCGAAGCCGCCGAAGGTGGGCGCCTTCGGCGCGGCCCTCGTCGCCGCCGACTTCAACGGCGACCGGATCGCCGACCTGGCGGTGGGCGCTCCGGGTACCGAGGCCGAGCAGCGCGACAGAGAGCCCGGCTCGATCGACATCCTCTTCGGCGGGTCGCACGGACTGAGCGTCAAGAACACCGCACGGATCCCGGAGGTGGAGGCGAGGCAGCAGGGCTTCGGCAGCCGTCTGGCGGCCGGCGACATCGACCACGACGGCCGGCTCGACCTCGTCGAGGGCGCGCCGTTCGTGCCGAGCGTCAACAATGGGCACCTGTCCTATTGCGAGGGCGGCCAGCGAGGGCCGAGCCGCTGCGTCGACCTGCCGGACGCCTCGGCGTCGGCGGTCGCGGTGGGGGACGTCAACGGTGACCGCTTCGCCGACATCGTGGCCGGCGACGCCGACTTCGTCGACGGGGGCGGCGTCAAGGTCTGGCTGGGCGGCCGCTCGCCGCTGTCCGGCAAGCCGGCCGTGATCACGCAGCGCACCGACGGTGTGCCCGGTGACATGGCGCCGGGAGACGAGTTCGGCAGCGACGTGGCGATCGGCCAGGTCAGCGGGGACCGGCGGTCCGACATCGTCGTCGCCGCGGGCTCGGATGAAGGCGGCGCGGGCACGGTGACCGTCATCCCGGGCGGCCCGCACGGCGCCGATCCCGGTCACTCGCGGTCGGTCGACCGCCCGAGCGAGCTGCCGGCGGGAGCGCGGTTCGGCAGCGCACTGTCGCTGCTCGACTTCGATAACGACCACCTGCCCGAGATCATCGTCGGCGCCGACAACGTCGAGAACCTCGACGCCGCGCTGTGGGCCTACCGCAGCAGCGCGGACAGCGGCTTCAGCCAGGACGCGGAGCACGCCACCGGTCTGGGCGATGCGGCGACCACGACCGCCGATGCGCCGATGTACATAGGGCGCTAGTTGCGCGCCGCCGCGCGCCGGGTTACGGTCGGCTCGCCGTGACGGAGCTGCGCGTTCAGGTGCAGGGCCTCCCCGACAGCGACGATGAGGAGCGGGCCGAGCTCGCGAGCCGGTTGCGGGCGGAGATGGTCGAACAGGGCGTCGAGGACGTGGCGCACCCCCAGGCGCAGGCGCCGGAGGGCGCCAAGGGCGCCGCGCTCGAGTGGGCGCAACTCGTCGTGGGCCTCGCCGGCTCGATCGGGCCGCTGCTGGCCGCCCTGCGAGGATGGATCGGCCGCCACCCCGACGCCGGGATCACGCTGGAGATCGACGGCGACACGCTCACGCTCGAGAAGGCGTCGCCCGCCGACCGGCAGCGCCTGGTCGAGGTCTTCCTCGCACGCCATGGCGCCCGATGACGGATCCGCGGGCCGACGCCTGACCGGCGCCGGCTGTTGCGGCGCTGCGGCGCCTGTAAGCCGCATACGAATCGGGGGCTGTCGTCACAACTTGACGGCGGTCCCCTCGCGATCCGACTGCAGCGCGGCCGTGAAGATCCGGTGCGTCGCCGCCGCCTCGTCGGGCGTCGCGCAGCGGAACTGGCCGCGCATGTCCTCGCCGTGCGCGAGCTCGTCGAGGAACGCCGCCCACATCTGCTGGATCGCGTCCGCGAAGCCGAACTCGAAGATCGCGCCGGTGATCGTCGCGTAGGCGGACTGCGACCCGAGGTCGGTCACGCGCCACTCCTGCGCGCCGCCTGGCTCGTAGTCCATGACGCGCAGCGTCTTCGGCGCCTTCGTGCTGAACGCGATCGACCCTTCGGTGCCGTCGACCTCGATCGCCCACGTGTTCGTCTCGCCCGGGGCGATGCGCTTGGTCGCGACGTGCAGCGGGAAGCCGGCGGCGCTCTCGCACAGCAGCACCGCGTTGTCGGGCGTGTCGCACGGCGCCATCCCGCCGTGGCCGTCGGGCCGCTCGGTCAC